>NZ_OZ244056.1:912951-1217269 GCF_965215465.1 Simkania sp. | reverse complement strand
GTCTTTAGAAATCTCGGTGTCACTATGCGCAACATGAAAACTGCCAGCCGCTCTATTGATGTTGTTGCTAACCATTTAGCAGAGGGAAAAGGAACTCTCGGTCATCTGTTCATGAACAACGACACTTACCTGCAGGTCAATGCCATCTTGAGCAAAGTGAACACACTCATGAATGATGTGAACCACTATGGGGTTTTCTTTAATCTCAATAAAGAATGGCAACGGACCCGTTTAAGACAGATTACCGAGCTTAATGCTCTCAATTCGCCCCAAAACTTCCGTAACTACTTTACGAAAGAGGTGGATCTCATCAATACATCGATGTCTCGCCTCTCAATGCTAGTTGATCGGGCCGAAGATAGTCCTGAAAGGGATAAGATCTTTGACAGCAACTTGTTTAAGCGAGATTTTGCGGACTTTCTGCATAGTGCACAAGCTTTGTACGATAATTTGCGCCTTTATAATGAGCAGCTCATGAACTGGCAACAGGAAGTTGCAAAGTAAGCGTGCAGATGCTATCTCCTGAGATAGAGGAGGTACGCTATGCAACGAGTTCCCTATTCTGAGCTCAAGAAAGGCAGTTTCTTAATTGCAAGTCCCGAAGTGGATGACGGCATTTTTTTTCGCAGTGTTGTCTTGCTTTGTGATCACAGCCCCGTTGGCTCTTTTGGAATTATCATCAATAAGTCTTTAGACATTGATGTGCCTGAAGAAATGCTCAATTTAGAAGAACTTGCCGATGCTGATATTAGTATCCGCGCTGGTGGCCCCAACCAACCGAATCAAATCATGCTCATCCATTCTCATGAACAAGACTCTGATAGCAACCTTAAAGTTTGTGAAGGAGTCTATCTTGGAGGAGACATGGAGTGCATCCAAGAAATGACTGGCAGCCCTGAGCCTACCTCGCTTCTGATGTGCTTAGGCTATAGCGGCTGGGGAGCGGGGCTCCTTGAACGAGAGTTCTTAAGCGGTGCGTGGTATTTGCATCCTGCATCAAAAGATCACGTATTTCAAACCCCTCCTGAAAAACTCTGGCAAACGCTGCTAAGAGAAATGGGAGGCAAGTATAAAACCCTCTCAATGATTCCCGAAGATCTTGAACTCAACTAGAAACTGTCACCACCAAGGTCAGCTATACTTCTAGATGATAAGTTCATCTCAACATAGTCTTTATGCGTAAAAAAATGCTTACAAAAAAATTTGCCAATTCCTTACGTTTATCTTGCATTATTTAAAACGCACATTCTGAACATAAAAAATGAGGGAAATATGTCAGCAGTGAGAAGTAGCAATATTGGGATTTTATGTAAAGGAGGATGGGAAAAAATCGACTTCAACGCTAGAACAGAAAATGCTCAAAAAATCTGTCTTTATCACTTATCGGATTTAACAACAGAAAAGATAAACAGAGCATTTGAGGCCCTTAAAAAACAAGTAGCTGAAACAGAGCAAAAGTATCAAGGTGAGATAGGCCATTTTCAAAGAGATATTATCACCAAGCCTTACCTAGTTCAACGGGGAAATAGCCTTTATCTTATAACGGAACAAAAAAAATCCGAGATGATGAAAGATTATTACGAAAAGTTTTTCCAACACCCGGGCAATGCACAGATCAAAATAGCTATGGAGCATTCTCTACGTGGACAGCAGCTTGCATCATCAGACAACTTCCATGAAGCTCTAGAAGAATACCAAAACTGCTTAGATATTCTCATGACCCTAAATGACAAAAAGTGTTTAGCTGGCACTCACTACAATATAGGACATGCTCATCAAATGTTATTTGAGACAGAAAAAGCCAGAGAGCACTTTTTCAAATGTTTAGAGCTAGCAAACGACCTAAGCGCTAACGAAAAAGAGCATTTTGTTAGATCATCATATCTCGCTCTTGGGGAAGGTTACATGTATGAACAAAAAAAGGATTTAGCCCGACTACATTTTCGGGAATATTTAGAAGTTGCAACAGAGCAAAACGCACAAGAGGATATCCAAAAAGCACATAGACTTATTCAACTTGCCAGCGGACAAAATTTCCATTACAAGAGCGTATAAACAAATAGCACTGCTAAACTATGATTTTAAGGTAAGATGATGAAGATTTTTGACAGTCATTTTCATTTAATTGATCCCCAATTTCCTCTATTTGAAAATCAGGGGTTTCTACCCTCCCCCTTTCTTTTGTCCGATTATCAAAAATGGATCAAAAAGCTCGAGATTCAAGGGGGAGCTCTTGTTTCGGGATCTTTTCAGCGATTTGATACCTCCTACCTGTCTCACCTCCTTCCCAAGCTCGGCCCACAATTCTATGGTGTTGCACAACTTCCAGTCAGTGTTTCAGATGAAGAAATCATGAGACTCCATCAGGATGGGGTAAGAGCTGTTCGCTTTAATGTGAAACGAGGTGGCTCAGAATCGCTTGTAGAATTAGAAAAAATGGCCCATCGCGTCTATGAGCTTGCCGGTTGGCATGTTGAACTCTATATCGATGCAAAAGACCTTCCCAATCTCACCCTTCCCAAAGTGAGTATCGATCATCTAGGGCTATCGAAGGAAGGACTCCCCTTAATGCTCAAGTGGGTTGAACGAGGAGCCCGGGTAAAAGCGACGGGTTTTGGAAGACTTGATTGTGACCCACTCCCACTCCTCCAGCAGATTCATCGGGTCAACCCAGAGGCATTAATGTTTGGAACTGATCTTCCTTCCACGAGAGCAAAACGTCCTTTTGAACAAAAAGATATAGAACTTATTCTTCAAAATTTTTCTCAAGAAGACTGTGAGAGTCTCCTATGGACAAATGGAGCCTCATTTTACTCTACTTGATCCAAATTTTCCATGTCGGATATAATTTCAATAAAAAAAAACGTAAAGATGTTAGTGAAAACAGTTAGCTGTAATATTAGGACAAACACCGGAGAGTATCCTTCGGTCCCTAGTCAACAATTTCTAGAATTTGAGGCCGTTAAAGAAAGGGCCCAGCAAGTTCAATGTCTTGCATTAGCTCTATTTGTCAGCTCTATGGTCGCTACTGCCCGCTGTTACTGGACATCCGAGCCCAATATTTATATTCAACTTCCTTCCTATTTATCACTTCCAATCTTTGCGGTTTTCTATATCTTTGCATGTGTCAAAGTCCAGCAGTACGAATTCCCCAAAACCGTCGTGAATTTCACAGATGCTTCATCAAGCAGTATTCCCAACCAATAGTTCTAGATAGTGTCGTCTCGAAAGGGACAATAAAGAAGCGGCTCATGGAAGAAAAGTTCAAGGCAACTGATACAGGAAGCCCAAATCGAGCTTTCGAAGGAAGGCAACGATGAAATTTTCTCCAGTAGTCGTTTAAGGATTGTCCATCTTATGACGACACCATCTAAGACTTAATCTGAATTTTTTGTAGGAATGGATAATCAAAAAGTGACTCTAAGTCTTTTAAAAATCCTTTTTGATCTTTGAGAAAACCTTCGCTTAGAACTGTCATGGCACTCATGACACGGCTTAATCGTTGGTAATCTACAAGTCTTTCCCGAACAAGCAAAGATGGACCATAAAGCAGCCACAAGAAGTGATCTTGTTCTTCTTTGTCGTAATTTCTCGTTTCGCTCATCATTTTTACCAAGGAGTAAAACCCTGCGCTTGTCGTCGGTCCAACGTCAACAGCATCTTTACACGTAAAGCTGAAAAAGTCGGGCTTGACAAGGTCAAGGATTTTTAGCATGAGAAACTGGTAGAAAATTTCGATAAAATCCAGACGCTCTCTTCTAGAAAGAGACTCTTTTGACCCAAAGACTCGTTTGTGAATCAAAGGTAATATCTTCTCAATAAACCCATCGAGTTCCTGTCTCGGAATCCGATTGGCAAAAAAGAATCCACACTCTTCATTTGAAGCAATTTGATCTCGAACCAATGTGAGAAAATCGTTTACATCAGTTAAATCTTTATAGGCATCTGTTTGAAAGTAGAAATCAGTTTTTTTGGGCAGTGTCACAAGGATAAGCTGGTTTGTATATTCAGCTCGACGAGAAAGTTCCTCAAGAGCTTGACACCGAGCATGCTCTTCCCAAGATGTGCGATCTTGCAAATTGAAAAGGAGATGACACCCCTTTCCTTTTTTCTGATCTAAGTAGCGCAAGTATCCCTTGAACTCTTCGATAATCTCAGCTTTATTGATGTGGTCATGAAATGTTGGACAAGGCAAACGTAAACATTTGGAATCAAACGATTGACTTGAAAACATAAACTGCAAAGAAGGCTGATTTCCCTGATAAATGGGATCAAACCCTTCTTTTTCATCTCTTTCGCGGAAAACATCAAGCGTTTTAAAGAGCGGTCCACTGGGATACCTTTTGAGAACGCTTGACACAACATCGTGGATGTCGAGCAAGTCGTTCCAAAAGGTTAGCGGGTCGCTTGTCTCACCTCGTGCAATCTCTTGGCCCCCATAGCCTTTTTTAATCAAATCGTGGATGTAGTCAATTAAGTCGTTGCGTTTTCCCACGCGAACGAAAAACGCAAAGCAAAATGCATGAACAAGATGCACTAAAGCCCGCGAAAGTTTATCGGTTTCATTCAAAGAATGAGAAATCAACCGGATATAATCTGCAGATGTGAGGATTTCCCTTAAAAAATACTGGAAATCGTGAAAGTAACGGGTACAAGTCTTTCCAATTGAGTGTTGAAGTAAATTGCGAGGATTGGATGCTAGTAGGAGCGACATCGTCACTTTGTTCATCGTTTGAATGATTGGAATGTCCTGATGTTGCATCGCATCGACATAAAAGTCGTCTAGCTCATCTTTGATATCTTCTCGAATTTCATTTGCAACAACTTGCGCTTCCTTATCGACTAAGATATTGACACGCAATAAGGGATCTTCCCCTTCTGCAGCGCTGATGACTTCATCGAAATCGCTGACAAGTTTGATGTGGCGCAGTAAGTTCCGGTTGAAAAATGGTTTTCCATCGTCTTGTCGGATATAGAATAGTTCGTACTCTCGATCTCTTTTGACTGTCTCTAAATCCTTTAAGCCAAGTCGTTCAATATCTACGGTAGGATCTTCAACTCCCCATTCTTCTTCCCAAGCTTCTTCTGATGCCAGGACTTCTTGGAACCGTTTCACAATCTTATTGAGGTAAAACTTTCTAAGATCCTTGTACTCTGAAATCTCTTCAAGTTGTCCTTCTTCGTATGTGTGTTTGAAAATGGAGGTGCATTTTCCCAGTTTGTCGGCAGCTTCCCCAGCAAGCACCATAATCGCTTTGACACCACGTTGCATTTCAACGTCTTGCAACTGTTCTTTTTCTTTCTGATAAATATGTTGGAGATATTTATGAACTGTCTTAAAAGTTCCTTTGACTGTCTTGAGCGTTTCTTCTTTTTCTGTTTGTTTAAGATTCTTAAACTTTTGCAGATTTCCTTTTACACCACGCTCAACACCTTCTGCTGTTGATTCGACGTCAACCTCGGCGATGCTAGACAGATTGTCTACTGCATCCATAATGGTCATATCATCTGACTTTGAGCCCTTCTTCATAGCGCTGCCTTCTTTTTGCGGTCCCCTAAATTTATTATGAACCGACTTCTCTTTTATTATCAATTTTAATTATAAAATAATAATAATTAAAAGTTTAGTATAAACTAATAAAAATTAATTAATTATGAAATATTAATATACAAACTATTAATTATAAGAAACTTACTGAATTGTAATTTCCCGTTGAACGACATTGAAAAAGCCCGGAACGAGCTTGTCATTCTTATCGATCAGCTCCAATTTGAGCTGATGGGTCCCTTTTGGGAGTCCATAAAGATAGTAGGGAGACCACTTCGTGAGGGTACGCGCCAAGTTCCCATCTATATATAGGCGAACCTTGTACCCATCTGGCGAAAGCTCACAATTAGAGAGGAAAAAATCGAGCAATATAGGGTCTGCCTCGTGTAAAGGATATCTTCCCTGAGGTTCATTATAGGTTAGATAGGGCTTCGTCAGGTCGACCTCGAGATTATCGGACTTTTTTCGGTCTTGGAAATAAAAAATCTCTGCAGCAAGCACCCATCTCCCTTCAAACTTTCTCCATAAGAGCGCGCTGGAAAGGCACGTATGACGTGTTGACCAGGTTTGAGGTTGAAGGGAATCGCAAAACTCATGATTTTATCATAAAATTCCCGATTCTCATCGAAAGAATCTTCAACAGCTTGGTGAAAAGCAAGATAAGGTTCATTATCGATGATGACATGAATGCTCTGACCTTCGGGATCATTGAATATCTGTCCTGCTCGGTCATTTTGAGTCATGGTTCCTAATGGAAAACCTTCAATCCGCATCTGAACGTTTACGGGATTTTTCCGTTTGTTTTCATAAGGTCTAGGAAATATCAACCTAAGCACGATCGTGTTAGACTCCGGCGATGACGTAACGGGAACCACTCGTAGCTCTTTATCTTTCGCAAAGCCAAGGGAACAAGACAGAAAAAGGAAGGATAGCAACAGTTTCTTCACCATGAACCTATCCATAATCAAGAGTGCAATTATTTTCTAGCCGCACTTTTGAAAAAAACCGCCCCTACGATTAGCGCCACCATTGCAACAGCTCCGGCAAGCAAATTGGTCCAGGAAAAAGCGAGTGCCGTTGCCTCGTACAAGCTTGATTTGACAAGGTTAGCAATGGGAGGGGTCAGCTTCTCCATTGCTTCCACAGATGTGGGAAGATCAGCAAGGTATCCATCATAGAGGGAAGGATCGAGCTTGTTTGTCAATCGATTTGCTTTCAGGAATTTGCCAAAGGCATCTTGTTGAATATTGTACTGCAGAGCGCCCAAGATCGCCACACCAATCGTGGCTCCAGTAAACCGGATCATATTATACATCCCTGTCGCAACCCCTGTTTTATTTTTGGGAACACTCCCAAGAGTTGTGGTACTTGCAGGTGTCATGACAAAAGCAATGCCTGATCCAAAAGCAAGAAGCGCTGGAACCAAAAGGTGGATATCATGCGACCTTGAAAATAAAAAAAACCAAAGAAAACAAAAGATCGCCAAGCTAAAGCCAATCACAATCGGAAGGCGCGGACCAAAATGATCGTTAATCGTTCCGCTAAGAGGCGCAACGATGATCAAGGGAATCGTCGCAAGAGCAGTGTAAAGTCCTGCATCAATGGGTGAAAAGCCCAAGACCTTTTGAAAAAAAATCGGCCAAAACACAGTGATCATTAAAACAAATTGAGAACAAAAGATCAGGGTAGTTCCACTAATAAAAATGGGATTTTTAAACAAATTGAAGTCAAAAAAAGGCTCCTGAGCAAAACGATCTAAAAAGCGAGCTGCAAGAATAAACACTACTGCAAAGAAAAAAAGCGCCAGTATGATGGGAGAACTCCACCCCCAACTCTTTCCTTGCATTAAAGCCAGGGTTAAACAGAAAAGACCAATAGAGGTCGTGATGAACCCAATAAAGTCAAACTTTTCATCTAGTTTTTTAGATTTTGGAACCGATTTCATCGTCAAAATGATTCCCAATGTGGCAATGGGAAGATTGCACCAAAACGACCATCTCCATGAGAAAAGCTCAGTAAAAAGCCCTCCAATAAAAGGTCCAATCGAGAGAAATAGAGAAGCAATTGCCACCATAATTCCAATGGCTTTCCCCCTCTGCTTTAACGGAAAGGCATGGATTAAAATCGACATAGCTGCAGGCGACATCATCGCGCCCCCCATTCCTTGAATGCCACGACTCAAGATAAGCCACCAACCCGTTTGAGCTAGTCCCCCACTGATTGAAGCGCACGCATAGACGATCATCCCCATGCAAAAAAAACGGCGGTGGCCAAACAAATCTCCCAAACGGCCTCCTGCGATGACAAAAACTGCTGTGGCCAGTAGATAACTATTGATGATCCACTGAAGGGTCACCGGAGTGACTAGCAGCTGTCTTTCAATCGTCGGAAGGGCAATTGGTAACAGAGTCGTATTAAGAAAGACCATCGAAATCGCACATGTCATTGAGAACAATACTAACAGTCGTTCTTTTGTCCATGCCACGTCCAAATTGACTTACCTCACGGGTTTGGGTTATGATAGCTCTACAGATGAAACTTCATACATATAGTAAATTTTTACTTTTTCTCCTCCTCTTTTTTGGTGTCGAGCGGCTTTGCCATCGAGCAACAGATGGGTTTGCCATGGTCAATGTCTACCCACCTAAGGGGGATTACTCATATTGGGAAACAGAAGAACCCTTTCCAATTGCCACCACCACCTTAGAAAAGCCCTTTCACTACCTCAATTCAGGAAGCCAAAGTTATGTTTTTCTCTCAGAAGATGGGGAGACCGTTTTAAAGCTCTTCAAATTCCAACATATGCGCGTTCTCCCCTGGCTTGACCTTCTCCCCTTGCCCAACTATTTTTCTAGTATGCGGAACAAGAAGCGAGCTCAAAAAAGAGCGGTGTTAGAATGTACGTTGAGTAGCTATCAAATTGCTTTTGAAAATCTGCGCGAAGAAACAGGCATCCTCTACTTTTCAACCCGCCTAGGGAAGAAAGTCACCATTTACGACAAAATTGGCAAAAAGCACACCGTTGACTTAAGCAAAACACCTTTTGTTCTGCAGAAAAAAGCCTCTCTCGTTTATGACACGATTGACAATTGGATGAACCTAGGACAGAAAGAAAAGGCCGAGCAAGGTCTGAGAGATCTACTTCATCTCGCTTTAGTCCGGTGTCAAAAAGGAATTTTTGACAAAGACCCCGATTTCTCTACAAACTTTGGCTTTGTCAACCACCACCCAGTTCAAATCGATGTGGGCCGTCTCTCTCTAGATGATAAGGAAAAAAAACCCGAAGTTTATCAAGACGAAATGATTCGTATCACTCGAGATTTGCAAGAGTGGATTGCCCAAAACCACCCTGGCCTCCTGCCTTTTTTTGATGAAGAAATTGAAAGAATAACTACTAAGTCTTTAAACTAATCCTTCTTTCCTTTATAATTATTGCATTCCTTTTATAGATATTTGGAATCTGATGAAAAATTATAAAATCAAACTGCTGCTAGTCATCTTTTCTCTACTTGTTTTGATTCTACCAGGCTGTAGCAAACAGCTTTCTTCTAAAAAACCACGCAAATTTAAAGAAGTTCGCACCAACTTTATCTACAGCCCTTTTACCTTAGATCCACGCAAAAGTACTGACCCTGTTTCCAATGCCCTTCACTTCATGCTTTACGAAGGATTGACACGCCTTGAACCTGATGGCACGCTTTCTTTTGCCTTAGCAGATTCTATTGAAATATCTAAAAACCGCAGAGTTTACACTTTTTATCTTAGAGAGTCCTGCTGGTCTGATGGAACACCGCTTACTGCAGACGACTTTGCCGCTTCCTGGAAAGCGCTTCTCTCGCCAGACTTTCCTTCGCTTACAGCTCATCTCCTTTTTCCTATTAAAAATGCAGCGCAGGCCAAAAAAGGGCTTTGCCCACTGCAAGATGTTGGCGTCTATGCGACTGATGAATCGACCTTAATCGTCGAGCTCGAAAGGCCCACCCCCTACTTTATGGAGCTAACTGCTTATGCAACGTTCTTCCCCGTTCCGCAAGGAGGAAAAGAAGTTGAACTTCCCAAAAAAAGCTCCCCCATGCTCATTTCGAACGGACCTTTTGAACTCGCATCTTGGAAAAGTGATGATGAAATTGTCGTTCGAAAAAATGATTATTTTTGGAATGAAAAAGCTGTAAAGATTGACCTTCTGCGCATGACCATGATTGCCGATGAAGGAACAGCCCTTAATCTTTTTGAAAAAGGAGACCTCGATTGGATTGGTGGTCTCATTTCCCCTCTCCCTCTCGATGCTGTCTCTTCTCTCAGTCTTATTGAAGAAATTCAAATGCGACCCATAGCAGGAACGAACTTTTGCGCCTTTAATACAACACTCTCGCCCTTCAATAACATCCATATACGCAAAGCTTTTGCATACGCGATCGATCGTCAACTTATCATCGATAATGTCACCCAGATGTTCGACGAAGTCGCCACTGGTCCTGTCCCTTCTGTCTTAAAAGACTATGAAGAAAGCCGTTTTTTTAATGACGCAGATCGAGAAGAGGCTCGAAAAGAATTTGCTTTAGGACTCGAAGAACTCGGAATGAAAAAAGCAAACTTTCCCAAACTCACCTATTCATTTTTCTCTTCTGAACTCCAAAAGAAGCTTGCTTTAGCCCTTCAAAGCCAATGGAGAGAGGTTTTAGGTATTGAGGTTTCTCTAGAGTCTTCTGAACTCAAGGTTTTCTTAGATAAACTCCGTCAGCGGAACTTTGAATTTGCACAAATGTCTTGGGTCGCTCAATTTTATGACCGTATGAGCTTTCTTGAACGCTTTTTAGAAAAAGATACCTACCGTAACTATAGCGCTTGGGAAAATGTCCGTTTTCAACAGCTCATTCGCAGCTCTTTTTCTGTGATTTCTCCAGAAAAAAGAGCTCATATCCTCGAACAAGCAGAGCAGCTCATTGCAGAAGAAATGCCCATTGCTCCGCTCTATCATTACAACGCTCTCTACCTCAAAAACCCCAACTTGAAAAATGCCCAAATTTCTCCATTGGGTCATGTTGATTTTCGCTACTCTGACATTAACTAAATATAAAATTTGTCTTAATGGTTTACAAATAATCCGCACTTGTATAGCTTGCTGAAATTTACATCCAATAGGAGGGTGTGATGAAGAAAATTGCCATTATATTTGCTCTTCTAGCTTGCTTAGCGATGGGGTGCCATTCTTCACCAAAGAAGACTAAGCAAATGCTGCGTATCAATTTCCTTAGTGATCCTCCCACTTTAGATCCACGCAAAGGGGGTGATCCCACCTCTTCAACAGTCCAGTTCATGCTTTTCGAAGGGTTGACGCGCATGTCCCCTCATTCTTCTGCAGAACTTGGATTAGCAAAAAAAATCACAACATCTAAAGATCGAACTGTCTATACCTTCCATTTACGCGAAACCTATTGGTCTGATGGCCAACCTGTTACGGCATATGATTTTGAAGCTGCTTGGAAAAAGATGCTAGACCCGGCTTTTCCGGCTCCGAATGCTAACCTTCTCTACCCCATCAAAAACGCCAAAGCTGCCAAAGAAAACCTTATTCCTCTCAATGAAGTCGGTGTCCGTTCTCGAGATGCCCAAACATTTGAAGTGACTCTAGAAGGTCCCACTCCCTATTTTTTAGAATTGATCGCATTTTGCGTCTTTTTTCCCGTTCCTTCTCACGTTGTAGAATCTCATCCAGAGTGGGCCGATAAAGTTGGTCCTCAACTTATTACAAACGGTCCTTTCATTTTAAAAGAGTGGAAAATTCACGATAGGCTGATTCTTGAAAGAAATCCCGCTTACTGGGAAGCTCATGAAGTGGGGCTGGACGGTATCCACATCTCACTGATCGAAAGCGAGTCGACAGCTCTGCAACTCTATGAAAGAGGCGAGCTCGACTTTCTTGGCCTCTTAACGCCACTACCACTTGATAGCATTCAAGACCTTAAACAAAAAGGGCTGCTCAAGAAAAATCCTTTAGGAGCCACAACTTACTGCAGTTTTAACGTCAACCACTATCCCTTCAACAATCCTAATATTAGGAAAGCTTTTGCGTATGCTATCAACCGTGATGCCATTGTAAAACACACGACACAACTTGATGAAGAAGTTGCAAGCGGCCCCATTCCGTCTATCTTAAAATATCATATGAAAGAGACGTTTTTTGCTGATGCAAATGACCAATTGGCTCGCTACCATCTGCGCAAGGGGATGCAGGAATTGGGGCTTCAAAAAAATGATTTAAGCAAAATCACATTCATGTACCTTGAAGGAGATGCTCCCAAAAAAGTCGCTCAAGCCCTCCAACAACAGTGGAATAAAGTTCTTGGCATCCAGGTCAATTTAGAGTGCTACACCTTCAAAGTTTACCTCGATAAACTTATACGCCGCGACTATGAATTTGCCTTCACTCGCTTTGTGATCCAATACAACGACATTATGAACATCCTCGACCTCTACAAGTTTAGTGGCAACCCCAAAAATTATCCTGGATGGGAAAATTCTGAATATACCAAACTTTTAGATGACTCCATGCGCATTGAAAGCCCAACAAAGCGAATTGCTTTCTTGCGACAAGCCGAAGAAATTTTAACAAATGAAATGCCCATCGCACCGATTTACCATTGGAATCAAGTCTACTTAAGTCAGTCTCGATTGAAGGGAATGTACATCTCCCCTATTGGCTCAATCCACCTTGGGAAAGCCTACCTGGAGGCTGAATGAAAATTGACTTTCTGAAAATTAAATCGGGATTTAACGCTCCAAAAGGTAATAAACAAGGCTTTGATTCCTACGTCACGTCCATTGAACGACTTGTAAAAGAGATGATTCCACAAGATCTATTTGACACTGAGGTTGCGCCACCACATTTCCTTTCGTATGAATCGTATTTTCAAAAATTAGGAGAATCTCTTCCGCTTATTCAATGGTCCTCGATTGAAGAAGCTCCGTGCAGTGTGTCAATTGCTATTCTCTGCAGCGCCGAATACACACATGGGACTGGACGGTTTTTCCTAGACACCATGGCTCGCAATCTGATTCCAGGAAAGCAACTTCCTATTACAGCCATTCGCTCGCTCAATTTTCGGTTCATCATCCATCCAAAAGACCGCTACTTTATCACTGAAATCTACATCGATATCGAAAACGAACGAGACCTCCATCAAATCAGGCAAACACTTCCCCGTCTAGCTGAGGAAGTTCGGTTGACTTTACTTGCGACCCAACATGCCCGAAAACTCGTTTTATCCAAGCCTTTGACAATGGATGAAAAGCGCATGGTTCTATTAGAAAACCTTTCGTCTCTTGTGAAAAAACCTGATGATCAGCATGACCCGAATATCCTAGAAGAAACGCACCATCTCCTCCTAAAAGTGGCGCATCAAGAAACGCCTACCCAAATCCCTGACCACCTTCTTCCTCTGATTGAAGAACGTCCACAAGCCTTTGATCACAACATGTTCCAAGGCATTCAATCTCTGATCTTGATGTTTGGAGAAAACATGATATCGAAAAGAGATGTTGGACATCTCTATCGCACCTTGTCGTATTTATATCTCTTCCGAAAAAACATCAGCCATCGCCTCAAAATCAAGGGAAATGAGCATTTAATTTCAATCAAGGTCTTGCGAACAACTCTCACACCTAAAACCCCAGTTTTAGCTGTCTTGATCTGCCTCAATTTTAAGAGTGAACATGAAGATCTCGACCAGAAAAAGCTGATTCAAGTCATCCAATCACATTTACCTTACAGTCGTCTTGTCGAAGACTCACTCATTAGCTCAAAAGACAAAGATCGGATCTGCATGCTCTATTTGGAAATGGAACGAGAAGACGGCCGCCCCTTTGCTCAAGGTGATGTCAAGGAGCTCAAGAAAAAACTCCCCAAAGAGATCCACTCTCTCTACCGCTTTTCTGAAGTCCATCGTGCCCATGATGCCAATGAAGAAGAAGTTGTTCGCAATATTCTCACGCTTAGCAAAGAACTCAAAACTCCACAAGACCCGCCTCCAGTCATCATTCATTTTGCAAGTGAAACAGATGAAACTGTCACGTTCACGGTTATCTTAGTCTGCTTAAAGCCTAAAAAGATCCATTTTGAAAACAGCCCTCATATGAAGGTGCTTTCCCATCAAAACAAGATTGCAGGAATTCTCAATAAGCGTCACCTGCAACATGCGTATGTCCTAGAGCTTGAGCTAGACAAAGAGTCTTTCACTGATGAAAATGACAAGTTTAGCCTCTGTGAAGCACGAAAATCCATCCTCTCTTATTTGAAAAAATCTTTTGGACCTTTGCGAGACTTTAATAGCGGCATGATTGTCAAGCAGTACGAAAACTTATCTAAACTCAAAGCTGTTGTTCCCCCAACTCATCTTGTTGAAAAATTTTTCTACTCGATCTCTCCTGGCTACATGCAAAGTCTCCTCTCAACCGACACTCTCAAAATGCACTACGAAATGCTTCTAAAAAGCCTTGAAGTCTCTTTCGAAGAGATCCCCTATCACCTGATTTCAGACACAACAGATGAAGAGCTCCTTCTCGTGGTTAGCTCTCCCGTAGATGAACTCATCGACCAAATTAAACAAGAAACTGTCTCCCTCCTTTCCTCATCAACAAATCTCACGACAAGCGATGTCTCTGTCAATGGAATCCGAGCACTTGGCCTGATCTTCTCTGTTGAAGACCCAACACTTAGATAGACAAGAGTTTTTGAATCAAATCATTTCCCTTATCAAATCGCTTGACCCCAGTACAGCTCCAACTTTATAATTGCTGCGTATGAAAACAAAAATACTCCATCTACTCTGCGCATGCTCTCTCCTCCTCGCCTTCTCAGCTTGCGAAAGGCCAAAAGGATTTACCTTAAAGAAAATCCAATCCTACTATGATAATGACTCTCGTTGGGAAACAACTCCTCCTTCGCCCTCGCAGCAAGCCACACTCAAAGATCTCTTTGCGCACCCTTTCACCTATTTAGGAAGTGGGAACCACTGTTACGCCTTTCTTAGCGAAGATGGACAATACGTTTTGAAGTTTTTCAAACAAAAGCATATGCGCACCCAGTCTTTCATTGACTTTATCCCTATGCCCGCAAAAATGCTCCTCTACCCTAAGAAAAAGTATCTCCGCCGTAAAGGTGAGCGGGATAAATCCTTCACTAGTTACAAAATCGCCTACGAGCACCTTAAAAAAGAGACAGGGCTATTTTACTTGCACCTCAATAAAACCGATCTATTTCACCAAGAAGTCACCCTAATTGACCAAAATGGGGAAAAGCAGATCGTCCCCATAGATCAAATGGAGTTTCTGATTCAGAAAAAAGCTCAAGTTGGCTACAAAAGATTAGACACCCTTTTTTCCTTAGGAAAACGAGAAGATGCATTGGAAAGCATCGCTTCCCTTTTGACTGTCATCACAAGGAGGATGGAAAAAGGGTATTTTGATAAGGACCTTCAATTCTTCAAAAACTTTGGCTTCATCGGCAACCAAGCCATTGAAATTGACATTGGAGAACTGCGACCGCTAGAGAAACGTCAAAGTGCCACAGAAATGCGCGCCGAGCTGACTGAAGTCTCCCATCAACTGCTAGACTGGACTGTGAGCCATCATCCAGATTACGAATCTGATGTGGCGACCCTCATTAACGACATGATTAACCAAGTTCGAGAATAAGTATGAAGAAAAGGTTATTTATTTCTTGCGCTCTTTTTTCCCTTACACTTTTTGCCTGTCTATTTATTTATGTGAATTTTATCAAGCGAACCAAAGGGTTTTGCCTCAAAAAGATTGTTTCGTATCACGACTATCATCCCAAATGGGACATTGGCCCTTTAACTTCTGAGCAAACAAACCTCCTTGACCAAATCAGTTCTCAACCCTTTCACTATCTTGGAAGTGGTAAGGAATGCTATGCCTTCGAAAGTGAGGATGGGAAGCTAGTCCTCAAGTTTTTCAAGCAAAAGCATATGCACACCCGATCCGTCTACAACGTTTGGCCTTTCACAAAAATTCCCTACCTCAACGTGATTCAATCGGCAAAAGTAGAAAGACGCACGCATTTACGCAATCAAACATTCATGAGCTACATCATTGGGTACAACCATTTTCCCGAACGGACTGGCCTTCTCTACCTCCATCTAAATAAAACAAGCAACCTCGATCGAAAAGTCACGCTTTATCCCAAGAAAGGAGGAAAAGTCACCCTTAACCTTGATGAAATGGAATTTCTCGTTCAAAGAAAAGCCATCACAGTTTTGACCTACCTCGACAACCTCCTTCAAGAAAACAAAATTAAAGAGTGTAAACAGGCAATTGGCTCCATTCTCGACCTTCTCATTACGCGTAGCAAAAATGGTATCTCCGACTTCGACAATAACTGCAAGCGCAACATTGGGTTCATGGACGGACGTGCCTCCCTCATAGACGTTGGAGAATTCCGGTTAATTCCCCCAACTTATCCCACCGTAAGTGAATTCTATGGGGCCACTGACGATCTTAAGGACTTCCTTTCTGAGCGCCATCCAGAACTCGAAGAGTTTCTCGATGTTCAGATCCAAAAGAGACTCCGCCATGATTTTTAAAGATCGAACAGACGCTGGAGCAAAACTTGCAGAAAGCCTTAAAGAGTACAATGGCAACCCAGATGTCTTGATCTTAGGTCTTGCGCGTGGGGGTGTCGTTTTAGCAGCTGAAATCTCCCGGATTTTAGAGTTGCCCTTCGATCTCGTCATGACCCGAAAAATTGGAGCCCCTTTTTATCCGGAGCTTGCCATAGGGGCCATCACAGAAACAGGAAAGGGTTACTTCAATGAATCGCTGATTCAGGCACTTGGTGTTTCCAAAAACCATATTGATGAAACCATTCAGACTGAAAAGAAAGAAGCCGAAAGACGGCTAGCTCTCTATCGCAAAGAACGACTCGCACCTTCTCTCAAAGATAAAATTGTCGTTCTTGTTGATGATGGGATTGCAACAGGAGCCACCATGATGGCAGCCGCCCTCTCAGCCCAAAGCGATGGCGCCAAAAAAATTGTTGTCGCCATTCCCGTCGCTCCGCCAAGTTCTCTCGAATTTATAGATCCTGCTGTCGATCAAATCATTTGTTTAAATCCAACTGAAGACTTCATGGCCGTCTCCCAATTTTACGAGACGTTTCACCAAGTCGAAGACGCTGAAATCCTTGCGCTTCTTCATTGATTTTTACCCCAAAACCGAGTAAACTCTCCTATATTAGGTGATCAATGACACACTCCATTCAAACTCAAAAAAGTTCTTTTCATAGAGAGTTAGAAGACAATGCCCAGGTTCAGAAACAGCTCTATGTATGGAGTGGAATGAAAATGCTAGAAAACCAACTTTCTCAGATTCATCCAGTCACACCAGATGCTACTCTGCTCAGCCATTTAAACAATCTTTTGTCAAATCTAAAATTTCCTCCGAATTCGGAGGAAACTCATGGTCGAGATCACTACTCAAACAACTGGCTCTTTAACCATTCGCTCGGTTGAGGAACTTTTAAAACTTTCAAATGACTTCGGCAAACAACTTGCAAACCTTTCAGGAAGTTTGTGGCTTTGGCGCATTTCAGCAGTGACTTCGCTTGCTGTTGGTGTCCTGACCACAATTACTGCAGCAACATCATCTGATTCAGATGAGCGCACTTTTGCTATTTTAGTCACTGGGTTATCAACGGTCTTTTTTGTGTATTCTCTGATTCGTTGGTCTAGCATCTCGGGTCAAATTTCAAATGTAAGTTTTTTACATCAGCGATCCATCGAGCTGCTGAACAACACCTATTAAAATTTCTTCAGGTTCGACTAAGTCGCAACCTGGAAAAAACATTCAATAAAAGGAGGAAACAATGTCTACAAAAGGCGCTATATGGGCTAATATGATTCAAGCTAACCAAACAGCTGAAATCTTAGGTCAATGGTCTACACTCTCAAAGAGTCAACTTTCAACCTTAGCTACTTCTTTTGCAACACAGGCTGCAGATCTTAGTACTCGCTACAATTTAAGCATAATTGCAACCATTTCAATGCTCGCATTGAGTTCCATCACGTTCTTAGTCACCCATTATAGTGAAAGCGAGAATGTCAAAAAATATGGATATAAAGCCTCAGGCGGATGCTTTTTACTTGCATGTGCTGCAGCAACGTTACTGGTTGATACCTACCTAAAAATTTCAAACGCACAACTATGGCAGCAACGCGCGATAGAACTTATCAACACGCATGTTTAAAAAAAATTTCCAAGATGTTAAGCTTTGAAACATGTCTCAATACAAAGAACACTCAAAGTTTAACATCTTCATAGCCTTACCGGTGCTACTTGCAGCAGCCTTTTACTTTCTCCATCCCCATTATTATTTACTGCTCACCTTCGCGGGAACGTTTACTTACAGCACCCTCTTCATGAGCCCCGACATGGATCTTGCTTATCAAATCCGCCTTTTTTCCCTGCGTGGTTTCTTTAGCCTTCCATTCCGTTCGTACGCGCAGTTTTTCAGTCACCGTGGATTATCGCATCATGTTATTTTTGGATCAGCAACACGTATCCTTTGGCTCGCAGCTTGGGGCTGCTTAGTCTTTTTTGCCATCTACAAAGCCTTGCCGACTCAGTCATCCTTGATCAAGTTTTACAAGCGGCATGAGCTTTACATTTTATATGGACTGGCTGGAGTTTGCCTTGCCGACTGGTGCCACCTCCTTCTCGACCGAAAGGAGCTGAAAAAGAAAAAGAGACGACGATGAAGCAACCTGATCCTCTTGTCCTCAAAAAACTCACTAAGAAGTACGGCGCAAAAACAGCAGTTGATGAAGTCTCTTTTTCGATCAAGCCCGGAGAGGTTTTTGGTCTTCTTGGCCCGAATGGTGCAGGGAAAACGACGATCATTTCAACGATCATGACCCTCCAAAACGCGTCTAGTGGCTCTGTTGAAGTCTTCGGAGTTAACCCTGAAATCAAGCCCAGAGTTGCCAAAGCGCTCATTGGTTATGTCCCTCAAGAACTCGTGCACCATGGCTTTTTCAATGTGGAGCAAGTTCTCGACTACCATGCCCAGTATTTCGGAATCCGAAAGAAGGCTAGCGATATTTCTTACCTCTTGCACAAACTCGACCTTTATGTTCACCGCAAGAAAATGGTGAATCAACTCAGCGGTGGAATGAAAAGACGACTCATGATTGCTAAAGCACTCATTCATGAGCCTAAACTGCTTCTTCTAGACGAACCCTCAGCAGGTGTCGATCTCGAATTGCGTAATTCCCTCTGGGAATTCATTCACGAACTCAAAAACAAAAACATTTCGATCTTGCTCACCACTCACTACCTTGAGGAAGCCGAGCAGTTATGTGATCGGATTGGGATTCTGCAACATGGAAGACTTAGGCGAGTCGATAAGGTCGATACTCTCCTCGAACAACATTCCTCAAAGCGTATTTCGCTCATGCTTAAAACCCCAAAAACATCATTTTCCCATGACCTCCTCGAATCAACCGATGCCTTCAATCTTCACTTCCGAGTTCCTCCGAAAATGGGCATCCAAGAACTTTTAGCCAAAATCGCCATCCCATATGATGAAGTTCTCAATCTCCAAGTCCAACCCGGAACACTAGAAGATGTGATGGAAAATATCTTAAACAGCGAGGAGAAATGAGCACTCTCATTCAAGTGAAAGGACTTTTTATCCGCGAAATCGCCCGTTTTTTCAAAGTTCCCCTCCAAACGATTGGTGCGCCGATTGTCAATGCAGCGCTTTACTTAATGATCTTTGGGGTCAGTTTGGGCAATTCGATTCGCTCTCCCGATGAGATTCCCTACCTAGCCTTTCTCATTCCAGGGTTAATTGCGATGTCAGTGATCAAAAATGCATTCGACAACTCAACGATGGCTATCATGGGTCCCAAATACGTCAATGAACTTCAAGATCTGCGAACCGTTCCCCTTTCGCGTCAACAGATTGTTTGGGCAAAAACCTTCGCCTCACTTGTCAGGGGATTGCTTGTTGGACTGATCACTTATCTTGTCGGCCAAACATTTTTCTTCTTCTCAGATGGACAAGTTCTTACCATTGCGCATCCCTTTATTTTGGCCTACTTTCTCCTGATCGGAGGGCTTTCTTTTGGCTTTCTAGGTGTGGCGATCGGCATGTTGTCGCGCAGTTTTGAACATGTAGGCGCTGTAAGCGCTCTGATTCTTCTCCCGCTCATCTACCTTGGAGGTGTCTTCTTCACCTTGAAGAATCTCCACCCATTTTGGCAAACAGTCTCGCTCTTCAACCCTCTCTTCTACATGATCAATGGGGTACGCGAAGGCATCTTAGGAAGTACAGATATCAACTTCCTCCCTTCGGCAATTGTAGCCTTTGCACTTTTCCTTGTGACCTATTTTTGTGCTGATCTAAGTCTAAGGAAAGGCACCCGCTACTTACGTTAAGACCTTTTGGATTGTCCTGAAAAACTCGTTCTTGGGCTCTTATTTTCTAATCCAAGAAAATCCTGTCTTCTCCTCTTATTTCCTGATAGGTGAGCAACACTATTAGCCTCTT
This sequence comes from Simkania sp., assembly GCF_965215465.1. Classification (GTDB taxonomy): domain Bacteria; phylum Chlamydiota; class Chlamydiia; order Chlamydiales; family Simkaniaceae; genus Simkania. The sequence goes on along the minus strand of NZ_OZ244056.1, from coordinate 1,197,152 downwards.
TAGTTGCTATAGCTTCTGATCCTAAAATATTTTGGGAAATTTCATAAATTTGAGCGGCACTATATCTTTGGTCTGCTGGCTGCGCCTTAAGTTCAAGACAAAGGTTCACAAAATCCCACAATAATCTCTTCTCAGAATCTGGAATCCGAGCACTACTTAGTACGGCATGAAAAGCATTTCTATAAAAGCCATCTTGTGGATACACTCCAATCCGCTCACGCTGCGTGCTTGATCCAGGCCAAAAAAATGCTCTATGATTACACTCAGTCCCATAAACTCTTAACTCATCATCACTGAATTTACCGGTTCTGCCGCTCGCTTCGACATATGTAGGTCTTAGCATTTCCAAAACTTTGTGAAGCTCGTTTTGTCCTTGTCTATGAGAGATATTTTTATTCAAATATCGCCTTACACAATTTAAGCCCACTATTGAGAAGGCATATATATCTCCAGAGCTGTTCTGCTGTCCGACGCGAAGCCTTTGGTTAATTAAACTCTGCTCAGGAGAGCCAAATGCTCTAGGATCAAGATACTCAGGCGTCCCATGTGTCCACCTTACTTTATTAGGATCTGATATTAAATCGGGATCGATGAGTACGGGAAAATTCTCTGTATTTAGAATGTTGGCTTCCTTTACATCCCTATGAATAAAGCCATTCGCATGATATCCTTCAAGTGCGTTTGCAAGAAGGCCTAGCTTGTGAATAAGGTCCCGAGCACTTTTAAACTTCGTGTCAACAAGATGTCTCCCTTGATAATGATCCATGATCGCTGTCGCATGGCCTGAGGTTAAGCGAGAGGTATGAGTATAGGAAGCAATACTTCGTTGTTTTTTTGGCGAAACGTTTCCTCGAATATGATCGACACATCTCTTAACAGGAGAAAACCCAGGGCCGTTGGGCCGAATATTCACCTTTCTAACCATATCCGTAGGTTGGTCAGAAATAGGGTCTGCATCGCCAAAAGAGATAATTGGTCCGTTTCTAACTTCTCCAAAAGTACCCTCTCCGACTTTTCCTCGAATGATTTGAAAAAAGTCTCCATTCACATAAATATCATACGGAAATGAAGGAGATGCCTGGAGCATGAAGGTCTCAGAACTCGATAAAAGAGCTCTTGCAGATTGGATCTTTTCTAAGATTTGTGAAGCATGCTCTATTCCCACTTCTGGACATTGTGCCATTAGTTTTTGAGCTAATACTTCATTTTGATCCAGAATTTGCTCGTCCACAGAATCTTCTTCTGACAGAGGACTAGGAGGAAGCTCTAATAGCTCCTCACTTAAATCGAGACAACCGCGATATAATGGAAAATTACCTGAACAGGATAAATCTAACTCGTATGACATGTTATTTCTCCCCTAACTTTAAAACAAATATTATAACACAAAAAATGTTTTATTTATAAATAAAATTTAAATTACTTATTAATAACAACTTAAAAATTATATCAAAGCCTAAGTTAGGAGAGCTAGGTAGCCCCAATAGATGAGAAATGTGATGAAGGTAAGAGGAATCCCATGTTTGGCAAACTCAAAGAAATCAATTCCTTTTTCACCCCGCTTTTCCGCATTTTGAATGATGATCAGATTGCTTGCTGCACCAAAAATCAAAAAGTTTCCAGCAAGTGTACTCCCTGCTGCTAAAGCCATGTAAAATGCGTTTGATTGCGTGATTGTCTCCAGCGTTGGAAGGTAAAGCGCCACAAGGGGCACATTTGAAATCAATTGGCTTGCTATGATTCCAATCGAGAGAATCCCTCCTGTTGAATCAGATAGAAATGAAATGTGCGTCAAAACCTCTTTGATAGAGGAGGTCTCCCAAACGCTTTGCATCAACACAAACATGGCCATGAAAAAGATCAGTGTATGCCAATCAAGACTCGCTAGAACCTCTCTTCTTTTGGGGGCAAAGATGAGGAGAAAAAGAGCGGGAATCAATGCAATGGCAGGCAGTGGAATCGAGTAAGCGACTCCCACTAAGGAAAAGACAATATTCAACCCAATCAGGATGACAATTGCCACAAGCGCAATCCGACAAAAAATCATGAGCCTTTGATTATAGGGCTCTGAAGCATGCTCATCATCAACCCCAGGAACTGGCTTGATTGCTTTTAAAATCCAAAAATAGAGAACAATCAGCGAAAGAAGCGTGGGAGCTGCAAGATAGGCAAGAAAAGTCACAAAGGGATTTTCAATCGGAACACTCAAAGCAATTAACAGGTTTTATGGATTTCCAATCGGAGACAAAACACTTCCAATTGTAATGGCAAATGCAAGCCCAAGGAGTAGCGGCTGTGACGGCAAACCTCTCCGATGCGCAACGCGCAGCAAAATAGGGGTCCCCATAATCGCTAGTGTGTCATTCATCAAAAGCGCAGACAAAAGTCCCAGCCCAAAAACAATAAGTGCGACAAGCCTTGGTGTTGTGCCTCCATGCAACATGAATTTTGCGACAATTTCAGACAGGTACCCACTTTCCTCGAGCGCTTGCCCCACAACAAACATACCAAAAAGAAATCCGATAATGCCCCAGTCGATCGATTGCCATGCAGAAATAAATGAAATTCTACCAGTCAATAGGACTAGGCAAGCTCCCAGGCCCATGATCTGCCAAATCCGAAGTGGAATGCGAAACAGTTGCCGAAGGGCAATCCCCAAAAAAACCAAGATGAGGACAACTAACGCTAGGGACAAAAGAACTCCTAAATTTCCATGATTCTTTTTTCACTATATATTATAATTGAGCTTTTTTAGGAGGTAGGACATGAAGTTACTGAAAGAAAAAATGGCCGCATTTGTCAAAGAGCGTAATTGGGATCAATATCACAATCCCAAAAACTTACTCCTTTCACTCGTCACAGAAGTGGGAGAGCTCACTGAGATCTTTCGCTGGTACACTCCTGAAGAGTGCATGCAAGTGATGAATGATCCAAAAATTGCGGCACATGTTCGAGAAGAAATGGCAGATGTTTTCAATAACCTCCTTCTCCTTGCCATGAAGTTTGATATCGACCTCCTTGAAGCTGCGCAAGACAAACTAAAAATCAACGCCCTCAAATATCCTGCAGATCAGTGGAAAGATCGAGCGTTTAAAGAAGAAAACCGCTTGTGAAAATGACCTCAATTTATTAGGATTTGCACATGTACAAACGCATCTTACTTTTTCTTATGACCTTAACCTGCGGAGCAGTTATGGCAAACGCTAAAGTCGAGCCCTACGGATCTTGGAAATCCCCTATCACCTCTTCTCTTATTGTTGAGTCTTCTCTCAAATTAGGGAATATCGTAGTTGATGGGGAAACCTTGTACTGGAACGAAATCCGACCAGCTGAGAAAGGACGCTCTGTTGTCTTAAAATGGGAAAAGGGAAAAGGAGTTGATGTCACCTCTGATCCTTACAATGTCCGCACTCGCGTGCATGAGTATGGAGGAGGATCATTTACCGTTTTTGAAGGAACCCTTTACTTCACTAACTTTTCAGATCAACATTTTTACTCACAATCTTCCGACGGAACAGTCAAACAGCTCACGACCGCAGACAACAAGCGGTATGCTGAACCGGTGTTTGATCCCGAAGACCAAGTCATCTACGCAATTGAAGAAACTCACAACTCTGAACATGACGTCATCAATGCTCTTGTCGCAATCGATGCAAAAGGAGAAAAAGAAGTCAAAACATTGCACAGTGGTTATGACTTCTACTCGTCTATCACCCTCAGCCCAGATGGCACAAAAATCGCGTTTATCACTTGGAATCATCCCAATATGCCATGGGATGGTACGGAACTCTGGGAAGCACAAATTCTCCCCGATGCCTCCTTAACAAAAGTGACAAAAGTCGCAGGCGGCCACAGCGAATCTATCTTTCAACCTCGTTTTGCCCCAGATGGGACTTTATTTTTTACCTCTGACCGCACGGGGTTTTGGAACCTTTATGAAGTCGGAGCTAAAGATATTCAACCTTGCTATCCGCTCGATGCTGAATTCGGATACCCTCAGTGGGTGTTTGGGATGTCCCGTTACGACTTTATATCCATGGATGATGGATACAAAGTTGTCTGCAGCTATACGATTAAGGGCTCAGACTACATAGCTATTCTCGATCTTGATAAATACACTCTAAAAAACTTAGACCTACCATTTACAAGTTACGGAGAAGTTCATGTTGCAGGCAAAACTCTTTACTTCAGCGCTGCTTCTCCAATTGAGGTTTCCGCATTCTATGCCTACGATCTCGAGACAAATGAGATTTCTGTGATTCGCAAGTCGAAAGAATTGAAAATCGATCCTGAATACTTTTCTAAACCAGAAACACTCGAGTTTCCCACCGCAAATGAACAAACAGCGTTTGGATTCTATTACCCACCAACCAATAAGAATTTTATTGGGCCGGAAGACGAGAAACCTCCCCTCATTGTCAAAAGTCACGGAGGTCCCTCTGCACATTCTACTGCTTCTTTAAGTTTAGAAGTTCAATTTTGGACAAGTCGAGGGTTTGCCTTTCTAGATGTCAACTATGGAGGGAGTACTGGATACGGACGGGCCTACCGTGAAAGGCTCAAAAGCAACTGGGGTGTTGTCGATGTTGACGACTGCACCAACGGAGCGCTTTATCTAGTTGAGCTGGGAAAAGTGGATCCAGAACGTCTTGCTATTAGAGGCGGAAGTGCTGGAGGCTACACGACGCTTGCAGCTCTCACCTTTCGCGACGCCTTTAAAGCAGGTGCAAGCTATTATGGAGTGAGCGACCTCATTGCCATGACAGATGATACGCATAAATTCGAGTCGCGCTATCTCGACGGTCTTGTTGGAAAATACCCCGAACAAAAAGAACGCTACATTCAATACTCTCCTGTTTACCACATTGAAAACCTCTCTTGTCCTGTGATCCTCCTTCAAGGAGCTGAAGACAAAATTGTCCCCCCCAATCAATCTGAAATGATGTTTGATGCGCTTAAGAAAAAAGGGATCCCTACTTCCTACCTTCTTTTCGAGGGAGAACAACACGGCTTTCGCAGTGCTGAAAATATTAAAAAAGCCCTCGATGCAGAGCTTTATTTCTACTCCCAGATCTTTCACTTCACTCCAAGTGATACCCTAAAGCCCATTGCCATAGAAAACTGGGGCTCTTGACCCCCCTTCTTCACTTAGATTCTGCGTCTCAATTGCAGATCACACCATTTTAGCGGTAGATCTTAACCCCCTGAAAACAAACAACTTTTAACTGTTAAATTTATAACTCATTAGTTTGGAGATGTTTATAAAATATAATAAATATTTAAATAAAATATTTACTATGTTATAATATTTAATATTACGGAAAAAAGATTTAGGGGAGAAATAAATCATGTCAATATCATCAGTTTATCATCAACCAACACATCAAGCACCTAACATTCATCAAAACCAAGCTCTCGAACAAGATGGCGGTTATTCTGACTGTGATGGCGGTTATCCCGCAGAACAAGCAGCTGCACCTGAACCTATTGTCTTCAACGCCCTCTCGGGACCAGGCGATGGCCCTGAGGGTTACCATCACAATGGCCCCTATCCGAATGTCGATCAGTTCATTTCCACAGACGGAGGACGAACTACACTAAGAAACTCTTTTTTTAGTCGCTACTTTTCTCATGCCACCACCACTTGGGGCTATAACATTATCCAAACTATTGGCAATCACTTTGGCAGGTTTTCGGTTCAAAGACTTGGAAGTGGAGTCAATTCAAGTGCCTTTGTAATGCAAGAAGAAGGAACCCAAAGAAAACACGTCCTACGCACCTTTTCAGTTCGCAACCTTCGTCACGAGCATCATCAAAAAGCCTTTCAACTCAGTCGTGATCATGTTGGAGGTGAGTGGACCAGTGGAACCTTCAACCATCCAAACCTCGCCTCGAATACACACCTCGTCGTTTGGGACTCAGCCGATAATTCATTTAGAGTGATGGACCAAAATCAGGTCCAACACCTCATTGCTAACCGTCATACAATGCAACCAGGAAGACAGCTTTATGCTGTGGCAACCATTGCAGAATATGTCGAAGGCTCACAAGATCTTGATAGATACTTAAGTGAAAACCCTCAAAGGAGTGAAGAAGAGATCCGAGATATTTTGCAGGGAACTCTTCAGGGAGTAGCTGAAATGAACCGTCATCAAACAATCCATCGCGACTTAAAAGCTGCGAACATTATTAGGCTACCAACTGGAGAAACTCAACTCATCGACTTTGGTAGTGTGGGCCTTCAAAATCAAGATGAAGACCTCCCATTCTTTGGGGACCGCTGTGTACACCCTATTGATAGTTTCTATAAAATTAGTGGAATCGAACCTCACACCAATAAAAAAACAGATACCTATAGCTTGTTTCTTGTCACCTATCAGGCCATTACAGGACGTAAATTTTTTGGAGCCAATAGTAACAATCCTCAAGAGATCAAGCTTCAACACCGCGCATTGATTGAAAAAGAGCGAGCAACCAATAACTTTCAGACAATCCTTGACGAAGATCCTCTATTAAAAAATGTAAGTCAACCTCTTAAAAATCTCATGGCTCAATTAGGAACAGCAAGCGAAAAGCGCAGGCTCACAGCGGAAGAAGCTCTCACCCATCCGTTTTTTGCGCCTCGAGAAATCGAGCAGCTGCAAGTCGCCTAATCGATCAAAAGCCCTCTTCTGAGGGCTTTATCATCTGCTAAATTATTAATTATATAGAAAAAATTAGGGGAGATTCATCCATGTCATTATCATCAGTTTTTACTCCAACAAGTCATGCAACTTTGCATCCACAAGATGGCGGCTATAGCGAAGAAGGAACGACAATCAACCGAGCCGTGGCAGTCAATGTGTATTCAGGACCAAATGATGGACCTAATGGCTACGTTCACAATGGACCATTCCCAGACATCAATCAGTTCATTTCACCTGGCTTTGGAAGAGCTTCTTTATTCAACTCTTTTACAAGAGGTTATTTTGAAAATACGACTGCAACATGGCCCCAAAACGTCATCCACACGATAGGTCATCACTTTGGTAGGTTTTCTGTTGAAGACCTTGGAGGCGGCTACAATTCGAGTGCTTTTGTGATGCAACAAGAAGGCTCCCAAGTCAAACACGTCTTGCGCACGTTTTCACTTGCCCAACTTCGTGACGATCAACGACAACAATCTTTTCAACTTAATCGGAATCATGTTGGAGGCGAGTGGCTCAGCGCAACCTTCAACCACCCAAACCTAGCTGCCAACACGCACATCGTTGTGTGGGACTCACTCGATAACTCATTTCATGTCATGGACCGAAATCGAGTCGAGACAATGATAGCTAACCATCATACATTAGAAGAAGGAAGACAGATATATGCTGTAGCAACGATTGGAAACTATATCGAAGGATCACAAGATTTAGAAGCCTACTTTGCAGCAAACCCACAGAGAACTGAAGATCAAATGCGAGGTACTTTACATGATGTCTTTGAAGGGGTGGCAGCAATGAACCGTCAAAATACTGTCCATCGCGACTTAAAAGCTGCAAATATTATCAGGCTACCGGATGATCGGGCTCAAGTTATTGACTTCGGAACTGCTGCTACTCTACCCCTTGGAGGAAACCTCCCTTCGTTTGGTGGCCGCTCGGTGCACCCCTATGAAAGTCTCTTTCCAGTTGGGAATACTCCTCGCCATACAAACGCTAAAACAGACAGTTACAGCTTGTTTCTTCTCACATATCAGGCTGTGTCAGGACGCAAGTTTTTTACTAGTAGCTCATCGATTGAAGAAATCAAAAGAAACCAAGAAGAATGGCATGCCAAGGAACAAACAAAAAGCTTTCGTGAGCTCCTCGAGGAAGATCCTCAGCTAGCTCATGTCAGCCCAGCTTTAAGAGACCTCATGGCAAAATTAGGAACAACAAACGAAAGCCGCAGGCTCACTGCAGAACAAGCGCTTGCCCATGAGTTTTTTGCAGACCGCCAAGTTGAGCAGGTCGAAGCAGCTTAATCGATCAAAAGCCCTCTTTTGAGGGCTTTGCAATCTGCTGGAATTTTAAAATTAGGGGAAAATTATAGATGTCATCTCCAATAGCATGTAGCCAATCAATACAACCATTAACTGAGTTCAAATTCGTTGAAAGCCTCCCTTACGTGAACTTAGATGAATCATTGTCTCAAGAAATCCGAGAAGGCCATGCGCCAACCCAGTCAACAACACCTATTTCTATCAATGTTTATTCTGGCACAAAGGATGGTCCTGACGGCTATTTTCACAATGGTCCCTATCCAAACATTTGTCAGTACATTTCATCGTCGCAGGAAAGAGCAGAGTTAGCTGGTTCATTTTTAACTAAATACTCTGATCACCAAACGTCAACTTGGTCCTATAACATCATCCACAATCTAGGCAAACATTTTGGCAAGTTTTCTGTTACAGCTCTCGGAAATGGATCGAATTCGAGTGCTTTTCTTATGCAACAAGAAGGGGCTCAAACAAAGTCTGTTCTACGTACTTTTTCAATTGGCAAACTTCGGCATGATCGTCTCAAAAAGGCTTATCAACTCAATCGCGATCATGTTGGTGGAGAATGGCTCAGTACGACGTTCAACCATCCTAACATTGCCACTAATTCACACCTCGTTGTTTGGGATTCACTGGATAATTCATTTAAAATAATGAACCAAAATGAGGTTCGCCTTCTGATTGATAACCGTCATACATTAGAAGAAGGAAGACAGCTTTACGCTGTCGCTACAATTGGAGATTATGTTGAAGGCTCTCAAGACCTGGATAGGTTCATAAGATCAACCCCAGACCGAAGTGAAAAAATGCTCAGAGACATTTTGCGCAACATTTTTGAAGGCGTCACAGAGCTACACCAGAACCATGTTGTCCATCGAGATTTAAAAGCCGCCAATACTATCTTGCTTCCAAGTGGTCAAGCTAAGATCATTGATTTTGGATGTGCTGGCGCTCATACTTCCGGAGAAAACCTCCCTGTCTTTGGAGACCGCAAAGTACACCCCCATGAAAGTCACCATCCAGTTGGAAATACACCTGCACACACCAATGTAAAAACAGACAGTTACAGCCTGTTTCTTCTCACCTACCGTTTTGCTACAGGATCCTATTTCTTTGGAGATAAAGCGACTGCAGAGGAAATCAAAGGAAAGCAAAGTCAATTGTTTAACCAAGAAACATCAAAGAATTTTCGCGAGTTACTCGAAGAAAACCCTAAACTAGCTCATGTCAGCCCAGCTCTAAAAGACCTCATGTCTCAATTGGGAACCTCAAATGAAGCACAACGGATCACAGCTGAGCAAGCGCTTACTCACCCGTTTTTTGCAGACCGCCAAGTTGAGCAGCTCCCAGCAGCTTAATCGATCAAAAGCCCTCTTTCGAAGAGTTTTTATTATGCTAATTATCAACAACTTAATCTAGAATATTTTGTAAGCATCTTATTTTCAATAATTAACGATATAATTATTAACTATAATTAAATTTTTAATTTATGTTATAATTTTCATTAAGTTGGAAAAAAGAGGGTGAGCATTTCATTTAAGCCTATTCAGACATCTCATCCTGTTAAATCCATAAACATATGACATGAAAGGGGGAAATCATGACGCTCAGTCCTATAAGCTCTTCAGATAGAATAAATGGATATATCGATAGCGACAGCTCTACGGATATATCTGACTTTTCAAGTTTTTCATTCGATCCCGTTAGTTCATCAACCTCACCGGATCGATTAGCATCGTATTCCTCAAGTGAATCTTTTAACCCCTACCCCATTGTTGAGATGGACGATGATAATGAAAGTATTGAAGCTGGTATGTCTACTAGCTCATCTAATACACTCACAACAAGCGCTTCAGATGGATCTTGTTCTGATACATCAATACCTTCCAGTTCAACGCAAAATTCAAGCCGTCGTTCAACCCCTGTTCTACAAGTTGGGGTGATTGAAGAGAGGTACATCCCACCCACAAAAAGTGAATTCAATAGAAAAGAAGCTTATTTAAAAAAGCATTTATCTTCAGAAACCCGCATGGAACTTTACTCTGTTTTTGACAGAGGTCAGGTCGGCACTCAAGCTCCAACTAGATGGTACGAATGGTCAACTGAAGTTTCTCATCTTCTCGTTTCTCATTTTACTCCTTCAGCTTTCAGACCGCTTGGTGATGGGGTCATTCATCGTGATGCTAAACTCTCAAACGCAATTCTCCTTCCAGATGGCAAAGTCCAGTGGATTGACCCTGGAACAGCGACTTTTTTTGCTGGTATGAAAAGGGATCCTTACGGAGATTGGAAAGTTCATCCTTACGAAGGATTTGCTTTAGATGCTCTCCCAAGTACAAGCGATAAAACAGATACGTATGGAGTTTTTCGTATTGCGTATAATCTTTTAGCTGGTCGAGATTTTTTTCATAACGCAAAAAGCATAAGTCAATTTAGAGATCGCCAATATCGGATGAGAGCAATCGAAAGCAGAACTCCATTACAAGCTTTTTTTAGCGAAGATAGGGCTCTTAGAGGGGCAAGCCTTCATTTGATTGATCTTATGGCGCGAACAGGAACGACATATAAAGACAGACGACTTACAGCAACGCAAGCTCTGAGTCATCCGTTTTTCGCATCGAAACAAGTCGCGCCAATTGAAACGGCTGCCTAGAATTATTTACCTGATCATGTCGAATAGAAACTCCCTTTCCGGGAGTTTCTTTTTTCATCTTTAGTCATTTGTGATCATTAATTTTTCTTAAAGATCAACTTCTTGCAAAATATTCTAAATCTGCAACTTATGAAATTTCGCGCGCGCAAGCGTTACCAAACTTAGTCACAACGATCAAAAATTTACTATCTCTAATGTCCTAAGGCTGTTATGATTCAATCTTCTTTAGTCATTAATGATCAGAAAAAACGAGAATATGCGTCATAAACTCTTAGGAATTCTTACCATCGCTGCCCACCTCTCCTTCCCTCTTCACTCTGAGGAAAGCCAAACACTGACATTTGAAACAACAGCACCAGACACAGAAGAACTTGGAATCTCGGTGAATTTCAAAGACGTTTCCATTCTCGAATTCTTACGTTTTGTGAGCAAAATCGCAGGTGTGAACTTCATCTACGAAGAAAAGCTCTTAAACTTTAACATCAGCTTAGTCACTGGAAAGCCAACCAATCCTGATAACATTCTCAAGATCATGATCGAGCTTCTCGAGCAGCAAGGCATCAAAACCGAAGAGCGAGGAGACTATTTTGTCGTTGAGAAAATGGAAGAATGGGAACTAGCCGATTGGAAAGCAATGAAACGGGCTAAGTATAAATCAATGAGAGGTGAAACCCGCCTCGTCAATAGTGAAGCAGGCTCACAATCTCTTCTCCCTTTTCACAAGCTTCAAAAACGACGAGGCGAGTTTCAAATATATAAACTTAGATATCATCAAGGCGGTGAAATTCAAGAAACCATCAAGCGCGTTGCTGCAGATCTCAAACAATACGATGAAGGATCCCCTTCTCTTTTGCGTGCGATCAGCTCTATGCAATGGGTTCAATCAACAAATTCTCTTGTTTATACAGGCCCACAAGATGGACTCGAAGAGCTCACCGATTTGATTCAAAGCTTAGATGTCCCCCAAAAACAAATCTTCATCGAAGTCTTGGTCATCGAAACAGATGTGAAAAATCTTCTCGACTTTGGCTTAGAATGGGGTGGGGGTGGAAAATATCGAGATAAATTTGGGTATGGAACGGGAAATTTCCCAGCGACTCCAGGTCAATCCCCTTTCGCAAAGACGTTGCAATCAATTGATGCATCGAATCCGCCGACTGGTACAAATCAATTCCCCATCGGAAGGGGTTTTGACCTAGGAGTTATCGGAGATATTATCCTCCATAAAGGTGCGACCTATTTCTCTTTAGGTTCTCTTGTCTCTGCACTAGAAGCCGATGGAAATAGCACGATTATTTTAAACCAAAAGATCATCACACAAGACAATAAACTGTCTCACATCTTTGTCGGAGACAACCTCCCCTTCACAGGGTCTGTTGTCACCAACACCGGCAATAACACAGTGCAAAATGCCAACATCGAGTACCGCGATGTGGGAGTGACACTCAATATCACTCCACTGATGGGAGATAGTGAAGTTATCACACTTGACATCACGCAGGAAATTACCGAGGCAATTGATCAATTCGCCGATCAAAACGGAATTCGTACGACAAAAACAGATATGCAAACGCAGGCACATGTTCCTGATAAAAGCTTTCTTGTCTTGAGTGGAATGGTTCGTAATACAAAAAAACACCGGCAGTCAGGCATTCCTTGCTTAGGAGGTCTACCTCTTATCGGAGCTGCTTTTAGTAAGAACAAAACAGAAGAGGAAAAACGGAATGTGATTGTGTTTGTTCGTCCTCAAATCATTCATAATGTCGACGAGTACAATACCATCACTGTTTACCAAGAAGACCAGTTCAAAGAGCAAGCCGGGGATCAGGAATTTTTCCAGAGGGGGCTTGATATGGTCAAACAAGAAGGAAATACCTATGGAACCTATCGGGGAGAGCATGGAAATCTCCCAAGAGTTACAGCAGAACGAAGCGATAAATCCTAATCCCACTCTTTGGGAATCGTTTTATAAGAAGTTCACACCTCTTGAGAAAAAAATGTTTCTCAGGAACCAAATGCACTTCTTTACGCAGATGATCCAAAGAGACCTTAGGAAAATGAAAGAAAACCTAAGGAAGTTGAGGGAAAACGACCGCTAAGCTATGCTAATGCGGGTATGAAAAGATTATTGCCTGTCCTCGTTGTTCTCTTTTTAGGTTACTTGGGGTTTTCTCTTGCCCTTCCGATTTTTCCTCCTCTTTTTCTCGATCTCAAGCATGGCTTTCTCCCTTTAGAAACAAGTGTTGCCATGCGACGCATTCTCCTGGGTATTCTCTTTTCCATGTACCCTCTAGGTCAATTTATCGGCGCCCCCATCATGGGAAAGTTGTCTGATAAATGGGGACGCAAACCCGTTCTACTGATCTCTCTTCTAGCCATCATTCCTGGATACATTGGATGTGCCCTTTCCGTTGCGTTTCACCTTCCCATTTTAATGTATGTGAGTCGTTTATGGGTTGGATTACTAGAAGGAAACATCACCATTGCTCAAGCTGCTATCACAGATATCAGCGAAGATGAAAAGTCTAAAACGAAAAACTTTGGGTGGATGGTTTCTTTAAGTAGTAGTGCTTTCTTTTTCGGTCCCCTCATAGGAGGGAAAATGGCCGATTCTAAGTTGATTTACTGGTTTCACTATGACACCCCATTTTGGTGCGGCGCGCTGCTCGTTTTCATTGGTTTTCTTATCGTTTGGAGGCTCTTTAAAGAAACACATGAAGCAGATCACACTGTCGAGATTCGTCCGCTAAAAATTTTCACTTCTTTCATCGATAGTTTGCGCATCAAAAGGCTGAGAGTTATCTACCTCGCAAATATGTGTTTCTTCTTCGCCATCTTTTTCTTTTTGAATTTCTTTTCAGCCTATCTCGTCAATGTTTTTGGGTTCAATGTGTCACAGCTAGGTGAAGCTAACGCTTATCTTTCGATTTTTATGGTACTAGGCCCTCTTCTTTTTGGCTGGATGGCCAAGTTTTGGACGGCTCCTAAAGTCTCTCTTTTTGGCTCTGTATTAATGGGGATAAGTCTGATTGTCTTTCTGCTCCCTAACTCTCCTTATGCCCTTTTTGCAACGCTGATTCCGGTTGGATTTTTCATGGCCATTGGATTTGCCTATCCGGCTCTTATGATATCTAACGTTGTCAGCAAACGGATTCAAGGGCAAGTCTTGGGAACCAACATGGCAATCCAAGTCTTTGGCGAAGGAGCAACTGCTTTAATCGGTGGATTTCTCATGGCTCTTTTCACAAGCTTTCCGATTTGGATTGGAGCAATTGTTGCAATCATTGGAGGAGCCTTGCTCATCAGTGAGACGCGGCGACCTCACCGCCAACACTCTTCTTCCTCTTCTTCTTAAAGAATAACGTCCCAAAGACGAGGAAGATCATGATCCACATACTGATCCAAAATACATCATTTGCTCCGAGCATGATCGCTTGATGCCAAACCAAATTGTCCGCAACTTGAACGGCCTGTTTGCCGACAATTCCTTCTTGGGCAAGAGTGGCAAACATCTGTTTACTTTCCACCTGGAAGGGAGAAATACTATCGACTAAATTGCTGTGGTGAAAGACTCCTCTCCGCTGCCAAATGGTGACAGAAACGGCTGCTCCCACTCCCCCCATAAAAATCCGAAAGAAATGGAAGATTCCTTGTCCCATTGCAAGCTGGTGATGAGGAAATCGGGCAAAACTCAAAACAGTCAATGGAGCTAAGTAAGTGATAATTCCGATTCCCAGTACAAATCGAGACCAAAATATCAGCTCAAACGACGAATTCGTATCTAGTCTTGTGAAAAAGAAAAAACTGATAGCATAAGCAATAAACGCAAACGCAACGAGGATTTTTAAAGAGACCTTATCCATGAGCTTTGCAACTAAGAGAACTGTGATAAAAGCTGGAATCCCCATCGAAGCGACAGCAAGACCCGCCCAGGTTGACGTGTATCCCATGTTGGTTTGAAGCATGAGAGGCGAAATGACAATAGCTCCAAACAAAACCATGTATGAAATCGCAGTGACAGCGGTTCCCAAGGCAAAATTCCGGTTCCTGAAAAGCTTTAAGTCGATGATAGGATTCTCATCGGTAAGCACCCAAATCACCAAAAAGAGCAAAGCGAGAATAGACACAATGCTTAAAATTACAATGGTATTTGAACGCCACCAGTCATACTGTTGCCCTTTATCTGGATCTGAAGGGCCGAAACACCGATCGCTAATAGAGCAAGTCCCACCCAATCCACAGACTGTTTTTCTCTTGGAGTTTCACGAGAATTGTAAATATTCCAGATAATGATACTGGCTAAAATTCCGACGGGAACATTGATGTAAAAGATCCATGGCCAAGAATAATTGTAAGTGATCCATCCCCCTATGATCGGGCCTGCAATGGGGCCAACGATCGCTACCATCTGCCATATAGCTAATCCTAGATTCCTTTTGGGTTTAGGAAAACTCATCATGAGCATGCTCTGAGAAAGTGGAATGAGTGGCCCTCCAACAAACCCTTGTGTAAACCGCATAAAGACGAGCATATTGATGCTAAATGAAAGGGCGCAAAGAATAGAGAGTAAAGTGAAAAGGGCTGTTGAGGCCAACATGACGCGGGTTGTCCCAAAACGCTTCGTGAACCATCCAGTTAATGGCAAAGCAATCGCATTCCCCACAGCAAACATCGTGATCACCCAAGTCCCGTCTTCATTGCTGACAGCGAGATCTCCCGCGATGTATGGAACGGCAACATTGGCAATCGATGTATCGAGAACTTGCATGAAAGTGCAAAGCGAAAGCGCTAGCCCCCCTAAAATCAAAGGAAGTCCTGTTAGAGGCTTAAGCTCTTCATGCGCCATGAGAACCTATATTACTTGCAACGATTTGTTCGATCAGCTCATCAACTCCCTGCTCCTGTTGACGATAGATCGACGTACGATAAATCGGCTTTGCAGCACGGTATTCTGAAAGCCTTTCCCCGCTCGTATCTTTAATATCAACAGTCACATCCATGGAAAGTCCAAGCCAAAGGGGATTTCTTTCAAGTTGCTTCGGATCTAAACTGATTCGCACAGGAACCCGTTGTACAATTTTGATCCAGTTTCCTGTCGCATTTTGAGGAGGAAGAATCGAAAAAGTATTTCCTGTTCCAGGGTTGATCCCAACAACTTTTCCTCGATAGGTGACTCCCCACCCATACAGGTCGGCTTTCAACTTCACTTCTTGACCAATGCGAAAATCCGCAAGTTGGGTTTCTTTAAAGTTTGCATCAACCCAAAGCTCATTAAGAGGAACAATCGCAAGTAAGGGCTCTGCTAAGTTCACCCATTCTCCAAGCTGTGCCACTCTCTGAGAGACATAGCCATTCACAGGCGATACAATATCGCAGCGCTTAAGACTGACCCAATCGTCTTTGACTTGCTGCGCCGCTTTACGCACAAGGGGATGAGTTCTCACGCTTGTTCCTTGAACTTGAGCATATGCGGCTTGCAAAGTGTGATAGGTTTCTTTTGCAGAAGCGCGGGCACTTTTTAAGGCTGCTTCTACATGCTCGAATTCTTCTGTAGAAACCGCTCCAATGCTTACAAGATTCACCCGATTTTCATAGTCTTGTTCTGCTTTCACAAGTTCCGCTTCTTTCACTTGCAACTGAGCTTCAAGCTCTTCAACTTTTAGAAACATTTGCACCACATCACGCACAGTTTCTGCGAGTTCATTGCAGCTCTTGTCGAGAGCAAAGATATAATCGGTCTTATCAAGTTCAATGAGAATCTGCCCTTCTTCGACATAGTCGGTGTTATCTACATTGATCGACGCTACAATTCCTGCAACCTGAGGGGTGAGCTCGACCAAGTTTCCACTGACATAAGCATCGTCGGTATACTCGACAAAGCGGTAATAAAAAGCCATAGCGCAAAGACAACGACTCCAACAAAGACGACGGCGCCGCCTGTCCATTTCATGACACGTCTTCTTTTCCTTGCGAGCTCTTCCTTTGAAGGGGCTATACTTTCTTCTTCAGTCATTGGCAATGACCTCCCCTTTTTCTTGGTAATATCCTCCTCCAAGAGCCCGAATCAAGTTCAAAACGGCTAAATGACGATTATTTTGCAAATCAACCTCACGAATGACTTGCTGGAGCAAGTCGAGCTTCATTTCCAGCACCTGTAAAAAGTTATCCCAACAACTCCTGTTTGAAATTTTGTTTCTCGATTCGAGGCTTGCAAAATCTTCACTCCATCGGAAACTTCCTTTGCTGCTTTCAAAATCAGAGACTTGTAATCAAAAACAGCCGTATCGTAATTTGCAAATGATTGCTCAAGCCCAGCCGTTAACTTCCAACCAGTAAAGAGAGGCAAATTGATTGCCGGCGCCACCAACCCTGCAAAACTCTCAATGCTAAAAAGTTTAGCCCACGTCAAACTTTCAAGCCCCGCAAAGGCTGCCAAGTTGATGTTCGGGAAAAATGCAGCTCGTGCCGCTCCAATTAAGTGGGCAGCTGCTTCAACTTGCCAAATTTGCATCATCAAATCAGGCCTACGAACAAGAAGATTCAAGGGAAGATTCTTTGGAAGAGGAAAAGGACGCAGATACTCTGCCTGGGGCAATTCAAACTCCATCTCATCATCAGGACTAAGTCCCATGAGAATTTTGATTTGCGATTTATTCAGCGCGAGGTTTTTCTCATAATCTGTCAAGTGCTCCTCATCTTTCAACAGGTTGGCAACTGCTTTTTCTAATGTGATCTCATCATCTAAATTATTTATGACGCGCTGTTTTGTCAGATCCACCAAGTTTTTCTGAGCCTGAACAACCCCTTTTTGAGCATCAATACGATGGAGATTTGCTTGAAAATCAAAGTAGGCTTGTGCCAGAGAAACAGTGACGATGAGATACGCTTGAGACATCTCAGCTCTTTGGGAACGAGCTTCTCCTACTGCTGCTCGATAGGTTTCGCGATTCTTTCCAAAAAGATCGATTTCGTATTCAAAGTTAAGCTTTAGATTGATTTGGTTCACCACTGCTGGCAATGCAGAAGGTGGAAAACGTACGAGGGCATCTTTACTCAAATGTTGATAATCATCTTCAAACGATGCATCAAACTGCGGAAATAAAACCGAACGTACTTTACGCGCCTCTTGCTCACTCGAACGAACTCGAGAAATCGCAGCCATTAAATCGGGATTATCTGCAATTGCTTGATCCATAAACGCTGAAAGCTGCCCATCTCCGAATTGCGTCCACCAATTCCACTCTGGCCAATCGCCCTCCGTAAAATCTCCATTTGAAAGCGCTTGATCAAACGAAGGTTTTAAGTTAACCTCATGAGTAACTGTGGGAGCATCTTGCCGTTTTTTTAATGCAGCACAACCCGCTAATGACGTGAGTAAAACAAACAAAACAATGCGCTGAAATTTCATTCTTTTATATCAAACCAACCTTAACCGAGTAATAAAGAATCACCTATTTTTATGAAACAATTAAACAAACTAAAAAAACACAAAGAACTTTTGTTTGATTTTCATTGTGGATTAGAAAGAGAAACCTTGCGTATTTCTAAATCCGGAAAACTCAGTCAAAAGCCCCACCCCATTTTGCTCGGTTCTCCCTTAACACACCCCTATTTCAGTACAGATTTTGGCGAAGCACAACTCGAGTGGAACACTCCTCCTCTTTCCTCTTTTGTCAAAGCCAAAAAGTTTCTCCATGATTTAATGGCATACACCGCGCAAGTGAATTCAAAAGAGCTTTTTTGGCCCTACTCGATGCCATGTGAATTGCGTGACAATATCACGAATGCTAAGTACGGCAGCTCAAGCGCTGCCCAAACGAAAGAGCTTTACCGGAAAGGCCTTTGCTACCGGTATGGAAAAAAACTCCAGATGATCTCAAGTCTTCACTTCAACTTCTCTTTCTCTCAAACCTTTTGGGACTTTTTCTATGACCTCTGTGGCTCTAAAAAAACCAAGCAAGATTTCATCAATGACATCTATTTCAAAATCATTCGAAACTTTCTCTGTGAAGGATGGCTTCTCACTTACCTTTTCGGCGCCTCTCCTGCCATGCATGAAAGTTACATGAAAAAAGTTCCTCAAGGATTCAAGAAGGTGAATAGCACGCTTATTCACCCTGATGCCACATCGATTCGCATGAGTTATCTTGGCTACTACAGCCGTATTCAAGATCAGCTGACCATTTCCTTCAAAGACCTAGACTCCTATCTTAAAGACATGGAGTTTGCTATTTCGACGCCTTGCCCACTGTACCAAAAGATTGGAACCATGAAAGATGGTGAGCCTCTTCAAATTAACGACCATTTCCTGCAAATCGAAAACGAACACTATGCCCGTATTCGTCCCAAGCAGATTCTCCATAAAGATGAAACCCCTTTATCCGCTCTGAAAAACCGCGGAGTGGAGTACCTTGAAGTGCGCGCCATCGATCTGAATCCGTTTGATCCTCTAGGGATCACAAAAGAGCAATTCCTTTTTCTGCACCAATTTCTTCTCTATTGCCTTCTCAAAGAAAGTTCTACACTGAATGAAGAAACCCGTTGCTCTCTCATTGGCAACCAACAAAAAGTGGCTCTTTTAGGTAGAAAAAAAGGACTCCTCTTAAAGTGTCATAAAGCTCTCCCTCTTCAAGAATGGGCAACTCGGATTTTTAACTATATGGAACCTATTAGCCAGTTGCTTGGCCCAGAGTACGAGTCGAATCTAAAGCAAGAGCGAAAAAAGCTCACCGATTCAACTCTTACTCCTTCAGCGCAAGTCCACAGAGCTCTTGAAACCGAAAGCCTCGAAACGTTTGGGCTCAAATGGGCAAAAAAGCATCAAAAAGCGTGGAAGTCTCCCTCTCCTAGCAAGACAAAGCAACTCGACCAATCTGTAGCAACCTCTCTTGAAAAAAAACAAGCCTTAGAAACAGCTTCAGAAGTTTTACTTGAAGGTCATGAAGATCTCGAGCTCTCCACTCAAATCCTCATGAAACAAGCGCTCAAGCACGGAATTGAAGTTGAAGTGCTAGATGCGAGTGACAATTTCATCCGATTGAAAAAGGGCAAGCACGTCGAATACGTCAAGCAAGCCACCAAAACGAGTCAAGATACCTACATCGCTCCCCTTCTCATGGAAAATAAACACCTCACCAAACAACTGCTGCGCGAGCAAGGGTTTTCGACTCCAAATAGCCAACTTTACCACTCAATCGATGAAGCCTATCAAGACTATCCCCTCTATGAAAAAAAGAAAATCGTCGTGAAACCCAAATCAACCAATTTTGGCATTGGCATCACCTTCGTTGATGCTCACGATAAAAAAGGCTACCATAATGCACTGAAGGAAGCTTTTCAACACGGCTACTCAACCCTCGTCGAAACATTCCATACAGGAAAAGAGTACCGTTTTCTCGTCATTGATGGAAAAGTCGAAGGAGTGATTTACCGCATTCCCGCTCATGTTGTCGGAGATGGAGTCCACTCGATCAAAGAGCTCGTCCATCAGAAAAATCACGATCCTTCCAACTACCGACATGATAAAATCCACCTAAAGCTCACCAAAGTTGAAATCGAAAAACTCCACTCCCAAAGGCTTACCCCAAACAGCATCCCTCCAAAGAACAAGAAAATTTTTCTCCGCGAGAATTCAAACGTCTCTACAGGAGGTGACGCCATTGATGTCACAGATGACATTCACCCAAGTTACTTCAAAATTGCCACTGCAGCAACAAAAGCGCTGGGTGCAAAAATCTGTGGCTTAGATCTTCTGCTCTCCTCTCCCAAAAAGGCTGCTACCCAGAAGAATCACTCCATTATCGAGCTCAACTTCAACCCAGTCCTCTACTTCCACGCCTTTCCGAACCAAGGAAAAAAAAGAAATGTCGCCGAACCTGTCCTCAAGCTTCTCGGCTTTTAATCTAGCAGAATGATGACTTCTTCCTATTCTTCGAAGTGGGCCCAACGAAAGTCGAGCTCTTTGAGCGGAGAGATGTAAACACCGTGAAGTTTCGGATTTTTCATGTAGCACACACGGCTAAAGCAAATCGGTATCACCGGCATCTCATCCATGAGAAAAGTTTCAGCCCGACGGAGGAGCTCTTTGCGCTGCTGAACATCGACTTCATTGTCAGCAAGATCTAGTAAGTGGCGGTATTCGGGATGTTCCCAGCTACTCATGTTCGTCGCAATCGATTTGATCCTAAATGTTTCAAGGAGATAAATGGGGTCATAAAGCCAGGATACCCATTGCACTTCCCCAACTTGAAAGTCACCTTTAGAGAGCTTTGTAAAATGAACAGGCCACTCTTTAGAATCGAGTTCCACGTCTATTCCTAGAGCATCGTGCCACTGTTGCTGAATTGCTTGATTGAGTCGAGAAGAAGCCACTCTTGTTGAAATGCTAATCGTGATCTTTGGAAACTCTTCTTTTTTGACACCAAGCTCTTGAAGTGCTTGGTTAAAATAGTCGCGTGCTTTGGCTAAATTGCCGTCATCAAAATAGGGATCTGCTTGGATTTTGAAACCTTCAGCAAGGATTCCCATAGCAGGTCTTTCTCCCATCTGCAAGACATGTTCTGCAATTTCATGTCGGTTAATGGCATAAGCAAGAGCTTTTCTTAAGTTTTTGTTATTGAGCGGGTAGACCTCTGTATTGACGAAGAACCAGAAAAGTCCAAAAGCTTCCCGACTTTGGATCCGTTCACGAACAGAATCATCTTTGAGAATATCTGGAGGAATTGTCCCTAGGAGTGGGTCGCCAAACCAGTCAATTTTCCCCTTTTCAAAGAGATAAAATTGAGTCATTGCATCTTCAACAACGAGAATTTTGATTCCTTGAAGAGCCACATCACCCGCATTCCAGTACCGTTGATTTCGCTTCAGCGTGAGCGAGTCCCCTTTTCTCCATTCATCCATGATGAAGGGGCCGTTGCAGGTAAAATAATCGCCCGCTTTATTTGCCCAATCACTCTTCTCAAGGTCAATTCGCTTATTGATCGGCATGAAAGTTGGGCAGGATGTTAATGCAAGAAAGTAGGGCGCAGGATGTTCTAGTTCGACAACAAGGGTTTTCTCATTAATAGCTTTGACGCCGACTTGTCCAACATCCACTTTTCCCTGCAGGCAAGCTTCAACATTTTTTATCGAATAAAAAGTGAATGCGCCTGTTTTAGCAAATGAAGGGTCAACTGCTTTTTTCCACGCATACTCAAAGTCGTATGCTGTGACTTTATCCCCGTTTGACCAGTTGGCATTGCGAAGATGGAAAGTGTATTGGATTTGATCATCTGAAACTTCATAAGACTCAGCCATCCCAGGAAAAAGCTGTCCATCTTCACCCATACGCATGAGCCCTTCATAAAGCATACGAATCACAAAAGCAGAAGGATATTCATTGCCAATTCTTGGGTCGAGCGAACGCACACAACTCGCAATTGCGACATTGACAAAACGCTTATCTTTGCTCGAAGATGATCCGTTTTTGCCGCATCCAAAGGCAAAAAGAACCAGAGCAATCAGTAAAACTCCGAACCATTTTTTCATCGAACCCTCCTGACTTGGTCTTCTTCCACAAAATAGGCCTGTGAAAAGTCGACGTTAAAAAGTGGTGAGACATAAACATTTTTAAGGTGCTCATTTTTTGAGAAGCAAACCGAACCAAAACAGATAGGAATGATGGGCATTTCTTCCATAAGATAGGCTTCAGCCGTCCCGATAAGCCTTTGAACTTTTTCGGGGTTTGTTTCATACCGAATTTGCTCGATAAGTTTTGTAAACTCTGGATTCTCCCAATAGGTCAAGACATTTGTCCCTAAGGTTGAGCCCATGGTTTCTAACAAATGAATAGGATTGAGAAGAAGTCCCTTCCACATCGTGCTTGCCAGTTGATGTCCCCCTTTTAAGACTTTATCAAAAAATCGGGGTTTATCCATTGGATCGAGTTTAACCACAATTCCTAGATTTTGCTTCCACTGCTTTTGAATTTCTTGGGCAACACGAGATTGAAGCTGCGTGTTCGGGTAACTGAGAACAATTTCGGGCAAATCCCCAAGATCCATGCCGAGCTCATTGAGTGCCATCCTTAAATGCAATGCTGCCTTTGCTGCGTCATTATCTTGAAAGTAAACCTCTGTGTCACCTTCTCGAAGTAATGGATTTAAAAGTGACTGCGCTGGGGTGCCTCCTTCATAAAAGATATAGTCAGCAATCGTTTTCCGATTGATTCCATAGGCTAAGGCTTTACGCAGGTGTTTGTTGTTTAAGGGATAGGTCTCTACATTGCAAAAATAAGCTAAAAGACCAATTGAAGTTTGATATTCAATGTGTTGAAGCTTTTCGATCACTTCGGACGTTACAGTAATGAGAGGTTGTCCTACCCAATCTAATTTATGCTCTTCATAGAGTTGGAGGTGGTCGTATTCATAAGGTAAAATTTTGATGTTGATGTTGGAAATATGAACATTGTCCGTATTCCAATAAAACGGATTACGATCGAGTTTCATGTGACTTCCCCTTTTCCAACATCTCAGTCTAAATGGGCCACTTGAAACAAAATTACCATCGACTCCACTTGCCCATTCTTTATTCTCTTGAACCACTCGTTTAGGTACAGGGGAGAAGAAAGTTGTGGTCGTGAGTTCTAAAAAATAGGGAGCGAGGTGTTCCAGCTCAACAAGGAGGATACGATCCGTGAGAGCTTTGATTCCGACTTCTTCAATCTTCGCTTTTCCCTCAACACAACGTGAAACGTTTTTTATTGGGTAAAAAACTGAGCAACCCGACTGTGCAGAGCTAGGTTCAATGGAGCGTTTCCATGCAAATTCAAAGTCATGGGCGGTAATAGGATCTCCGTTCGACCAATGACACGGCCGAATATAAAAGGTATACGTCAGTCGGTCTTCGGAAACTTCGTACCTCTCAGCAAGCCCAGGAACAAGCTGTCCCTTTTCGTCCATTCGCAGGAGCCCTTCAAAAAGCATCCGAATGACAATATTAGAAGGACGTGTAAGCCCTAACCGCGGGTCTAACGAGGTAACTTTTTCTTTAAAACCGATTTCGAGTCCGCGGGACGCTTCAACTAAAGGTTCTTTTTTTCTGCCACATCCAGAAGTCCCTAGAAAGGCTATTAAAAGGAGGAGGAGTAGGATTCGCTTCATCTTCGTCTCCAAACGAAATATTTCTCGCGGAAAATTAACAATACTGTTAAGTTTCAAAAATCATCTAGCTTAGCGATGTTAAAAGATTTTGAATTTTACGTGAAGCTCAAATGACGACTTCAGAGAGTCTCGAACCTCAAATTAGTCCATTATCCCGCCATCCTCTAGGAAGCTTTAGGGAACTTCTTACCCTCTCCACCCCCCTAGTCTTTTCTTGCTTATCTGCAAGTCTTCTAGGATTTTGCGACCGACTTTTCCTTTCCCACTACTCATTAGACGCTTGGAATGCAGCCTCTACGAGCGGCTATATTGCCTTTCTCTACCAGATGATGCTTTCTGTCATTGCCATGATCGCTCAAAGCTTTATTGCACAACATATTGGAGCCAAACGTCCCTCAAGGGTTGGCCCCATCGTCTGGCAAATGATTTGGTTTGCCTTTCTCTCGATGCTTATCACCTACCCTTCCAGCTTTTTTGCTGAAATATATTTTAGGGGAACAGAAATTGAAGCCCCAGCCCTCGCCTATTTTCGACCAATGGCCCTCTTCAACTTTCTCTTTCCTCTGAACGCCGCCTTAACAGCTTTTTTCATTGGAAGAGGTAAAACCCGCATCATCTTCTACTCGAATATCTCTATTCAGCTGATGAATATTGTCTTAGACTACCTTTTGATCTATGGTGTCGGCTCTATCGTCCCCCCTATGGGAACCTTTGGAGCGGCTCTAGCCACAATTATTTCAGAAGCGACCCTTTGCCTCATTCTCTTCTCGAAATTTTCACGCCCCGAATACATTCCTATCTACAATACACATCAACGAAAGCTCAACTTCTCACTTCTCAAAGAAATGCTGAAAGTAGGGGTTCCTCGTTCCATCGGCCGAGGAATGGCTATTTCTGCCTGGTCTTTTGCCGCACACCTTCTCGTCATGAAGGGGGGCATCCACCTCCTCGTTTTGACTCTTGGAACCTCCCTATTTATGATCTTCACGTTCATTAATGAAGGGGTTTGCCAAGCTCTCACGACAGTCGCTTCTCATATTCTCGGGGCAAAAGAAGAAAAAGCTATTTCAAGACTCATGCGCTCTGCATTTCAAGTCTTAGCTCTCTCAATGCTCCTCCTCAGCATCCCTCTAATTTTAATGCGAGAGCAGGTGATTTCTCTGTTTATCTCAGATCCCCTTCCCTACGGTACATTTGAATTGCTCAAGAAAACCTGTATTTTTGCTTGGATTGCCTGCTTGGCGAATGGAATTAATTTCATTGGGGCAAGCTTCATCACAGCCTCTAGGGACACCTTCTTTTATGCCTGTATCATCACCATGAACTGGATCACCATCTGCGTGCCTGTTTACCTGATTATCGGCCGTTTTGGAGCCTCTCCTGAGTACTTTTTCACAATTGACTCTGTTAATACCATCCTTTTTGGAATCATCTACTTTTTGCGCTTCCGCAAAGGACTCTGGAAGAAACATCTTCTCAGCCTTCATCATCCGATCGAAGCTTAATTCAAATCAAGTTGCTGTTATACCTAGCATCTCCTCTTTAGTATTGTAATTATAAAAATCCCAGTTTTTCATTATTGCCAGGCAAAAATTGTGCTTAAGAGCATACTTATAGAAAGGAGCTCCTGTAGCTCGGATATGAGACTATAAGGTGTACATGGTTTGAAAGTTAGGAGCTTAAAAAAAAAGCTATCCATACTTGGATAGCTTTAGAAGTCTATTAACTTTTGCCTATCGAAATTAGGCGAGGGGCTTGCAAACAGATGCAGAGCACTGGAGGCAACTAGGAACGAGTAAATCTAGTGTTGGAAAGGATAAACCTTGTCCGTTTTTCACAACCCAGTCTCCTCGATCAATGATCACACGTACGTTTTTATGTTTAACAGTGTGATCTGAACTCACATAGGAAAGGAAAAAATGGCACTCATCCATTCCTTCTGAAACAATATAAGTAAAAGGGGAATTCCCTTTTAATAGGGCTGCTGCTTCACAAAGTGAGGCATTGCCTCTCCATGAAGCATGGCTTTTTATCGCATCAATTAGCTGCTGCTTCTTGCTTACAAATGGGGTTTTAAACCTTAATCTTGTACGAGAAAAAGTTAACATTTCAAACCTCCGGCTTAAAGTCCGCATTTTTCTTCTCTATCATTAAGAATCTCCTGGAATCATAAAGAAGATATTAATTATTTGCAAACTTTTTTAATTTGTGAGTGTAGATAGTGAAGTTTGTGTGAAATCGTAGTGCCCATCTTGAGAAAAAGTATTGGAGTGAATCTCCAGACGTGGGTTTTTAGCAAAGCAACTCTTATCATAGCTCAATGGAATCACAGGCGACTCCTTCAGAAGGATTCCTTCAGCTTCGGCTAAGTATTGAAGCCGCAGCTCGGTGTCTTTTTCCTGATCAGAAAGTCGTAGTAACTTTTGAAACTCTGGATTTTCCCAGCGAGAAAAGTTAATCCCCTCCTCTCGGTACTTAAAGGCATTGAGGGTGTAGATGGGATCTTTGAACCAGGAGTGCCATTTGAGCATCCCCACTTGGTAGCGGCCAGTCGTCATTTGGGAGAAAAAGTTGCGCCATTCGTAGCTTTCGAGTCGTGACTTGATTCCTAAGACTTCTTCCCACTGGCTTTTAATCGATTCTACAATCTGGTTTCTGACCTGGCTTTCATGGCTATAAATGAGGGTAATGACAGGGATATCTTCTTTTTTGATATTAAGCTCTTTCAAAGCTTGCTTGAAGTAAGCTCTTGCTTGCTCTGCATCTTCTTTAATTGTCGCATCAGAATCGAGATGCTGCGTAATATGGCGCGGCAGAACTGTGTACGATGGATCATTCGAAACAAAATAAGATTTGAAGATTTCATTGCGATTAAGAGCTGATGCTAGAGCTCGTCTCATATTGACGTTTGTAAAGGGAAATTGGTCGGTGTTTAAGCAAAGCCAAAACAAGACTCCTGAATCTTGAGAATAAATCTCTTGATTTCTCAAATCATCCCAATAGCGGTCAAGAGGATTGAAAGGAACGCCAACATAGTCGACCTCCTGCTTTTTAAACATATCGAGAATGGCGCGATCTTTCGTCTTATTGATCAGAACTTGATCAAAGAAGATTTTTTCATTGCGCCAATAGTAGGGATTTCTCTCCATTTCGCAGTTATACATGGGGCGATTTGCTCGTAGCTTGAAGGGGCCATTACAAATAAAATGATGATCTTTTTGGGTCGACCAGTTGGGATGCATCTTTTCGATACGGTGATTGATAGGAGAATAAAGGGTGTGGGCTGTCAATTCGATGAAATAAGGCGCTTGATATTCAAGGTCGACCACAAGAGTGCGATCATCTGTCGCTTTCACTCCGACTTCATCTAAAGAAACTAGGCCATCTTTTGCATCTTTTGCATTTCGAATCGGTCGGAAAAGAGACGTAAAAGGAGTTGAAAAGCTTGGAGAGAGAATCTTTTTCCAAGCATACTCGAAATCATAAGCCACAAGAGGAGAACCATCGGACCAGAAGGATTCACGAATTTTGAAGGTGTAACGGAGTTTGTCATCAGATAAAGTATAGCTTTCTGCACTGGCACATTCCGGAGCTCCATCGAGACCTCGTCTCATCAACCCTTCAAATAGGAGTTTGATAAACACACTCGACTCGAGATCCCCTCCTATACGAGGATCGAGACAAACGTCATAAGTTGTTGCCAATCGAAGCACTTTGAGTTTTTGGCGACTGGAGGCCCATTTTTCAAGCCCCGCTCGCACTGCAACAGCAAATTGTTGAGCTTTTTCCTCTGTTGGAGTTGAGAGGTAATAGCCAAGGTAATGTGACCCTTCAAAAGATAAGATACTCGAAACGATTGAGCGATCATAAATTCCAGCTGATTTGAGCTCTTCTTCAACAATCGTGCGATAGTCGGGCTCACTGGCTCGCATCACAGCAAACTTTCCCCCATCTGTTTGTTCGATGTCCAAATCGTAGTCGGCCTTCTTGGGAAACTCTTTATCAGCTAGACCCAAGAACAAATCAAAGAAAAAACTCAGGCAATTGAGAGAGATGGTTGCCTGGGCTTCGATCGGGTTCAAGGAGTAAAAAAAGTTTTCCAATAGTTCTTGGTTTCTGGCTGAAAGATCTTGGAAAAGTCGCTTGAATTGGGCGAGAAGCTCTCCTTGTTTTAGGATCATTCCTCCATTGTAATCTCGAAGCTCACCAAGTTGCCTAGTCAAAAACGTGACAACTTCTTGACGGGCTAGATAGAGATTCACAGAAAAGTCCATGCGCAAAAAGATCGGCAGCTTAGCAATCTGAAGTCGGAACACGTTGGCTTCAATGGGGTGATCTTTATCCAGATAGCGAACATTTTGTACTCGGTCGGGAATGTACCGGATCTTAGGATCGACATCGTCTAAGAGCTCTTCTAATGTGCGCGAATTTTGGTCTTTCACTCTGAGTAAAACAACTGTAAAGATGAGGTCTTCTTGCGAGTGTTGATCAAAGGAAATCATCATTTGGGGAAGATCCCCTTTTCTTTTCAATTCCTGGCTCAAAAGGAGGATATTTCGCATGATCTCTTCTTCGTTGCGAACCATGAACAGTGAGGGAACAAGGTGCTCAATGCGCTTACTCAGTTCATCTGTCAAATGTTCTCGAAGAGTCCTTACTTCTCTTGGAAAAAAGCGAGAGCCATCTTCTTTTTCAAGTTCAACATAGATTGTCACAATTGGACTCTGTGATGGCTGAAATCGGTGGAAGGAGCCTGAAACAAGGCGCATGTGAGGAAAAAACTTCTGAACAGAGAGAAGAATGTGTTTTTCTTCAAAGAATTCGAATTGATGAAAGAAGTTCAGGCCAATGACCATGCCTAAAACAGGTTTCTTTCCAAATGCAAAACTAAGTTTTGTCTGGATAAACCGGAGAATCATATGCCTTTTTTCTGGCAAGGTTCGGAGCTCTCGCTCCAGCCGATTTCGAATCAAATACATCGATGTGATCATCCGGGTCAGATGAGGAAAAGAACGCTGATCTTTGAATTCGTCAGAGGTATATGCTTGAGCAAATGCAAAGCGGTGGAGAATTTGATCGTCAAATTCGTCAGGAAAGCGGTGTATGAGGCGAAGTAAACTTTCTCTGACGAGAAAAGCCTTTCGGTCAATAGGAAGGGCTTTTGTCTCTAAAATAGACTTAGCATAACTTCCCGAGGTGACCGCACTGAGAATTTCCTTTTGCAGTAGAGGAAGGTTCATTTTAATCAGGTTATGCTCTTTGGCAGATTTGACTAAAATCTGAGCCTCTCCCACAAAGAACGGTTCTTTTAAATAATGCTCAAAGTAGAACTGCATGTGATGAAATGACGAAATTGTCGTTTCTGAGTGAGGAATGAGCCACCTTTTGATCATTTCTTGAAGAAAGGTCTCCGTTGGTAAAGAGCACAAGGGTTTGGAAAAGAATCTGACAGTGACAATCGAGGGAGCAGGCTCGCATTCCGTATAGGTAAAAATAGGCAGTGATTTCTTAAGCCACTCCTCTAACCCCTTCTGATCATTAAAAGGCATGGGTTTAGGAAGCACATGCAAGAGAGTCCGTTTGGTTTGAGCTAAGAGCTCTTTGACCCCCTCATTGCGCTGATAAAAAGAAAAAACCGGGCAAATATCTAAATCTTCGGGAGAAGAAATCTCAAAAGACTTTGTAGTTTCCACCTTTAACCCATTTAAAACTCAATTATCAAGCTCAAGAAAATTCAAAAGTTTGACTTTTAACATCGTCAGTTTTCCCTGCTTTTTTATTTCTTCTTCTCACTCCGTGTCTCATCAACACTGCAGCTCTCCTCATAAACAAAAAGGCAGGCTTCCTTGGTAAAATTCAGACTTTTGAATTTTCATGAGCATAATTGTATTCTAACAAGGTATTAATTGGAAGCACAGGAAACGATGTTCACATCTGTTCGTAAAGCTGCTTTTCGCTTATGTCGCTTAAGTGCAAGCACTATGAGTCGATCAATTAGATCGGGATAAGGAATACCACTGATCTCCCATAGTTTGGGATAAAGACTAATCGTCGTAAAACCCGGGATGGTATTAAGCTCATTTAAAAAGAGTTTTCCATCTTTTCTAAGAAAAAAATCCACCCGCGCCATGTCGTCGCATTCAAGGAGGTGAAAAGCTTGGATTGCAAGTTTTTGAATACTGTCGACAGTCTCTGCCTCTAGCTCGGCCGGAAGTTTGAAATGCGCGCCATCCTCATCTAGATATTTCGCTTCATAGGAATAAAATTCATGCTGAGGAATGATCTCACCAGGAAGAGAAACGATGGGCTCAAGGTCGCCTAAAACAGAGCATTCAATCTCACGCCCCTCAATAAATTCTTCAAGGATCACTTTTTCATCATAGAGAAACGCTTCTTCAATCGCTTCTAGAACCTCTTCTTCTCTATGAACCTTATTGATTCCTACGGATGAGCCATTATTTGCTGGTTTAACGAATAAAGGAAGCCCAAGTTCCTTTACAATTGAAGGAATATCGATTGTGTCATGTAATTTGAAGCATTGAAAGGCGGGGATGGGAAGTTTGGCGTCTCGTAAAAGTTTTTTAGCAATCACTTTATCCATGCAGAGAGCCGACCCCAAGACATCGGACCCAACGCAAGGTAAGTTTGCTAGCTTCACAAGTCCTTGAACTGTTCCATCTTCGCCATAGGGTCCATGAAGGGCGGGAAAAATAACATCAAGGGATTCTCTTAGAACGCAGGGGGAAAAAAACATATCTTTTGCTGCAATGCCTTGAGGAATGAGATGCCCTTCTTTCCCTTCAAAAGCGGGAAGTTTATCCCTTTCAAAAGGCAAGAAAAATTGCTCACGGGTGAGGAAAAACCAACTCCCCTGCTTATCAATTCCGATTGGAATAACGTCATATTTTTCAGTGTCTATATTTTGGATGATGCTTCGAGCCGATTGAAGTGAAACTTCGTGCTCAGTCGATTGCCCTCCAAAAAGGACGCCTACGCGGATTTTCTTTGCCATATCAAATGCTCCTCATTATTATTCTATCTACATTTGAAAGTTTATGGAAAGATGAATCTCCTCTACTCTGAAACCCTTCTTCTTTTTCTCAAAAAGGTGAAAAAGGAAGCACGCACCATTATTCAAAAAGAAATGGCTTTAAAGTGTGGTCCACGTCGATTTTGGGTGGGAAATGTGGGTTATCCTCTGCATTTCGTCGCTTTTGATCATCCCAGCAAAATGGGATATTTCGATCCTGAAATGTACGAAATTGGTGTGAACAAGTGCTTTTTGTTTGAGACTGATGAAAACCTCAAAGATCTTTTACGTCACGAACTCGCTCATTATTTAACTTTTATCACGCACGGCTCATCGGTCTCGCCTCATGGAAGAGAATTCCGGGAAATTTGCAGTCTTTATGGATGGAAAACTGAAGTCACGCGCGCAACTGTTTCATCTGAAAAACGACAAAAAAGTTTGCGCATTGCTGAAAAAATTCAAAAGCTCTTTTCATTAAGTCAAAGCCATAATCTTCACGAAGCTGAGCTTGCCCTTTGCAAAGCACGAGAACTCCTTCTGAAATACCATCAAACGCACATGACGCAAGATTCAGAGGAAATGGAAATTCATCGCCTTACCAAGCAGAAAAGGGCTTCTACTAAGTTGCAAACCATTGCTTCGATTCTCAAACACTTTTTCGTCTATCCCGTTTTCAATCATGGAAAAGGATGCGTCTATCTAGAGATTTTTGGCTCCCCTGTCAATATTGAGATTGCGACTTATGTCGGCCATTTTTTAGAACGAGAGCTGGAAATTCTTTGGAAAAACTCCAACTTGAAGGGATTAAGAGCCAAAAATTCGTTTTTTCGAGGGATTGCTCATGGTTACGAAAAAAAAATGCAGTCTGTGCCTCAAGATGAAAAAGCCATCATCTCTCTCGAAAATCAACTTGCAATCACTGCAGCAAAGGCTTATCCCCATCTTTCTTCGTCTTTTTCAAGATGCTCGATCGACATGGAAGCCACCCTTTTAGGAAAAGATCGTGGCAGCAAGCTTCAAATCAGGCCCGGGCTGTGCGATAGTTCTTCAAAAACTCATTTGATTGGGCTTAAATAGCCGCATTTTTTTCATCGTAACGTTCAAATTTAAAAGAGACAGTCTTTTGAGCAAATAATACTAAATATGCGCTCATAAATTTCCCTGAAAAGCCTTGAGATTGAGCATACTGCTAAAAAGTATATAAAAATTACACAAAAAGCATCTATTTATTTTAAAAATAATAATTTAACGCATGTAACTTAGAGACATATGCTTTCTTGAAAGAATTGTTTTTACTTGAAAAAAACACTATAGGGGAGTAATATTTGGTGAAATTTTTTAAACACTTTCAATTTTTTTAACAGGGAAAGGACTTATGAAAAAGGCAACAGTACTAGCTCTAGCAGCATTTTCACTAGCTGGATACCAAGCTTTCGCTCAAGAAGAAGTAGAAGCTGATGAGCCAGCAACTACTGTTGAAGTGGAAGCTGAAGCCACGGAGACGACTGTAAGTTTCAACGGTTTCAAAATTTACTTCAATGAGTCGGAAGAAAATGAGCAATCACTTGCTATGACTGATGAGTCTGAAGAAGAGGCTGCCCTTGCTCTTAATGAAGAGACTGAAGAAGAAGCTTCTCTTGCTTAATTTTCTTCTTTTTGTTTCTTTAAGGAGCGAATGAAATATTCGCTCCTTTTTTTTGGTTTGACGATGCCTATACGAAAAGAAAAGCTTGATGCCCTCCATGAAAGAATGGAAGAACTTGGAATTCGAGAAGAGGATCTAATCGAAAAGTTCATTCTAGGCTCTGGGAAGGGAGGACAAAAAGTGAATAAAACAGCTTCTTGTGTCTATCTCAAACACATTCCAACCCAAATCGAAGTGAAATGTCAGCAAGACCGATCGCGCGAAATGAATCGTTTTTTGGCTCGTCGAGAACTCTGTGAACAGATCGCTTCAAAAATCCATCAAGAAAAAACAGCAAAACAGCAGCTTATCGAAAAAATCAGAAGACAGAAAAAAAAGCGCTCTAAAAGAGCAAAAGAAAAAATGCTGAAAGAAAAGAAAAAGCGATCAGAAATCAAATCACATCGCTCTGCTCCAACTCATGAGGAAAACTATGACTAACACAGTCGAAAATATTCACCGTTTTTGGTTTGGCGTACTCAAAGGACCCGAAGATATGCCGCGAGAAAAAGTGACGTTTTGGTTCATGAAAAACGAACACACCGATGAATACATTCGTGATGCTTATCATGCAATCTTGAGTGATGCGATCTCAGGCCAATTTGACTTTTGGAAAAACACTCCTCGTGGTTACCTTTGCCTCATTTTAGTTTTGGATCAATTTCCAAGACACATTCACAGGGGCAAACCGGGAGCCTTTGCTCAAGACCCCCTAGCTTTAGAGCTTGTCTTACAGGGGCTAGAAGATAAAATTGATCAAAACCTCTTTCCGATCGAGCGATGTTTTTTCTATATGCCTATGCAACATAGTGAAGACCTCTCCATTCAAGAGCAGTCGGTAGAACTCTACGCCAAGCTCGCTGAAGAAGTTCACGAAAGTATCAAACCTTCCTTTCAAGAATTTCATAAATATGCCAAGATGCACCTAGATGTGATTAAGGAGTTTGGCCGTTTTCCTCACCGGAATGCCATCTTAGATCGAGAATCAACTCCAGAAGAAGCAGCCTTCTTAAAACAACCAGGCTCTTCATTTTAACCCTAACTAAGGGCAAAAGCTATGCATTATGCAGATTTTTCGAGGGGGTTTGTCCTCAACATTTGATCGAGGCGAAAAGTTTCACGAGACAATGCTTAAATTCTTCGAACAAAAACGTTTTGCAAGCGGTTTTTATCAAGGAATCGGAGCTCTAATGGACATCGATATGGGCGCCTTTGACCTCAAAAAAAATGCCTATAATTCCATCCCCCTTAAAGGAGAATACGAACTGATTATGGCTATGGGAAATATTTCTCTATATGAGGGAAAACCCTTTGCACACACACATGTTTGTTTGGGTGATCCTAAAGGGCAAACTTTTTCTGGTCATCTTTTTGAAGCAACGGTAGCAGTTACAGCTGAAATTTTTCTCTTGCCCATCGATATTGCGATTCTCAGGAAAGATCATCCCGAGCTCGACTTTAAGTCGTTAGACTTACCCCACCACTTTGTAGAACACTAATCGCAGCATCGATTTGCTCTTCATGCGCAAAAGCGCTGAGTCGTATGAAATGCTCCCCTGATGGACCAAATCCCTTCCCAGGCGTCACGATGAGATTTCTCTCCTCTAAAAACTCTTGAAAGACATCCCAAGAATCACGCCCTGGAAACTCCACCCAAAGATATGGAGCATTCTTTCCACCATAAACGCTATGGCCTAACTGTTTAAAAGCCGTCAAGAGCTTTTGCGCATTTGCACGATAGATGTCTAAGATTGCTTGAACTTCCTTCCAGCCTTCTTCTTCGAGCGCAGCAATTCCAGCTTGTTGAACGACAAATGACGTTCCATTGTAAATCGTGGTACTCTGTCGCATCCAATCGTTCCAAACTAGATCCCCTTCATCATATTTTAAAGCTTTTGGAACAACTGTCCAACCTAAGCGCACACCTGAAAAACCCGCCATTTTTGAAAAAGAGCCAACTTCAATGGCAACCTTTTCTGCTCCAGGAATCTCGTAGATGGTTTTTGGAAGTGATGGATCTGTGATAAAGGAGGCATAGGCCACATCAAAAATAATAATCGCATGATGTTCCAGTGCATAATCGACCAGCTTGGCTAATTGCTCATGGGTGTAGGCGTGCCCGATCGGATTGTTTGGGTGACAGATATAAATGAGATCATGAGGAGGAAGCTCTCTAAAGTCGGGGAAAAAGTTGGTTTCAGGTAGACACGGCATGAATGTTAAGGTCTCCCCTCCCTGCAAAATGCTCCCTTCTAAGTAGACTGGATAGGCCGGATCTTGGACCGCAACTTTTGCCTGCCCTCCAAAAAGCATTTGAAGACGTCCAATGTCACATTTAGCTCCATCTGAGATGAACACTTCGCTTGGATCAATCTGGTTTGGATAAAAGCGGTCACAAATCTTTTTGCAAAGTGCTTCAAGCCCTTGTTCCTTTCCATATCCATGATACCCTTCAGTCGTTGCCAAAGCAGCCGCAGCACGCTCCATTTGCCGTGCAATGTAAGATGGAAGGGGTTTAACCGTGTCTCCAATTCCTAAGCTAATGAGGCTTGTTGTTGGATTTTCCTCTAAAAAGAGATTTTTGCGACGTTGAATTTCTGGGAAGAGGTAATTTTCGGGTAGCTTTTGAAAAACCGGGCGTCTTTTAACCATGAAGATATCCTTTTTGAAGAGCAAGTTCAGCGCATAAAATACTGCCCCCGGCAGCACCACGCACTAAATTATGCGAAAGTGCGGTAAATCGAAGATCAAAAACAGCGCAAGTACGCAGTCGACCAATGGCGACACTCATCCCTCCTTCGAGGTCTTTGTCGAGAAGAGGTTGAGGACGATTGACGTCTTCAAAGATGTGCAAAGGCTTTTGAGGAGCTGAAGGAAGAGATAAAGAAGGAAAGCTGTCTAGCTCATGATAAACACTTTCTAAATCGACAGGTTTTTCAAACTGAGCTGAAACACAAGCTAAATGCCCCGAGCAAACCGGAACCCGGTTACAATGCGAAGAAAAGGTCATACGCTCGGCTGGGAAAATCTTTCCTTGTTCTAATTTCCCTAAAATCTTGAGAGGTTCTTGCTCTGTCTTTACTTCTTCAC
Source organism: Simkania sp. (assembly GCF_965215465.1). GTDB lineage: Bacteria > Chlamydiota > Chlamydiia > Chlamydiales > Simkaniaceae > Simkania. Next base: position 1,161,551 of record NZ_OZ244056.1, on the reverse strand, counting down.
CTTCAATAAAAGGAAGAACATTCCCCTCGAGCTCAAAGCGGGCTCCTGCTCCACTCATAGACTGCAGGGTCGTGATGACGGCTTGTTTAAGCTGGTACTTTTGATGCAAGGGAAAGAGAGGAAGCAAAAAACTCTGCAGCGTGCAATTGGGTTTCGCCACAAGAAATCCTTTATCCCACCCCCGAATTTTCTGTTGGGTCGGAATCAAGGCCAGGTGCTCGCCGTTGATTTCTGGGATGATCATCGGGATATCACTGCTTTTGCGATGAATCGACGCATGGGAAAAAACTGCAGAACCTTGACTGGCGAGCTCTAGCTCTAGAGCTTCACCATCTTCGTTGTTCAATGCTGAGAAAATAAGAGGATGCGGAGCAGCGGGCTCCATAACCGTTGCTAGAGTTTTCTCAGAAAAATCCTCTCTCTGACGATCTTTTAGTGCTTCTCCATAAGAGATTCCTTCCCACTTTGGAGAAGCTGTCAGAGATACAATTTCAAAAAGTGGATGGTTTTCAAGCAACTTCACGTAGGTTTGACCGACTGCACCTGTTGCACCCAGAATCCCAACTGAAATCTTACCCATGATGTGCTTTTGTTTGGCTAAGCTTTAATAGCGTTTGCAATCTTTCAATGTTCTCGTTTTTTAGTGGAGCCAAAGGAAGACGACAATGGCCAGCAGCTTTACCTAAGAGCGCCATCATGGTTTTAATCGGAACAGGATTGGTTTCACAAAAACAAGCTTGGAAAAAGGGATAAAGCACATGCTGCTTTTCCCGAGCCTTAGAAAAGTCTCCTTTGAGGGCAGTTTCGACAAATGACACCATTTCTTGAGGTTTGAGGTTTGAAAGAACAGAGACGACTCCCCGCGCTCCCAAAGCAATGAGAGGAAGTGTTAGATTGTCTTCCCCAGAAAGGAAGATAAAGTCTGAAGGAATGTGGTAAAGCATCTCTTGCGCAACTTGAATGCTTCCAGAAGACTCTTTAATCCCGATGATATTGTCGATCTCCACAAGTCGAAGAAGCGTTGAAAGTTCTATAGAGACTCCTGTGCGACTAGGGTTGTTGTACAGGATAAGAGGAATCTTAGAGCTTCCAGCAATAGCTTTAAAGTGTTGGTAGAGGCCCTCTTGCGAAGGTTTATTGTAAGCAGGTGTTGCAACTAAGAGAGCGTCTGCACCGAGATCTGTGGCCATTTCCATCTTGATCAACGATCTTTTGGTCGCACTCTCTCCGATACTCACTAGAAGAGGCACTTTCTTTTGGATCAATTCAGCTGCAGTGCGAATGAGCATTTCATACTCATCCATATCTAATGTTGGAGCTTCGCCTGTTGTCCCTCCAACAAGAATCCCCGAAACACCATTTTCCAACTGAAATCTGATGTTTTCCTTTAGCCCTTCGACATCAAGGGTTTGGTTTTTAAATGGGGTGATGAGCGAGGTAATAACTCCTTCGAGTCGCATAACATGTCCTTCATAAAGTCATCAAAAGTAAACACACCTTTCTTACCTGCCAGCCACTCAGCAACTTGGACTGCACCACGCGCAAATCCCATCCGAGTCGAGGCTCGATGTGTAAGCTCTATGGTATCATCTCCCGAATTAAAAAGAACCTGATGAGTTCCGATAATATCCCCTACCCTTAAACTCGTGAAAGGAACGCCTTCCAATGACCTAGCTGTCCCTGAGGGTGCATCTTTTTTTTGATTGTGATGCATTTCAACCCCAGCCACATCAAAATCAAAGGGTTTTGTCAGCTCCTGGGCATAAAAAACGAGCTTTTTAAAGAGGTAGACTCCAAAGGAAAAGTTAGGAGCATAAAGCATCCCAAATGGGGCTTCTTCTGCCAGCTGACATGCCTCATCATAGTCGGCTTCCCACCCAGTTGTCCCTATGACAACATTTTTTTTGAGTGGGGCAATTTTGCGCAAATTCTCCAAGACAACATCGGGAGCAGTGAAATCAATACAAATATCGACTTCTTCAAAACAAGAGAAGTCATCTCCTTTAGAGGAAACAATCGCTCCAATTTCGTGCCCTCTTTCGACAGCAGCTATTTGGGTCGCGCCTCCCATTTTTCCAAAGCCGATCAGTCCGATTTTCATTAGGTTTTCTTGATGAATAGCTTGACGATCTTTTGAGGTGTGACAGGTTTGTCTTGCATCGAGGTTTCAACTCCTTCAAGCTTCTTCACAACATCTTCACCTTTGACAACTTTGCCAAAAATTGTGTGTTTTTGATTAAGCCATGGGGTCTCAACAGTTGTGATGAAAAATTGGCTTCCATTTGTATCTGGGCCACGATTTGCCATGGCAAGCAAGAACGGACTGTCAAAATTGACACTCTTAGAAAATTCATCTTTGAAGTCCTTGCCCCAGATTGATTCTCCACCGGTCCCGGTTCCTGTTGGGTCGCCACCTTGAATCATAAACTCCTTAATGATGCGATGAAAAATGAGGCCATCATAATATTTCTTTTCTGCTAGCTTCATGAAGTTTTCGCAAGTTTTGGGAGCAATCTCTGGCATCAGTTTGATCTCGATTGTTCCCTGGGTGGTTTCCATAACCATAATGATGTCTTTTGCCATATTGAAACTCCTATTTAACAAACATCCTAGTCTAGAATGGTAATCGATAAAACTCAAGGTTCATTGACCCATAAAATCTGACTTGCTATAGACTGATAAATAATCTTGCTTACGTTAGAGGTGCATGCATGCAACTACTTAAGTTATTTCTCTTATCTTGTCTTTTCATTGCTCCTTTAGTGAGCAAAGAAGAAGAGCCGCCTTCAAAGGTCACTTATGTGTACAAAAAGGAGATCGAAGGTCGAACTTCTGAAACAACCTGGATTCTTCAAGAAAAAGACAAAAACGTCCATATCCAAGGGATCAGTGGAAATGGTGAAACCCTTATTATCACTTCTCCTCCAGTCAACACGCAATGCTTCTCATACCAATCGAAAAACGAAAAAAATGAGTACTACATCCACCGAGATGGTCCCTATCTTTTTGCTAAGCGAAGTGATGGTGAACAAGTCACCCAAAAGGAGTTCAACATTGGAGATGACTTTTGGATCCAGGAATTTGATTTCACCTTCCGTCCCTTTATTCTCTCAACTGCAGACTCCCTTAAATTCTACATTGTCCATCCCACCAAACTTAGCCTCCATCATATGATTGCGACAAAGTCGTCCAGACTAGAGCAAGTTAAAGTCCAGGGAGAAACACACGACGCAATCAAAGTCAAAGTGACCCTAACAGGTTTCAAAAAAATGTTTTGGAAAGCTGAACTTTGGTTTGAGAGAAATACAGGAGATCTTCTAAAATACATGGCAAATGAAGGTCCAAACACACCTATGAGTGTGATTACATTGTTTTCAAAGAAAGAAGAATGACAAAAACAGCACTTATTACAGGAATCAGTCGAGGAATTGGGCAAGGTCTTGTCAAGCACCTGTTAAGCCGTGGCTTTTCAGTGATTGGAACCAGCCAAAATCCAGGAAACATTGCCCCCCAAGAAAACCTCACTGTTGAACCGCTCGACATCCGAGATGATGAGGCCATACAGGCCTTAGCAGCCAAATATGAAAATACCCCTATCGACCTCCTCATTAATAATGCAGGAGTCCTCTATGCCGATAGTCAAATCGGATGGGGAGAAAACCCGACAGAAATTGGAACTCTATCTCGAAAAGGAATGATGCAGACCATTGAAATCAATGCCGTCAGCACAGTCAAAATGACCGAAGCTTTTGTCCCGCATATCGTCAAAAGTGATCTAAAGGTCATTGCAACCATTAGCAGTGGTGCCGGCAGCATTGCAGATAATGTAGCAGGAGGATTTATTGCTTACCGGATGAGTAAAGCCGCTCTCAATATGGGAATGCAGGAGTTCGCAATTAAATTGAAAGATCAAGGAGTTCATGTCCTTCTTCTTCATCCAGGTTGGGTCCAAACACCCATGGGCGGACCGAATGCAATGGTTCCTGTAGAAGAGAGTGTGTTGGGCTTGCTCAAAGTGATAGAAGACTGTCGAGCCTATCCTTCAGGGAGTTTTCACGACTACCAAGGCCAACCTCGCCCTTTCTAACCAAGTATTTCAATTTTGCCACAGAAGCGTAGATAACGAACAAAAAGTTGAGGATATCTTGGAAAATCCTTATATTTATCAAGTTATAATGTCAAAAACCCTGAATCATTACAGTAAAAAGGTTATCAACTAAAAAAACACTTTTTATTTTTTTAAATGCTGAAATCAATTACTATTTTCCAAAAAAAATGGAGAAAAAAACAATGTCAGCATTAATGACTTCAATTTCAAATATTTCTACCCCTGTAAAAGCTTTTTTGAATTTAGAATATTCTCTTGCAGCCTCCAGCTTATCTTTGGGGATAGCCTTACCTATTATTTTATCTTGTCCTATGATGGGTTATTTCTCTGATTCTCATAAGCATTATTCCTGGCAACCTTTTACAAGCGATGAAAAACAAGCTCCTGGACTTTTTGATGATCCGCAAAAAGTCGAAACAGGAGCCCCTTTGATAGATCGCAGGAATCCTCTTCTTTTAATATTCCATCGCTATGTTGCGTTTCTTTCTGATGTGTATACACAAATCATTACAAAGTATGAAGCCTTTCTAGATTGGAAAGGATCTCCTAGTCAGACTTACATCGATCCTTCCTTAACCCAAAGCTATCGTTGGAAAGAGAAAAGTACTGGGCTTTATGTTTTTATCCATGGAATTCACGGACATCCCTCTTGCTGGAACGCATATAAAAAAGCAATTGAAGCTCATGACCCTAACGCAGATGTTTGTCTCATAAAGGTTAATAATGGGGGGGATTGCAGCTTAGAAGAAGCGACCACACCCATTCTTAACTTGTTGAAAAACTATACGACTAAATATCGAGACAAGCCTATTGCTCTTGTTGGAACTTCTAGAGGTGGTCCCATTGTGGCAAGTCTGGAGTTAAAAATGCGAAAACTCGCTCAAAAACCAAAAGTCTATGTTGGAACGATTGCAGGGGCACACCATGGATCATTAATGATGACTCTTCTTAAAATGACTGGTTGTGCTCATCTTTGGTTTTCACCTGAAGTCATAGAAGAGCTTTCATATAAGAGTGATTGCTCTAAAGAACTTTTGGAACAACAACAAAAGAAACTTACAACTAAGCGAAAGTTTCGTAGTTATTGCACAACTGAAGAGTTTCAGATTCAGCCATGTATAAGTGCATTTTCTAGACTTGTTATTGAAACCTCTTCAAAATCAATAGCTAAAGAACGTTTTTACGTTCATGGTTCCGGGCATTTGAGTATTGTCGACCGTGTGCAAACCCACCTCTTGAATGATCTTTTTGAATGGATGAAAAACTAATGCTAGATAGTGAGAGATTCTAAGTCGCTTCTTCCTGGTCTTCTCTGAGGCGCTTATAACTCAGCACATACAAACACAACATAAAGAGAAAAAAGAACAAGAAAAGGCATGGCATCACAATTGATCGATTTCCTGGAATGAGTCCCATGACAATGATACCAAACAGCGCTGAGCCAATATTGATAAAGCTCATGATTGAGGAAGCATTGGGTTTGTCTTTAACGCGGAAAGTCGCGAGAACAGCCGCATTCGAGTACATGAGTGGAATCCCAAAGTAAAGTAAACACACGGGCAAGAAAATGCTGAAAACAGAGGTAGAACCACTCAAAAGCAAGCCAAACAAGAGAGCCACTCCAACTGCCATGATGCAGATTCCAGCATGTAAGACGGCTTTGATTTCAAAGTGATTAGCCAAACGGGCTGCGACAAAATTTCCTAAAAAGTATCCACATGCCGGAATTAAATTGAGCAGTCCAAATGTATCGGGGCGCACCCCTATCATACTAATCACAATAACTGGAGCTGTGGCAGCAAAGATATAGACAAAAATCGTTGAGGTTCCAATCAAGATCGAATAGATCACTAAGATGGGATTTTTGAAATCGCGTTGGTAATTTTTTAGGACTGTCAAGAGACGGGTTGCTGTTTTTTCCTGACCTGGCCCAGTCTCTGCAAGACGATGAACGAGGTAGAGCGCAAATATCGAATAGAGTGTTAAAAAGTAAAAGCAACTTTCCCAACCAAAGAGAGTCACTAAACTCCCCCCAACAGCAATAGAGATCCCAGGAACAACAGCAAAGGCAAGCATCGTATATGCAGTGATTTTGCGAGCGTGTTTTTCGTAAAAGTAATCGCTAATAATCAAAAACGTCAGGCTCAGTCCCACACTCGAACCAAGCGAGGTCAGCAGCCTTCCCAATAGGAGAAGCTGGAAATTGTGCAACGGCCCTGAAATGGCACAAAGGAACGAGGAAACCATTGCAATCGAAACGCCAACATAGAGTGCTGGTTTCCTTCCGAAACGCTTGGCAAAAGGGCTATAAATGAGCTGTCCAACACAATATCCCAACAAGTAAAGTGTCACCGTGAGTTGCGCAACACTGACAGAAATTCCAAACTCTTTAATGATTGAAGGAATCGCCGGCGTAAAAAGGGCCGCTCCTATTGAGCCAAAAGAAATCAACACAATCAAAGTTAAAAGAGATGGTCTTCTGACATTTAACTTCTGCAGATCAGACGATGGTTGAATTGGCGCACTCATTTCCCTCCTTACGCGGTAACTGTTTTAAAATAATACTTCTCAGAGCTGAAACCCATTCTGGTCTTGCGTTGAGCCCTTCGACTAAGTCCAGCTTTTCCCCTCCCCACTGTTTGAATTCAGCTTGATATTCTATCCCAATTTCTTGCAATGTTTCAAGACAATCTGCAACAAAAGCAGGAGAAAAAACGAGAAGTTTCTTCTTACCCTCTTTGGCAAGCCTTTCCAAGACATCGCTTGCATAGGGTTGGATCCAAGGGTCTTTACCTAGTCTGGATTGGTAGCAATGGCTCACTGCCTCTTGAGGAAGCTTGAGCTGACGGCAAATGGCAGCGGTTGTTGCAACACACTGAGCCGCATAACAAGTGCGGTTCTTCTCTGTCAGTTCTTGGCAGCAATTGGGCGTCTTCAGGCAGTGGTTGCAACGGTCTGCTTTTTGAACTTGTCTTTGTGGAAGCCCATGATAACTGAAGAGAAAGTGATCGTACTGATCTAGCTCGTATTCGCGAGCCGACGCACAAAAAGCATGGATCACCTCTTCATGCGTAGCAAATCCATCAACGAAGACTAATGCAGGAATCACTTGCCAAGTTTGAAGGATACGAAAAACTTCTTGATAAACCGAACCGGTGGTTGCAGAGGCATACTGAGGGAAAAGTGGAACGACGACAATTTTTTCACAGGTTCTTAAATTTTCAAGCCCACTTTCAATAGAAGGGTTTTGATAACGCATCGCGAGTTCGACTTGAAATGAATTTCCCAAAGATTCTTGCAGTTTATCTTTCAGCTCGTAGCTGTGAATCTTAAGCGGAGAACCTTCAGGCTTCCAAATGGTTTGATAAAGCTTTGCAGAATTTCGATACCGCTTAGGAATGATCACCCCTCTCACAAGCAATTGACGCAAGAAAAAAGGAATGTCTATGACTCTTCCATCTGTCAAAAATTGAGTGAGATAACGCTTAACTACGCGGGGCTCAACCGAATCAGGTGTCCCCAAATTGACCAAGAGAATGCCCACTCTAGAATTCATTGCCTACTCCATGCTTTTAACTTGACTTAGATGGACATGCTTATAAACTGCATTCAAACTAAAGACAAGTGCGCTGAGCAATGAAGTGACTCCAAAAACAACAAACCCCTCTGCATAAAGATTGGAATCGCCAAAAAAACCTAAAACTTGAGGAACAATCCCAGCTCCGAATGTGAAGCCAAAGGGAGCCATGATAGAGACCATAGCTGCATTTTTTTCAGGGGTTGCAATTGTTGCCACACCATAATGAATGATTGGCATCAGACAAGCTGCAATCGGGGACTGAACACAAAAAAGAAGTAGAGCCAGCATAGGATTCGTCATCCCCATCATAGCTGTGACAACTCCACAAATGACTAAGATGATCACTAAAGATTTTTTTAGCCCTAAACGGTCGGCAAAATATCCCCCAACAATTGCTGTAAAAATGCTAATTGTTCGCGCAATGATAATCAAATGGCTGACTTCATGAGCTTCGAGCAAGTTGTGACGCTCAAAGTAATCAGGAGCCATATTATAGATCCCAATATTCAATCCATTGATGATGCAAAGGAGTAAGTTCAAGATCCAAAAAGAGGGCCTTGCAAAAACTTCACGAACAAAAGCAAATGTAATGGGGACGCTCCTTTCCTCTTTTTTTCGGATCATAAAGAAGAGAAGAAGGCTTAAAACTGCTGAAAGGAGGCCGAAACCATTGAGAATTCCTCTCCAACTGTAAAATTGGATAAAAAAATGCACAAAAAGAGGCCCCAAAATAAAGGCAAAACTTTGAGCCGTCCCAAAAATTCCAAAGGCTTTTCCTAAATGGTGACTTGGAACATTTTCTCGAATCAAAGCCACCGCAGAAGGAATAAAAAAGCCTGCGCTCACTCCGACTACAAAAACAGCCCACCTAAACTGCTCAAATGAGTTTGCATAAGCAGTCAGCATCAGTGCAAAGCCTGTCGTCAAGATAGAGAAAATGATCGTAAACTTATGAGAAAATTTCGCAGAGAGATACTGAGAAGCAAAGAGTGTGATGGCAAATCCAAGAGATAAGACTAAAAAGATGTTTCCTGTATCGGCGTGGCACAAATTCATCTCTGAGCAAATGAATGGGGTCAAAGGTGAAAAAATGACACGCGCCAAAATGTTGACAAACGAAATAAAGCTGATCAGTGTCAGAAAGGGTAAATATGGAGTAAAGCTGGTATTTGTCTCGGTCACATTATGCATCGTATTATTAGCCGTTTTTCTATCGTATTACTCAATTAACAACAACCCATTTTTAGGGTCGAAGATGAGAAACCTTAATCATCGTTTGTAGCAGCTCATTTTTACTCAAAATTCCAAGGACTTTATGTTCATCATCAATAATCGGAACAGCATCGAGGTTTTCATCGAAAAAGACCTGGATCACTTCATTTAAATTCGTACTTTCATCAGCACAAAGGGTCTCTTTCGACACCAATTCTTTTAAGCTTTTACTTCCCTCTTTTGCTTGGATTTTTCGCAAAATCTCTTTTTCTGATAATAGGCCTACAAGCTTTCCCTCTGAGGAAACAATCGGAAAATGCTCAAATTGATGGTCTTTCACAAGCTTCCAAGCTTCTTCAAGCGACAGATTTTCATGTAAAGGTAGAATTTTCTTATTCATAATCTCTCCAGCAACGATCACAGATCGCTGCTTGTAGAGTTTTTCACTTGCCTTTAGAAACTTCTCATGTTTTTCAGCATCCGATTCCCCCCCAAACTGCTGCCCAGGTTGTCTTTGCTGTTCGCGCCGATCTTTATCAATCGGCTCAACCCGATAGGGAGACCGAGCACTACTTGTATTGGTAATGTAAAACATCAAAGAATCCTTAAAAAAACCTTTGTTACAATAATACCATTTCGGAAAAATAAATTACAGAATTAGCGCAGAGGTTTTCGAGTGAAAATTCAGTTTGGAGATTGATGCTAACCACTTGTTGGTTAGCGAAATCGAAAACTCAATTTTAACCGAAAAAAATCAAGCTATATTCACTAAGTTATTTTTCCGAAATGGTATAACTCTAATTTTACCGCTAATCAGGTTTAAAAAGGAATAGAGGATGTGCACTTTAGAGACAAAGTGCACTATAGAAAAAATTATAGGCCTAGATGGATACGTGTTTCTTCGGCTTCTTTTCGGACCCTTTCAAGCATTCCTCGATTATTCGCATAATCTTCGCAAACATTGATCAGGATTTTAATCGACGACAATGTCTTTCCCCCCACCCCGCGGGCATGATTGATAATCTCGTCTCGCCAAATAGGCAAAATCGTTTTCATATCGTCTTCAGTCTCTTCTGAAGCTTCAAACTCACCTAAAAACTCTTGGATCTCCCCTCGGAGGATTTCCTTCTCCTGCTCCTCTGGAGCTTCTTCTTCTGGATACATATTCCCCTACTTTTCAAGATCTTGCCTAAGTTGATCTAAATCTCGAACAACATCCTTTGGATTCCCCTTCCCATCTACATAGGCATGACAATCCACAATCATTTTATTGATATGCTCTTCTATTTCTCCCCCAATCTCATGGGCCTCGCTCTCCAGGGCTTTTTCAAGAAACTCTAAAACCTCATGCATTGAATCTCTAGAATATCCCCCCTGCTCAAAACGCCACAAAAATGTTTGAAGATCGTGGGTCAACTGCCTTTTAACCCCTTGAATCTTGCCTTTTTCTGGAGGAAGGCTCATCGTTAACTCCTTAAAACTTCCTTTACATGCTCCAGCTGCGTATTCACTCGCTCGAGTTTCCCATGCCCATTCGCAAAATCTGCACAAAATTGAACAAGTTGCTGGACATGTTCATATAGTTTTCCACCGATTTCCTTTGATCGACTGAGTATCATTGTCTCATAGAGACGCAAGAGATGGCTCATTGTTGATTTAGAAAAACCTTCATTTTCAAGACGATAGAAGAAATTTCCAAGAATTTCATCAAGCTCTCGCTTCATGACAGGCATCGCACCTGGAAATGGTTGACTAAGTGGTGTTGGTTCTGGATTTGTACTCACGGAATACCCCCTTCACATGACTCCCTATTTATAAAATAAAACAAGGGGATTTAATTTCATATAAATAATAAAAAGTCAAACACATTTAACTAATTATTAATGTTTTAAATTATCTATTGATCCCTAAAGGTGAAAACTTTATAGGTAGACTTGAGGTGCGATAAATGGGAAAACTGATTAAGTTCTACACATCCAAAACTTTTCGAGCAGTGTCTGGCTACTTTAGCCAACTCCTCCTTTCTCTTGTTCTTTTGTTTGTATTCCGTCCGTACGACCGAGGGTTTATTTACTTGACGGTCTGGCAATTTCTATTTGTCATTGTCTTTCTCTCCGCTATCTTCAACTGCAAGCATTCACGCAAAGTTAAAGTTGCCGCTTCCTGCTTTGCGATTCCAGCTGTCCTCTTTCACTTCTTCCATCTTTTTTTTCCAAGTCCTCCTTTTGCTATTTTTTCCTTATCTCTTGTCATCATCTTTACCTTCATCACAACCACCTCAATCATTAAGCAGGTTGTCCTCAACGCTAGAGTGCGTCTAGAAACACTTAAAGGGGTTGTTTGCGCCTATTTCATGGTTGCTTTTGGCTTTTCATTCATCTACTACCTTCTCGATCTCGTGGCTCCTGGAACATTTCACGCAGATTTCTTCAATGCTGAAATGGTCTCTCACAGCCGCTACCTCTCAGAAATGATGTACTATAGCTTTGTGACTTTGCTAACCATTGGGTATGGTGATATCATCGCAGTCAAGGATGTGGGGCAAACTTTCACCATCTTAGAAGGAATCATTGGCCAATTTTACATTGCGATCCTCGTCTCTCGCCTGGTCGCTGTCTACTCATTCTTTGAGCACAAGCTCCATTTAGTTTCGAAAAGTGATTCAAAAAAAGATGCGGGTAAATGAGTCAGAAAAGACTAGCTGTCAGTGACACGCTTGAAAAGCCTGACAATTTCTTGATAATAAAAGGGAAGCAAGTCAAGCGTTGCGATTAGAAAGGTCTGAGCAACAGGTGCTTCCCGACCAAATAAAGGCAATGCACACTGCGTTAAAACAGTCGCTCCAATCAATGAAAGGGCAAAAAACGACGCAAAGTAGACGCCGTGAAGATACCTGTGTGTTTTATAGTAGCTAGAGTCATTTCTAAAAGTCTCCGGAATACAATACTTAGTGAAATCAGCGGCTGCATAATTTGCCACACTACTAGAAAACGCAAAAGTAACAGAAGTGACAAATGCAGGCATCCATCGCATTTCCCGCACAAAACCCGCAAAAGCGATATTTGAAACAAAGCATTTTGCCGTCAAATTTTGAAAATGGTCATAGATGTTGTCAACATTTTCGGTCACGGAGTGGAACATAATCCCACCTCCAATATTCCCACATCTAAAAATGCCAATGCGAGTTGACGAGGCGTACAAGCTTTCCCTAGCATGAGATATGATGACCCTACTGCTGCTGTTGCGAGTAAAACTTTATATTTATGTTCCACTTGACACTCAGCTCCCCTGAAGTGTTCAATCAATTTATCCGTCAATGTGTAGGAAACAGCTGAGACCAGGCCGATTAAAGCAGAAGAATAAGGGGTAATGCTCCACCTTGGGAAAAAATGATTGAGAGAGACAGCCAAGACAAGATTGGATAAAACTGTGGTCGCACAATGTACGCCAACTTTTTTAGCCTCGTGAATAAAAGGCTTCCAATTCGGCTCGCCTGTTCCAAAACCTACATGATTCCAACTCATTATCCATTCCTTCTTCTAAACCCAATTGGGTTTTAATGATAAACCCGATTACATAGCGCAATCGACGCAAAAGATACTGCCCCAAATTGCAAAGAGTCATAAAAAGTCGCTTCCTTTCCACACCATGTCGCAATATCTGGAAAAAAATAAATCGATCCCCAAAACATTCCAGCTGCTACTAAAACTGCTCTGAGCTCTTCATTTTCATCTCCTGGAGCCAAGTGCGAGAGATGATGCGTAACGTTGACAACCAAAGCCGCCACAGCTCCTTGCAAAATACCAACTTTGACCTCACTCAACTTAAAAAAATATGAGAGGAGGCTATTCGCTACAGTTGCGACAATAAGGTGGTCTGTCGTCCGGCCGAGAAAACTTGAAGCAAAGTCTTTACTTAAAGTTTTTTGTCGATAAACGCACTGTGCATCACAAGTCATGTTTCATTCCAAATAAACACTAGAACCTATTCTCTGAATAGATTGAGAAAGATTCATAAAAAGTAATGAAATCATAAATAATTATAAAGAAAAAGTAAAGAGCTCTTTACTGACCAAAATTCAAAGAAAGATTTTGAACCTAGATTTATGTTTAATCAGGGGGTTTTCAGCATCATGCAGATGAAGTTTGCAAGAGAGCTTGCAAAAGTACAAGCCATAGCATTCTCTTTAGTCATCACGTATCCAGCTGAACTTGCAACATTCGGCAAGAAATACGTAGAACCAAATGCAGCTACAGCATAAATGAAAATTTGAGCTGCCTGAGTCTTCATTTTATTCCCAGCAAACGTTCTACCTAAGACACACGTCTACTTCCTGCTAGAGAGGTATAAAGAGCGCCAAAGCCGAGAGGTTTAAGCTCCATATCGAAAGATAATGCTTCTACTACTTTGGGAGCATACTGACCTGCAACTGTTAATCCTCCGCAGGCAAGCACATTAAAACTAAATGGAAGAATTTCGCTCGTTCCTTGAGCTATAAAATTTTGAATTTTACTAGACATTTTGCTCTCTTTGTTAAAAAAAAACGAGGTGGAAGACCACCTCGTTCATCAAGAATTTGATACTTGAAAACAGCTTACGCAGCTTTTTTCTCAGCAGCTTCTTTCTTGTATTCAGCGATATCAAGCTTACCGTCTTTAACGTGCTTAGCGTAGATATCAGCTTTCCACTCGTGAGTTTTAGTAACTTCAGCGCGATCAGAAGCATATTGCTTAGCATCTTTGTCAGTAAGTGTTTTCTTACCGTCAGCGATGTCTTTTGCTAGAGCTGCAAAAGCTTTGTCATCTAGTTTTTCTAGCTCATCTTTCTTTCTCTTATCTTCTTCTGCAGGCTTTTTCTCTGGCATTAGGAAAAGAGCAGCAAGCTTAACAAGAGTAGAAGCAGCAGCAACAGCCATTGAGCTCTCAAGAGTAATTGCCATTCCAGCAAATGTAGCTACTTGTGGTAGGAAGTAAGCAGAAGCGAATGCTCCAACTGCGTGTGCTGCAGTTTTAACCATGTTGCTTTCGAAAGTCTCAGCTGCAAAAGTCCTTCCAAGAACGTTTACTAGGCTACCGCTTAAAGAAGTAAGAACAGAAGCTCCAGCTAGAACTTCAGGTGCCATTGTAACATAAGAAACCAACTGTGGTACGAATTGACCAGCATAAGCCAAAGCACCAGTTCCAACTGTGTTAATGATTGCTGGAAAAGCTTCTGCTTTAGCTTGGTTACCTAGGTTTTGTAAATGAACGGTCATTTTGTCCTCCGTGGATTGTTGTATTCATTTTAATTCAGATGCGGTAATGATAGAGTCATTGTGAATATTTTGTAAAGAAGAAATTTGTCATTTATTTTTTTTATTTTTTTCAAAAAGTCAACACACCTATACACCTGGCTTTTAATAGTTTGCGTCGAGTTTTCTCTACTCAAGAAATACATAATAAAATTGCATCACTTTGTTCAAACCACACTCAAAAAACGTAGCTCTACATAAGTTTATTGAAGACTCTCTAGCCTCTACTTTGTTAGGAACTTGCGTGATGTTAAGAAGAAAGGTTAAGTATCGGTTCGATTTCAGCTTTAGGATGCCGATAGGTATCAACTAAATTTCTAAAATGTCTTTTTGAATAGTGAAATAGTCGAACGGCAGTGAATAAATAAAAGGTGAGTTTAAGAGAATTTTTATTAGCTTCAATCGTCTCCGAAAGACAACCAACATAATCCGCTATTTTAAAGCTAAGATAGGACTTGGGAAAAAAGGTCGCTGCATAAATGAGGACTTCTAATGCCTCTTTCTTCCAACTCAAATCGGTGAAATAAATGACTTCCTTACGGAGTTGCTGACACGAGGGTTTTTTAATCTGTAAAACTTCATCTTGAAGTGGCTGAAAGAGATTATCGACAAAATGATTACAGGCAATCATAGTTGAAATTTCAAAAGGCGTCGCAATACTCATATCAAGCCTCAAGATAAATCTTTGTCCCAAGTAGAACAAGGATCCCAAGGCAACAGTTTCAATCATCCCTTTAATTGCCGAGCGAACAACTAAAGCATAAGTCTCCAGGGCCAAATATCCAGCTTGCTGAAAGAACGAACGAGGGGTAATCTCTTGTACTGCAGTCATTCAAATAATTCTTACAAAGTATTAATATGAAAATAATACATTCCTTTTGATATCAAAGCAATTAGAAAGGTTCCGATGCTCTCAAAAAGTGAATTCATTTTTTTTTCAAATAATTCCCCTT
This sequence comes from Simkania sp., assembly GCF_965215465.1. Classification (GTDB taxonomy): domain Bacteria; phylum Chlamydiota; class Chlamydiia; order Chlamydiales; family Simkaniaceae; genus Simkania. The sequence goes on along the minus strand of NZ_OZ244056.1, from coordinate 1,146,408 downwards.
GTGATATTCATTAAATTTAGAACTAAAAGGATTCTCAGATGTCATCAACTTATCTAGTTATAGGAGCCAGCTCAGGAATTGGCTTGCGCGTTACAGAAAAATTACTCGAGGAAAACCGGGGTGTCATTTCACTCAGTCGGAACGCACCTTCCTTACAGAATCCTAACCTCCAGCACTACCCTTGCGATGTCACAGATACAGATGCAGAGTTTCCTCATATCAACGAGCCTCTATCAGGCTTGGCCTATTTTCCAGGATCCATCACTCTCAAACCCTTTAAAAACCTCTCTAAGGATGACTTTTTAAACGACTGGCAAATTAACTTTTTAGGGGCCACTCAAGCGATCAAAAACTATCTTCCCCAATTAGAAATGCAAGATGGGTCATCGATTGTTCTCATGAGTACCCTCGCAGTACAACAAGGCATGCCCTTTCACACCTCTATCGCAGCTGCAAAAGGAGCTCTAGAAGGATTTACGCTCGCACTCGCTGCAGAACTCGCCCCTAAGGTCCGGGTAAACGCTGTTGCTCCATCTCTTACAGCTACCCCCCTTTCAGAGCATTTAACCCAAGATCCAAAAAAGAAAGAGATCTTTGAAAAAAGACACCCTTTAAAAAGACTCGGTACAACGGATGACCTTGCTGAGGGGGTTTTGTTCCTTCTCTCAGAGCGATCGAGTTGGATGACAGGTCAAGTTCTCCACATCGATGGCGGACTATCGACTCTTTCAAGCTTTTAGATAAAATCATTCATAAATTAAAAAGGACGGAAGAGGAGGGATTCGAACCCCCGGTCCCTCTCGGGACTTCTGTTTTCAAGACAGATGCATTCGGCCACTCTGCCACTCTTCCAAATGAAATGTAAGGGTTGATTCTAACGCTTTTAGGAAAATTTGAAAAGAAGAAGTTTTTAGATCGTCTCTAAGCTTCGAATTGCTCAAGGAAACGCATGTCGTTTTCAGTAAAGAGACGGATATCGCTAATCATGGAGCGCAATTGAAGAAGGCGTTCGATTCCCCCGCCCCAGGCATAACCTGAATAGACTTCGGGATCAAGGCCACCTGCTTTTAATACTTCTGGGTGAACCATGCCTGCGCCACAGACTTCGAGCCATCCGGTATATTTACAAAGCTGGCATCCTTCTCCGCGGCATGTCGTGCAGCGAATGTCGATTTCCATTCCTGGTTCAACGAAGGGAAAGTAGCTGGGACGAACACGCATTTCAATCTTTTGGCGGAACACTTTGGTAAAAAACTCTTCCATTGTCGATAAGAGATCGGCAAAGGTAACGCCTTTATCAATGTAGAGCCCATCAACCTGGTGGAAAAAGACATGTGAACGTGCAGTGATAGTTTCATTGCGGTAGCATTTTCCGGTCGAAATGACTCGGATTGGTGGCTCACGGTTTTCCATGATGTGCTGTTGAATGGTGGTCGTATGAGAGCGAAGGAGGACATCTTTGGTAATATAGAAGGTGTCTTGCATGTCTCGCGCTGGATGGTCTGGAGGATAATTGAGCCCTCCGTAGTTGTAGTACTCGGTTTCGATTTCAGGTGAATACTGCACAGAAAAGCCCATCCCGGCAAGAATTTCGGTCACTTCATCGAGCATTTGCGTCAGTGGATGCTTACGTCCAGGAAAGCGGCGACGCCCTGGAAGAGTCACATCGACTTTTTCTTGGCTAAGACGCTCCTTAAGTTCTTGCTTACGGACGTTTTTAAACTTGAGGTCGATGACAGTTGTCATCTCTTGTTTCAAGGTGTTGATTTGTTGCCCAACTTGAGGACGCTCTTCTGGAGCAACATCCCGTAGGGATTTCATGAGGGCTTGGACTGGACTTTTTTTTCCGAGATATTTGACACGAAGGTCTTCTAGCTCTTTTGTGCGTTGAGCTAAATCGACTTCTTTCTTGAAGGCTTCTTTTAAGTCCCGGATTTTATCTTGCAAGGTTTATCCTTTTGCTTCATTTGAAAGCACTCGCAGTTGTTATGCGAGCGCCTTCTTAGCATGATCAGCAACTGCTGAAAAAGCTTTAGGATCTTGGATTGCTAAGTCTGAGAGCATCTTGCGATTGATCGCACAACCAGACTTTGTCAAACCATTGATAAATTTGCTGTAGGAAATTCCATTCACTTTAGCTGCTACACCAATACGTGTGATCCAAAGGCGTCTGAAGTCACCTTTCTTTTTCTTTCGGTGCATGTAGCTGAAAGCAAGCGCTTTCATCACAGCATCTTTCGTAAGACGAACGTGATTTTTTCGATCTCCGACAAAACCTTTTGCCCGTTTCAAGAGCTTTTTTCTACGGCGTCTTGAAGCAACTGGGTTTCTAACTCGAACCATTTTCCTTATTCTCCTTTAACTCTTAGGCTACTCGTGCTAAGCGCTTGTACAGTTTGGCAAAAGCTTCATGCATTTTAGCAGGTTTTTTCAGATGACGCTTCCGTTTCGATGTCTTCTTAGTCAAGATGTGACGGCGTCCCTGCTTGTTGCGCATGACCTTTCCTGTTCCGGTCACTTTAAAACGCTTTTTGATGGCCTTTTTCGTTTTCACTTTTGGCACGATTCATTCTCCTTAAAACTACTTCTTCCCCTGTGGGGCAAGAACTAAACTTAAATTGCGCCCCATCATTTTTGGTGGCGCTTCAATTTGAGCAATGTCTTCAAGTTCCTGAACAAACCGTTCTGTGACTTTTGCTCCTAATTCTGGGTGAGCCATTTCACGTCCTCTGAACATGCAAGTGACTCGAACTTTATTGCCTTTCTCAATGAATTCTCTAGTACGCTTGATTTTGGTCATCAAGTCGTGTTCATCGATATTAGGCTTAACTTTAATCTCTTTAAGCTTCGCGTGGTGCTGAGCTTTTTTACTTTCCCGCTCTTTCTTCGTTATCTGATAACGGTATTTCCCGTAATCGATAATCTTACACACCGGCGGGTTGGCGTTCGGTGAAATTTCTACGAGATCTAATCCTGCTTGCTCCGCATGCATCATCGCATCTTTAATCGAAACTACCCCTATTTGACTTCCGTCTTTTCCAATTAAGCGAACTTTGGGTGCTCGTATTTCTCTGTTAACTCTCAAGCTTTCTCTTCCTATTATCCGAAAAATCGATCAAATTGACTATTCTACTCAAATTTTGTTTTTTTTTCGATACCTTTCGTTCGATCTTCAAAACTTGGGCCTTCTGCTTCCATCATCAGTGCGATAAATCGTTCGACTCGATTGAAAATGGAATGGGTGATGGTAAACCCATTTCCTCTCTTTCTCAGTTCTATAAAGGAGGCACTTCGTCGCATGCCATAGCGATCAGTCACTCTCCATAAAGCTTTAGCCAGTTTTCCTGGCTTTTCTTCAAATTCCAATTCTGCTTTGTTGCAAGCTTCTTTGATATATTCGTATAACTCTTTGTCTTTCTTAGGAATGGAGACTTCTAAAGCCCCTTCGAAACCAAACATTTTAGTCGTTTTTTCAAGGAATTGCAAGGAAGAAATAAGTTCTTGAATGAGGTGTTCATTTAAACAAAAAATATGAGCGCGATCAAAATAATAATCTTTTGAATCAAAAAGTCCTTTCCATGAGTCAATTCCTTCTGCCGAGACAACGCGGCTATATTCTGCAACTTTCCATGGCCCTTTTTTCAAATTTTTTCCAAGTACATCGAGGAGTTCTTCATGGTTCATGAGTAGATCATTTCCCTGAGTCTGAATCACATCAAATCCCGCATTTTCATGAGATTCTCTCCAATAGAGGTAAAGAGCTTCTTTAAGCCGCTCTCCTTTTTTGAGCCAGTAGCAACGATGCACTTCATGTAAATGCTTGCCTCTTTCCATTCGAATCCGAAAAAGTGAAATAGCTCTTCCATATTCTCGATGTTCGGTCTGAAAAAATTGTTTTTTATTTTTGAGAAATTCTTTGAGCTTTTGCTTGTCTTCACAGACGATCCCATGAATCCCAATCACGGGCTTTTCGGCTCCTCGATAGCGGATATTTGGTCTTTTACTATGGCCCAGGAGCTTGATCGCTCCTACCTCACCTGTTGAGCGGGCATAGGGACCTGGGCAAAGATCGGCAAATCCTCTCATTTTAAACACCTCAACGAGGGGACCTGGATGTTGTTTGGCATAAACGGAGGGATAATACCTAGGGTAAGAGCGGAAGAACTCAGCAGCATTGTCTGGAATCATTTCATGATATTCAATCGGGAGGTCCTCTTGGATGATTTTATACATCCGCTCTTCGATGTAAGGGAGCAGGTCTTTAGAAAAGGGTTTGGGAAATAAGAAATCGTAGGCAAAGCCAATAAAGGTTGCCCTTCCTTCAACAATGTGCGCATCGGGGCAAATTTCTAAGACGGCAGCAGCTAGAATTTCGGCGGCGGTTTGACGGATCTGAGTGAGTGTTAAAGATGCCATATTTACGATGTATAACATCCTCAAAGCTTTGGGCTCAAGAAAGAAAATGGGATATAGCTGACTCGAACAGCTGACCTCCACGATGTCAACGTGGCGCTCTAACCAACTGAGCTAATACCCCATTTCAAAGTTATAAAAATTTACACGATTTCCTTATTTGAAGACAACCTAAAATGACAGCCTCGCGAATTCGGGTTACGGGAAGCTCCCTCAGTAATTAAAAGGGCTGTTTGACACCCATTACGCAGTCCAAGCAGTTCGGGAGTCAGTTTGGCATTTGCATAAAAGGAGTCGATTTCCCACTTCAGCTCAGTAAGCATTCTTACTGCCCGTTTAAGTCGACGCGGACTCCGAATCAACCCTACATAGTTCCACATGGTTTGTTTGATCGTCAGCCAATCTTGTTGAATCAAGGCTTGGTCAACTTCCTCTGTCCCATGCTGCCACCCACCGACCTCGGGAAAATAAGCTTTTTTGTCTTCCCACTCACTCACAATATCAGCTGCAGCAGCTTTTGCCCAAACAAGCCTTTCAAGTAGCGCGGTTGAAGCCAAACGATTCGCACCATGCACACCAGTACAGGAAACCTCGCCAATAGCGCGCAGATGACGCATGGTCGTTTTACCCGTCAAGTCAACCGCAATCCCTCCACAAGAATAATGCGCTGCAGGAACAATGGGAAGAGGCTCGCTTGTTAAATCGATACCTTTGGATTTGCAGTAGGCATAGATGTGTGGAAAGCGACCTTCTAAAAAGGAGGGCTTCTTAAAGGAAAGATCGAGCCATAAGTGTGGACTATCACTCCGAACCATTTCCTGAAAAATACCACGTGCGACAATGTCACGTGGGGCTAAATCACCTTGCGGATGCATCGCAGACATGAAAGGTCGAAAGTCTTTTGAAAGAAGCTTACCACCTTCCCCTCTTAAAGCTTCCGAAAGAAGGAAACGGGGTTCCCCTGTTTTGTAAAACGAGGTGGGGTGAAACTGGATGTATTCAAGATTCATGATCCGCACACCAGCACGGAAGGCCATCGCAAGACCGTCTCCTCGCGCTTCTCGCGTATTTGTGGTGTGCAAAAAGACTTCTCCTACGCCTCCAGTTGCTAAAAGCGTTTCCTTAGCAAAGTAAATGTCGACTTGCTCTGTTTCTTGATTGAAAACATATGCCCCTACACACGTCGGCGGCTCGTAGATATCCGTGCACTTTTTGGAATGGTGAGACAGAGTGATTAGATCAACAGCGCTATGATGAAACTTGATGGTGATGTTGGGATGAGCTGCAATTTTTTTTAGCGCTGCTTCCATGATCACACGCCCTGTTTGATCTTGGTGGTACAAAATGCGCGCATGCTGATGGGCTGCTTCTCGCGTGAGCTTTAACTTTCCTTGCTCATCTCGTTGAAAAGGAACTTGTAGCTCGCTTAGCAGAATCTCCTCTACGCATGCGGGTCCTAATTCAACGAGCCTATCGACCGCTTTTTCATAGCAAAGTCCTGCGCCGGCTTTGAGAATATCTGATTTGAAATCATTTGAGCGATCTTCTGATGCGCGGTAGCCAACCCCTCCTTGCGCGCGATAAGAATTTGCTGATGAGATTTGATCACCGGACGCAATCAAAGTGACTTACAATCCTTTCTTTGCAAGTTCAAGGGCTGCAACTGTCCCTGCAACCCCCATGCCAATCACTAAGACATCAGTTTCTATAATCATAGTTGAAGCATAATGCAACAATGCGAGAGAATCAAGGGTATGATTTTATCCCATTTAGAACTTGCACATCGGTATTGGAAATTTTTTTTAAAGCCTGGAGATTTCGTGATTGATGCCACATGCGGCAATGGTCATGATAGTTTGGCTTTAGCCCAAATGGTCGCAGGCAATGTGCTTTGTATTGATATCCAAGAGCAGGCCATTAACGCAACGCGAGAAAAATTAAAAAAATTTTTAACATCCTCTGATTTTAAAAATATTTCTTACCATTTAGGGTCTTACACCCATTTTCCTCCTTTAAAAGCTGCTCCATCTCTTATCGTTTATAACCTCGGATATTTGCCAGGAAGCGATAAAACGGTTGTGACAGTAGCTCAAGAGACCTTGGTGAGCCTGCAAGAGGCTATAACCCTCTTAAAACCAGGAGGATCCATCAGTCTTACGTGTTATGTCAGGCACTCTGGAGGCAAAGAGGAGGAGGAAGCGCTTCTATCATTTTCTAAGTCGCTAGATAAAAATGAATTCGGCGTTTGTTATCATCAATGGATTAATCGTCTAAAATCACCTTCATTACTGCTGATTCAAAAGTTAAATAATTAAAGAAAAGTTTACTAATTGTGCGTTAATTCCGAGAGGAGTAAAATTAGGGTAAGGCCCGGTGAGGGAGGTCAGAAAAAGAACCTAAATCAAGTACGTACTTCTTTTAGGTCATAATGCTCCTATAAAAAATAATTAAACTGGGAGAGAAGGTGGCTGATCCAAGAATTGATGGTAACAATGTCATTCATGACATCTCCTTTACTTTCCATGAAGCTGGTTTGGAAAGTATTGGAAAAGATTTAGACAGGGTCCTTCATACAGATGAAGACCTGACTCAGTTAACGATGCGCTGCGATAGCCTTCGTGGTAAATTACAATCCCCAGAGTCAAAAGCTCAATTGGCTTCATACTATGGAAGATTGGATACACTTAGAACAAACAATGAGGTCGATCGCCTTGTTGATACAACCTGCTTTCTTGTGGCAAATCGCTGTGATTTTCCACAAGAAAAGATGACGGCCAAAGTTGGGGAATTACAAAGCGAGCTTGCTCGCATATGGTATGACAATGCGTTGTCAATACCGAACAGACGGTTCATAAGAATCGTCGTTTACAATTTAAACCAATTGCAAGTCTTTCCTTCCTCAAAAACTGCAGATGTGCTAAATAACAGTGCGCACATTGCATATTTAAGTAAGGATCAAGATATGCTCCCTGAATCCGAACTGCGCACCACTCTTATCGATGCAGAAGAGTGGGAAAGTGCAGAATTTGCCTTTGACTTATGCGAAATGGCTCACTGTTTCTACCAAAATAAAATCAACGAAGGGATGAAAAAATTGCATCAACTAACTCCGTCACAAAAAAATCGCCTGGAAGAGATTTGTTTAGCTCTTGGTGCGGAGTACCCAGACCACTTTATCGGTAAGGATCTATCAGAGTGTCAAAAAGACATTATACTGTGGGTTCAAGCTTTAGTGGGCTATGCGAATGAAGTAGCTCAAGGAGAACCTCTCATGTTCTTTCCTTCTGAGGGCGAAATTCACATGATGTTTCGAGAAGTCGAAACGTTAGATAGTGATGAGTGATGCTAGGGTTTCTTCCATCATGTAAAAGGATCCAGCAATCGTCACTAAACGATTATTTTCTCCATTTATCAGGTGTTTGAAGGCAGCAGAGGCTGCCTCGAATACCTTTACATTGTGATAACCCCCACTTATTAAACCTCTTTCCAGTTCTTTCGGATTTTTCAGTCTTTCATGCTCTGACGTATACAGGGCAATCTCCTCGACATGCTCTTTGAAAAGAGGAATGAGAGGCTCTAAGGGTTTATCTTTTGAGAGCGCAAGAAGCAGTGCAACTTTTCTTCCAGGAAATTGATTTCTTACCTCTGTAAAAAGTCGACTAAAAGCACTTGGGTTGTGCGCCACATCTGCGATAGTTCTTTCATCGATCATTTGAAAGCGACAATATGGGCGTTTGGTGATCCCCTTCATTTTGGCTAAGGGAGAGGTTGGGAAATGAGGGTGCAGGATTTCGAGAGCTTTATAAGCAATTTCCTCATTTTCTTCTTCAGAAACAAGGTAGAGTGGCGCCTCTTTTGTGTGTGCCATTTTTCTTAAAATAGGCAAGTTTGCCTTCGCACCTAGTAGAACTGGGGTTTTTTCTTTGATGATTCCCCCCTTTTCTCTTGCGATGTCTTCTAAAGTCGGTCCTAAAATTTCTTGATGGTCAAAATCAATCGTCGTGATGACACTTAGAAGAGGGTTAATGATATTGGTCATGTCAAGTCGCCCTCCAAGACCTGTTTCAATCACCGCAATATCGACATTCTTTATTGCAAAGTGTTCAAAAGCAAGAAGCGTTGTGAGCTCAAAAAATTGGGACGTAGGAGCTAGTTCAAAAAGGCGCTGCAATCCTGACACTACTTCATCCTCTGAAATCATTTCTTGATTGACGGTGATCCTTTCGCGGTAAGTGAAGAGGTGAGGTGAGGTGTATAGACCTACGCGGTATCCTTCAAGTCGCAGACCTTCGGCAATTTTACAAGCTACAGATCCTTTTCCATTCGTTCCTGCAATATGCACAGTGGGATATTTATCTTGTGGATTTCCCAAAGCTGCAGCAAGTTTTCGGGTGCCTTCGAGGTCTTGTTTACGCTTTGGATTGTTTCCTAGAGAAAACAGATGGTCGATCACGGTATCATAAGTTGTCATACATCTTCCCAAATATCGATTCAACAGTTTCGCGATCAACCCAAGAGCAGCCTAAGGTCACTTGAGGCTTGACGGATCCATGAAAATCAGAGCCACCGCTAATCAGCCAGTTTTTTTCTCGTGCAATTTTGAGCCATTTCTTTTCCATCTCGTTATAGAGCAGCGAATAGTAGCACTCAATGCCATCAAAATTCATTCCGAGCAAAAAGCGTAAGACTCCAGCTCTTTGAATCAGATGCGGATGAGCAATAAACGCCTTCCCTTCGGCTTCATGAATGTTGTCGATGGTTTCTTGAACACCAAAGGGTTCACCTTCAACAAAGCAACACTTCCGATCTCCAATGTACCGGTCAAAAGCATCTTGAATACTTTTGACATATCCCTTTTCAACCATCACCTGCGCAATGTGAGGACGTCCGACAATCTCCCCTGTCTTCTTCGCTTCGAGTTCTTCCTCTGTCACAACTAACGAAAGATTGTTTAACTTTTCCAGAATTTCTAGGTTACGACGATTGCGTCGCTGTTTGTGCTCTTCGCAAAAAGCTAGAAGTTTTTCTGTTTTTTGAATTCCGTAGCCTAAAATGTGTACGCTTACCTTATGGTAGCGCGTCGAAAATTCGACCCCCATAAAAAGATCGATTCCCAGCTGCTTGGCTAATGCCCAGGTCTCATCAGTATAGGCATCTAGGGTATCGTGATCGGTAAAAGAAAGGCCAGAAAGCCCTTTTTCTTTAGCGTGATGGAGCACTTCTTTTGGAGTCATTGTTCCATCTGAAGCAGTCGTATGACAATGTAAGTCTGCTCGATAATCCACTAAGCATTCTCCTTCTCATAGGGAATTTGCCGCATTTCCAATTCAAGTTTGATTCCAACGCTTTGGAAAACTGTTTGACGTACTTGTTTTGCGAGCTCAAGGACATCCTGTGCTGTCGCCTTCCCTCGATTGACAATGAAATTGGCATGCACAGTCGACACTTCAGCATCGCCAACCCGTTTGCCTTTGAGTCCACATGATTCTATGAGTAACCCTGCTGTTTTTTCTTTTGAAGGATTACGAAAAACACACCCTGCAGAGGGTTGACCATAAGGCTGAGTCGCAATGCGATACTTTGTGATTTCTACTTGTTTCTTCCGCGCGTCTTTGCATTTTTGAAGAGTGAATGTGCCGCTCACGATAATGCCACGATTTTCATGAAAAGAAGAATGGCGGTAGGAAAATGTGAGTTCACTTCGTTTTTTAGAGACAAGCATCCCTTCAGGATTAACGTAGGTAACTTCTGTTAAAACGTCACAGGTTTCAGAGCCACCTGCTCCAGCGTTCATAAAGATCGCTCCACCAACAGAACCCGGGATCCCCGCTGCAAACTCAAGACCAGAATAACCTTGCCTCGCCATTTGGGTTCCAAGAAGAGAAAAATTGTATCCGGAACCAACGATTAGCTTTCCGTCATTAAAATCGCAAAAACGGATAGAGCTTAAAATCACCAGGCCACTGAAGCCCCGATCATCGAAAAGAGAGTTCGATCCTCGTCCAATAATCCAAAATGGGAGCTTTTCTCGGTTGATAAAACGGCGCACTTCGGCCATCTCTTCTGGAGTTTTGATCTCCACAAAAAGCTTAGCTGGCCCCCCGATTCCAAAGGTCGAGTAGGAAGCTAAAGATTGATTGGGAATTAACTTGTCTTCAATGGACATGGCTCGGCTTCTCTCGTTCGGTAGATGGCATCGAGCACAGCATTGACAAAAGCTCCACCTTCCGGGGTCCCAAATTTGCGGCCGAGTCGAATGGACTCCGCAAGGGCTACTTTGGGAGGAATGTCCTCATCATAGAGGAGCTCATAAACTCCAAGTCTCAAGATATTCCGTTCCACAGGGGAGATTCGGTTGAAGTCGTAGTCGCGTGAACACCTCGAGATATGCTGATCAATGTCATCTAATTTCTCAAAAACGCATTGCATTCTCTCATGAGCTTGTCTCAGTGTTTTTTTTGTCACTGTCAATTGATCAAGCAAGGACGTGATGACTTTAAAGTCAGAGCTCTCATTGAGGTCCTGACTAAAGAGCATCTGAAACACAAGCTCGCGAAACTTTCTTTGTGGAACAACCATATTCATATTTTAAATTGAAACAGGAATAGAGTATAGCAAATCTTTCGTCTTTTCGCATATGTAGAAAAATTTCTTTACAAACCCCCGTCTATGGAGTTAATACGGAAATCAAATCTTCAAAAGGAAAAACACCCTATGAACATGGAATGGCACACTGAATTGCGCTTAGCTGGAGACCTGTTACTTGCGGCCTTTTTAGGGGCCATAATTGGCCTCGAGAGAGAGCGGCATGTGGGCCTTGCTGGGATTCGAACTCATGCTGCAGTCGCATTGGGAGCTTGTTTTTTCGGGTTCATCTCGTTCAACGTCACGGGACCTAGTGACCCCAGTAGTGTCGTTGGACTCGCCGACCCCTCACGTATTGCAGCTCAAATTGTCAGTGGTATCGGTTTCCTTGGAGCCGGTGTGATCCTGCGAGACCGAGGGCGCATTCGAGGACTGACAACAGCTGCCAGTGTTTGGGCAACAGCTTCTATCGGACTTGGGGTTGCCAATAAGATGTACATTTTAGCTAGTGCCTCGACAGTGATTATTCTCTTGCTTCTTTCACTTTACCGCGTTCCTGGTTGGATGAAGTGGAAGAAAAAACATCAGCGTCGCTTTCAAGATGATGGCGATTAAAATTGGGTGAGAGAGCTTCTAAGCATCCAGGCAGTCTTTTCATGAACTGCTAGCCGCTTGTTGATGAAATCAGCCGTCGCCCCATCTTCGACCTTTTCAGCATAAGGTAATTTATCTCTTAAATAGCGGATAACCGTCTCGTGATCATGGAGCAATGCTTCCATCATCTGCAACGGAGGAAGTACTTCTTTAGCACACTTGATTAGGCTCATTTTTGTAAACGATTCGAATGATCCTTCAGGATACTCCCCTAACATCCGAATTCTTTCGGCTATTTCATCAATTGCTTCTGCAAGCTCTTCATATTGATCTTGAAACATGAGATGATAGGAATGAAAAGCTGGACCTGTCACATTCCAATGAAAGCTTTGAGTTTTTAAATAAAGAGCATAGCTTGACGCCAACAATCCTTGAAGAATGTCGCATAAATCTTCTCTCTCTTTAGATTGAAGTCCAATGTGCAACTCAACAACATCACGATTCATTTGTGTATCCTCTTTACAAGATTTCTTTTTCTTCTTAATGTGTAAAATTTAATTTAACAACAAGAAAAAAGGTTCTTCGTTGGTTTTCATAGAAATTTTATTTATTTCTACTTTTTGCGCGATGTTCGTTGGAGCAGTTATTCACATCGCTTGTCTGAAAAAGGACCGCTCAGCTCAACGAAGACTCAAAGTATTTTTAATCTGGGTTCTTGCTTTTGCAGGAATCATTGGGTTGGAGAAATTTTACGGTAATGTTTTCCATCCAGAACTTTATGCAGAGTTTCTAGGATGGAAGCCGAATGATGCGTGGCAATATGAGGTCTCAGTCATCAACTTCATCATTGCAGCTTTAGGCATTCTTAGTATTTGGTTTCACGATCTCTTTTGGCTTGCAACTGTTATTGCTCTGACAATTCGGGACTGGGGAATTGCCGTAGGTCACTACTTAGAACTCATTCGTCACTACGATACAGCTTGGGGCAATGTTGGGCTCGCAGTGTATATCGAAATCTTTCATCCAATTGTTGCCATTGCGCTACTCATAGCCTATTACAATGTAAAAAAATTTCCCCGAAAGGTATGATCTTTCGGTTAGACTTGACTTAAGGTAGGAACGTGCTCGGAATCTTTCTCGATACAGAAACAAATGGACTTAATACCAAAAAGCACAAAGTCATTGAAATCGCCTACAAAATTGTCGATGTTCTAACAGGCTCTCTCGTTGAATCTTTTGACACCATCATCTTTCACCCTTTTGAAGAGTGGAAAAAAAGCGACCCTCTAAGTCTAAAAGTCAATGGGTTTTCTTGGGACAATATTAAAGATGGAATGCCCCCAGAAAAAGTCGCAGAAGAGATTAAAGCCTCTTTCGCCCGCTCAGGAATCGAGCGGGGTAAAGCCGTGTTCATCTGCCAAAACCCCTCCTTTGATCGCGCTTTTTTTAACCAATTGATTGATGCAGATGCACAAGAACTGCTCAATTGGCCCTACCATTGGCTTGATCTCGCTTCGATGTTCTGGATGAAACGTCTAGCGACTGCTCCGCCTTTTCCATGGGAAACCGGGGTTTCGAAAAATAAAATTGCTGCTGTATATAACCTTCCAACAGAAGCTACACCTCACAAAGCAATGAATGGTGTCGACCATCTTCTTCTTTGTTACAAGGCTGTTGTTGGATTTCCAAAGGAAAAAACATCATGAAGTACATTCCTGCAGAAGATCGGAATTGGGTTGAAGGAACAGGGTATAAGAAAAACATTCTTCTAAAAGGAATGGAAGATCTCAATTCCCAAGGAGCCCTTGTTCAACTTCTCACAATTGCGCCCAATACGATCGTACCTCCTCACTATCACGAAAAAGGGCTCGAAGTCTTCTACATCCTCAAAGGACGAGGCATGATGACTATTGGCGACGAAGTGGTTCACCTGCATGAAGGAGACACCTTGACTTGTGAGCCCGAAGAGATCCACAGTGCAGAAAACCCCTACGACGAACCTTTCGAATTCATTGTTTTTAAAACAAACTGGGAAAACGACGACAGTATTTGGCTAAAACCCAATTGACGACTTAAAGGAAGATTAATATGAATTACCCTCTTTCATATGGTGAGCATGCCATCAATCATTTTACGAGAAGACGCGCAGCAGAAAAGGCCCGCTTTCTTCTCCCCCACTTGCAAGAAGACTTCCATCTTTTAGACTGTGGTTGCGGTCCTGGATCCATCTCTGTGGACTTGGCAGGATTTCTAAAAAAAGGACATGTTTCTGGGATCGACCTCGACTCGACGCAGTTTCAGTGGGGACAAAATGAAGCGCACCGCAGAGGCATTGAAAACCTTAGTTTTTATGAAGGAGACGTTCACTCTCTTCCTTTTGATGATGGTACCTTTGATGTGGTGTTCACCCATGCCATGCTTTGGACAATTCCGCAGCCTCTCTTAGCTTTGCATGAAATGAAGCGCGTTCTCAAACCAGGTGGTATTCTCGCCTGTCGCGAAATCGACCGCAGTTCTTTTTCGATCTATCCAGCAACTGCTGAGTTGTTCAGAGGCTTTGAACTGCAAACTCAAGGTCTGTTAGCCACGGGGGCTCATCCCTTCTTAGGAGGCCAGCTGAAAGAACTGTTTGAAAAATCTGGCTTAAAAAATATTCAAGCCTCACTTGCCACTGATTATTTTGATCAGCCAGGTGATATTGAGGGTATCGTCACCTACTTTATCAAAAATTGGACCGATTCCCCTTGGTCTCTCAAAGTTCGATCCTTAAGCCTCGCATCTGATGAGGAAATTGAAGCCATCAAAAACTCTCTTCAAAAATGGGGCAGCCACCCAAAAGCTCACGTGGCTGGTACCTTCGGTGAGGCCTTGGGCATTAAAAGTTGAAGTTTATTCTAAATTTCTGCATCATTTATGCGAAATTTTTGAAGAATGACGAAGGGGTCATAAAAATGGTGGATGTCGCAAAAATTGTTCAAGATGCGGTCAGTACGCAACAAACCTCTATCTTTTTGCCTTTTACAGGAACATCGGACTCGATCAAGTCCAAAGCCAGGCAAGTTTTAGTTCAAGCAAACATCAAGGAAGCTAGCACTTCCCTTTCGACGTCAAGTTTTGAAGTGTTTGACAATTGGACATTTGCCTCAACTCTGCATCGGATACAGTTTATCCCAAAAGACACATGGAAAAGGATGGCTATTTTTGTGTCCGTGGTCGTTGTGGCCTACTACCTCCAGGGAGAGTGTCAGTCCTACTTCAGCTTCTCTTTTCTGGCCGGAGCCCCTCTCATGATCTATGCAATGCGACAAGCCTACTTGTATGTTAAAAGTGGAACCTTTCCAAAAGTTTTGCAAGTCGATCTTTCAAAAAAAGACATCTCGCCTATTGAACATGACATGTTAGCAAACGGAACTGATACAGATGGAAATGTTCTCGACATGTTCTCTATGGAACCTATCCCTAAAGAAGAGCTCAACAGTAGCAAATATCTTCACCTCCCAAATTACGTCATAGAAACAGTTCTCTGTATCCGCGGCCTTTTAGGAAAGCCCGAGCTAAAGCATCCAGTGGAAACAGAGAGAGATATGACTGTAGATGAACGTGAAATGTTGCTGCCTCAAATCCAACGAATTTTTAACCTCACTGAAGAAGAGCTTTTAAGCTGTTGGGAGGATTTCGAAGCAAGTGAAGGGGAAAAAGAGACTCTTTTAGAAGACTTCCTCGAAGACGGAAAGCTCTCAGGTGAAGCCATGGAACATATGAGAACAAACCATGAAGCGATCGTGAAACAACTTGAGCGTACTGTGGAAGAATCCATCAAACATACTGTCTCAAATCTGGAGCAACAATCGTTATCACAGCTGGGGGTAAATTTTGGGGGCTATCAACAAAATTGCCTTAGCGCCGCGAGCTATGAAGAGTTTCAACAAGCAATTGTTGAACTGCTAAGCGCAATTTCCTCCCTTCAACCGATCCGAGCTGTTCTTCCAGAGGGCTCTGAGTCAATTTCACTCATGCTCAACTCAACAGTTAGAGTGTCTGAGCTCACGAAACTTCAATTTGGACAATCTGTTCTAGCTTCATTGGGTTCTGCACCTCCTTCCTCGTATATCGATTTAGTTGGAGTGCAACTTTCTGAAGCAAATGAAGCGCAGAAGATAGACCTAAAACCCCTTTGCGACCATCACTTCAATAAGCTTCTCATTCGCATATTCAAAGGATCGGAGCTCTATGACAGTAAAGTCAAAGATCTTGAAGCTCAAAAAAGGATAGACCGGTTTGAAGCTTTGACGGGAGTGGATGTCATAGCAGTAAATGAGTCAGACAGTGACGAAAGCTGATGTGGCAAATTAAGGCCTCTTCGATCCGCTTCATCCGTTGTTGAAGCTCCGGAAGCTCGGGCAAAGGGCAGTTGAGGTTTTTCTTGAGCTCTTCTTCTTGACCCTGAAAAAACAAAAGTGAGCGGTCCCCTCCAGCCTTTAAAAGGTGCAAATCCCGATACCAATAGTAAACTGCTGCAAGAACCTCTTCCATGGCATCTGTTTGATTTTTTTCAATCAAACTCTCAAGCTTTGCAAAGGAACGAAAAAGGTGGGGATAACTTTGATGCAGGGCTGCTGTCCCCATTTCAGCAATAACAGTCAGAAGCTGATCGTCTTTTTCTTGCGCGAGTTTTTCCGCTTTATTCAGATTTCCATGGGAAAGCCACGCAATTTGCTTTGCCTCGGCTGCAGGCTGATTAAAGGTCTTTTCTACATGAGCTGACATTTCATCTGTTGTCAGAGGAAAGAATGTGATTTGCAGCGAACGTGACACGATGGTTGGTAAAAGCAGCTCTGGATGAGAGGAAACAAGAATGAAGTGTGCATAAGAAGGTGGCTCTTCTAGGGTTTTGAGAAGGGCATTACTCGAGGATGGAAGCATCCGATCTGCTTCATAAATGATAAAGACTTTACGCTTGGACTCAAATGGGGGCAGTCCCGTTTCATCGATCAGCGTTTTCATTGACTGCATCGGATGCATGAGGGCTTTTCCCTCTGGATGCAGTTCGCGAAGATCGGGATGATTTCCCGACTCAAGTTTGTGAGGATTGGCATCGGAGAGGAGCGCATGTGCAAAGGCTTTGGCAAATGCAGCTTTTCCCACACCTTTGGGGCCTTCAAACAAAATAGTCGATGGAGGCACCGGGATCAACTTTTTGAGACAGGCTTTGATTTGAGGGTGACCAGGAAGAGTGTCTAACTGAGACATGACATGCATTCAAGTTTAGGTTGGATTTCGCTCATTGCTTGCTCAAACACCTTATCAGAGTCCAATCTGGCATCGAGTACTTGAAACCGCTCCGGTTCCTTTTGAGCTAGGCCCAAGAAAGCTTCACGAACTTTGGTGTGAAAGGCAATTTTTTCCCGCTCAATGCGGTCATGAGAATCTCCGAGTTTCTTACTCTTTCGAGAGCGTTCGAGGCCCATGGCAGGGTCGAGATCGAGAAAGAGAGTTAAATCGGGGGTTAAATCGGAAGCGGCAAACTTGCAAAAGGTGCGCAGCAATTCCAGGTCAACACAGCGGGCCACTCCTTGGTAAGCAAGGGTTGAATCGTTAAAGCGATCACATAGAACAATGGAATTTTCCTCGAGATGGGGCAAGATCTTTTCTTCAACGTGCTGCGCTCTATCCGCTAAAAAGAGAAAAAGCTCAGACTTCTTTCCAAACGAGTAACCTTCATGGTGGAGCAAGATATCACGGACATGTTTACCAAACTCTGTCCCTCCAGGCTCACGTGTTTTGAAAACAGAAAACCCTTTTTCCCTTAAATGATCATAGAGACGTTCAATGAGGGTGGTTTTGCCAACGCCTTCACCGCCCTCAAAGGTGATGAACAGCCCTTTACTTTTCTTTCTCTCCATTCTCGCTGTCTTCGATATGTTCGATTTTCTGCATCGCGACTAGAATATCTGGTTCGCGCAAGTTAACGACCTTGACTCCTTGAGTCGAACGTCCCATGACACGAATATCTTGCATTCCTAAACGCAATGTGTGACCGCTGCTTGACATCAAGACAACACTATCTTTGTCTCCAACAGCAAGGGCCCCCACAACAAATCCATTTCGCTTGCTCGTGATAATTGAACGCACACCCACGCCACCGCGATGGGTCTGTCTAAAGCTTTCGACACTTGACCGCTTTCCATAGCCGTGTTCACAAACAACGAGTACAGTTTCATCTCCTGTGACCACTTCACAAGAAACGACAGCATCGGTTTCACTCTTGAGCTTCACGCCTCTTACGCCACGAGCAACCCGTCCCATTGGACGCACTTGGTCTTGATCAAAGCGCACTGCCATCCCTTCACGTGTGAAAAGCATGACTTGCTCTTCAGAGCACACAACGTGAGCAGAGATCACTTCATCTCCATCATCGATATTGATGGCGTAAACACCTTTACGACGTGGAGAACTAAATGAATCGATCAGCGTCTTCTTCACAACTCCACGCTTGGTCGCAAGTAAGATAGAAGCTTCTTCTTCTTGAAAATTGCGGACACGTAAGACTGCTGCGACATGCTCGCCTTCTTGCAATCCTTCAAGCATATTGACGAGAGGTCTTCCTTTCGCGCGACGCCCCGCTTCTGGAATCTGCCAAACTTTGAGCCAGTGGCAGCGCCCTAGATTGGTAAAGCTCATAAGGTAATCATGAGTTGAAGCAACGTAAAGCTCTTTCAACCCGTCATGCTCTTTCTTCGTATCAAACCCGATGACGCCTTGTCCACCACGACGTTGCTCTCTAAATGTTGTGAGAGGCATCCGCTTGATGTAGTCATCATCTGAAATCGTAATAATCACTGTTTCATCAGCAATGAGGTCTTCCATTTGGAATTCCTCTTCTGCAGGAACGATTTGTGTACGTCTTTCGGTCTTATCGTGTTTTTGCACCTCTTCTAGCTCATCCTTGATGATGCCACGAACAAGAGCTTCACTAGCAAGAACAGCACGGTAGTGAGCGATTTTAGCTTGCAGCGCTTCGTACTCCGCCTCGATTTTTTCTCTTTCAAGGCCGGTGAGTTGGTAAAGTCGAAGATCAAGAACAGCATTTGCTTGACGATCTGAGAGCTGATATTTCTCAATGAGTCCTTTTTTCGCTTCATCGCGGTTCGCACTCTTCTTAATGAGTTTCACCACTTCATCTAAATGATCCAGTGCTTTGAGATAACCTTCTAACAAATGAGCACGCGCTTCAGCTTTGTTCAGTTCGTAGCGAGTCCGTGCACGTACCACCTCAATACGGTGATCAATCCAAGCACTGATGATCTGCTTGATGTTCATAACGCGAGGCAGACCCTTATCAAGCGCTAGCATGTTGCAGCCAAAGGTGATCTGCATATCAGTAAATTTGTAGAGCTGATTGATGACAACGTCGGGAATTTCGTTTTTCTTTAAGTCGAGAACAATGCGCATTCCACTTTTGTCTGACTCATCTCGAATATCAGAAACGCCTGTGACCGTTTTTTCATTCACGAGATCGGCTAAACGCTCAATTAAGCGGGATTTATTGACGTTGTAAGGCACTTCGTCAATCACAACCCGTTGCCGGTCGCCTGTCTTCATTTCTTCTGTATGGAGAAGGCCTCGTAGAGTCAATTTTCCGCGCCCTGTATGATACGCCTCTTTCACGCCACGGTAACCGCAAATCATGCCGCCTGTTGGAAAGTCCGGCGCAGGCATCACTTCCATGATGTCTTCGATCGTTGCAGCTGGATTGTCGATTAGAAGAGTCGTCGCTAGAGCAAGCTCTCTTAAATTGTGCGGAGGAATGTTCGTTGCCATCCCGACAGCAATCCCAGAAGATCCGTTACAAAGGAGGTTAGGAAATTTCGCAGGGAAAACAGTCGGCTCTTGCTTGGTCTCATCGTAGTTGGGAAGGTATTCGACCGTCTCTTTATCTAGGTCTTCCATGAGCGCCATAGAGGCACGTGTTAAACGCGCTTCAGTGTAACGCATCGCAGCAGGAGGGTCACCATCAATGGAGCCAAAGTTTCCTTGCCCTTGTACGAGGCAATATCCCATGACCCAGTCTTGCGCCATACGGACAAGCGTTGGATAAATAACAGTCTCACCGTGCGGATGGTAATCCCCTGAAGTGTCTCCGCAAATCTTCGCACATTTTCTGTGTTTAGCTCCGGGAGAAAGATTCAGCTGACGCATTGCAAAAAGGACCCGCCGCTGGGAGGGCTTCAGTCCATCGCGCACATCGGGAAGAGCACGAGAGATGATAACAGACATCGAATAGCGGAGATAACTTTCCTTCATCTCCTCTTCGACATTACGTGGGACGACGATTTCACCTTCTGTGTAACTCATGATGCTCCTTTTAAATATCTAGATTTTTTACAGATAGTGCATGTGTTTCGATAAAGGCGCGACGAGGGGCGACTTCATCTCCCATAAGCATAGTAAACATGTGGTCTGCAGCCACTGCATCAGGAATGGTTACCTGAATCAAGGTCCGCTTCGCTGGATCCATAGTGGTTTCCCAAAGTTGATCGGCATTCATTTCACCGAGACCCTTATAACGTTGGATTTCGATTCCTTTGCGACCATTTTTCCTGAGGAATTCGATCACTTCTTTGAGAGTATAGGCAGATGTTTCAGTTCCTTCTTCATCGATAATGTCTAAAAGCTTGCCTTCAGCAACAGAGTATTGATCGAGAGAAAAGCTATAATTAGCAAGTTTTGTGATGATTTCTTGAAGTTTTGCTTCTTCGTATAGCTCGACAAAAGAAAGCGGACGTGGGTGAAAGGCCTTCATTTCTTCTGTTTGCTCTTCCTCTGGAATCGAAGCGAGCGTTTCTTCATGCTTTTGACGCTGCAGTTCTTCATTTTCTTTCTTCAGCCTGACAAATTCGTCATCTGAGTAAACAAAGAGCTGCTGGTTGTTTAGAATCACATGATATCGAGGCAACATCCCCTGCTCATTGCGAGCTGCTAAAAACTCTCTAAAAGGGATCCCCTTACGCTCAATCGAGCTAATCAATTGCTCCACTTCTAAAATGGCGTATAGGAGGCTTTTCACTTCATCTTTCTCAATTGGCTCATTATGTGAAGCCAAACGAAGAGTGACATCGCTCATTCCTAAGTTGAGGAGATACTCGTCCATCTCCCGCTCAGAATGGATGTAACGACTTGTCTTCTTACGTGACACGCGATAGAGAGGAGGTTGCGCAATGTAGACGAAATTGTTCTCAATAAGTGCCGGCATATGTCGGTAGAAGAACGTCAAGAGTAGAGTACGAATGTGAGACCCGTCGACGTCGGCATCCGTCATGACAATGATGCGATGGTAACGAAGCTTTTCTAAGTTGAAATTATCTTTTCCAATTCCACAGCCGAACGCCGAAATCATCGTTCCGACTTCTTCGTTTTGTAAAACTTTTTGCAGACGGGCTTTTTCAACGTTGATGATCTTACCGCGAATCGGAAGAATCGCTTGGAAACGACGGTCTCGTCCCATTTTTGCAGAACCACCGGCAGAGTCTCCCTCGACAATATAGATTTCACATTTTGTCGGATCAGTTTCTTGGCAATCGCTCAGTTTACCTGGAAGACGTCCACTGTCTAGAGCCGTTTTTCTCAAAGTTAACTCGCGCGCTTTTTTTGCGGCTTCACGTGCTTGAGCAGCTAAAATAGCTTTGTCGACAATGGTGCGTGCAATTTGGGGGTTTTCTCCGAGGAAAGTTGAAAACTCTTCCCCGACAATTTGTTGGACAACTGAAGCCACTTCACTGTTTCCAAGCTTTTGCTTCGTTTGACCTTCAAACTGAGGATTTGCGATTTTGATCGATAGGACTGTCGTCAGTCCCTCGCGCATGTCTTCTCCAGTTACAGAAACTTTCGCGTTCTTCAGAAGGTTATTGCTACGAATGTACTGATTGAGTGAGCGAGTCAGAGCTGCAGAAAAACCGGAAACATGCGTTCCTCCATGACGAGTCGCAATGTTGTTCACATACGAGTAGATAGATTCAGAGTAAGAGTTGTTCCACTGCATTGCCACTTCGAATTCAATTGGCCCATCATGCAGCTCTTTGCTCCCACTGATGTAAATCGGCTTTTCGAAAAGAGCATGTTTGTTTTCATTAAGGTATGTGACAAACGAAGAAATGCCTCCTTCATAATTGAAAGAAACTTCCTCTTTTTCCGCTTCTCTTTCGTCGCGGAAAACAATGGTGATTCCCTTGTTAAGGAAAGCAAGCTCTCTTAAGCGGTTGAGAAGAATGCCGTAGTCGTATTCTGTGACTGTAAAGATTTGGTCATCGGGAACAAAGTGAACAATGGTTCCTCGCTTGTCGGTGTCGCCTTCGAACTTGAGGTCTTGAGAAACCTTTCCTCTTGAAAACTCAATGGAGTAAGCTTTTCCTTCCTTATAGACATCCACATGCATGTGCTTAGATAAGGCGTTCACACAAGAAACACCCACACCGTGGAGACCACCTGAAACTTTATACGTGCTCTTATCGAACTTTCCACCTGCGTGGAGAATGGTCATGACGACCTCTAACGCTGAAACATCACGCCCTTGCTTCTTCGATTCCTTTTCGTGTTTTCCAACTGGAATTCCACGTCCATCATCTTCTACAGTGACAGAGTTATCTTTGTGAAGCGTGACCTGGATTTGTGTACAATAACCAGCCATGGCTTCATCGATACAGTTATCGACGACTTCGTATACGAGCTGGTGGAGACCATTCACCTGTGTGTCCCCGATATACATTCCGGGACGCTCACGGACAGCCTGAAGACCTTCTAATACCGTAATCGAACTTGCGGTATAGTCTGGTTTAGTCTCTTTGTCTTTGGTCATTGTCATAATATCCTATCTATTTCGTTAACCTTGTTTAACCTATGCGAAAAAGAATATTGCGTATGTTCACTTTGGGAAATTGTTTGCGCAACTCGCAAAGCAACCGTTCTTTTTCATGTAAAGTCAGTAAACTATAAAGTGTTGAATTCTCAACTTTCACTTTTAAAACCCCCGACTCAAAACTCACAGCACGTGCCATTTTTGAAATTTTTGGACCTACTATTCGAGCCCAAGCATCTAAAACTTCCCTGGGACTTTCATCGATTTTCCCAGAGATTTGATTCATAATTTCAGGAAGCAAGTCCTTGAGTTGTCGCGAAGTCGGTTTATTACCGTTGTAGCTTTTTGGTATCCGTTTCATCAGCTTCCCGATTTTCAAACTATAGAAAAGGTTTGCCAAAATAGCAAGGGTTTTTGCAAATGCTTTTCAACACTTTTATTGTACCAAAAAACGCCTTAAAACAACACAGAATATTGCGCATAAAAAAGGGTGCATTTTTTCCGCAGAAACGTTACACTCATGCTTATGTATTCTCCAGAGAAGATTCGCAACCTTGCGATCATTGCCCATATTGACCACGGAAAAACCACTCTTATGGACGCTCTACTTCGACAAGCGAATATTTTTCGCGAAAACGAAGCGGTTCCTGAAAGAGTGATGGATTCGTATGAGCTTGAAAAAGAGCGTGGCATCACGATCTTTGCCAAGCATACAAGTTTGATTTTTGACGATTTCAAAATCAACCTTATCGACACCCCTGGACATGCAGATTTTTCAGGAGAAGTCGAACGGGTTCTTGGGATGGTAAATTCTGTCCTCCTCCTTATCGATGCCCAAGAAGGGCCCATGCCACAAACCCGTTTCGTCCTCTCTAGAGCTCTCAAAATGGGGCTCAATCCAATCGTTGTCGTCAACAAGATTGACCGCCCCAATGCGACCCCAGACGCTGCTCTCGATAAAACCTTTGATCTTTTCGTAGAACTTGGCGCAACCGACGAACAACTCGATTTTGCTTACTGTTTCGTTTCAGCCCTTGAAGGATACGCCATCTGCGACCTAAACGACCCAAAGAAAGATTTACACCCTCTTTTCCAACTGATTTTGGATAAAGTTCCTCCGCCTCCAGGGCGGCATGATCTCCCTTTTCTCATGCAAGCCAGCACCCTTTCCTACAACGATTACTTAGGCCGGCAGGCAACAGGCCGTATTCTCGAGGGATCCATCAAGAAAGGAGACTCCTTTGCTCTTATTGACAAAGACGGGCATCCAACTAATTTCAAAGTGACTCGCATTGATGGCTACTTAGGCCTTCAAAAAGTCGAAATGGAAGAAGCTGGAGTGGGTGATATCGTCAGCATTTCTGGCGCGCCAGAAATGATGATTGGCGATACCCTCTGTGACCCAAAAAACATCCATCAACTTCCCAGTATCGAACTTGGAGAACCCACCCTTTCGGTTGAAATTCAGGTGAACTCAGGCCCATTCGCAGGAAAAGAAGGGAAACATGTCACAATGAACAAAATCCGTGACCGCTTGGCACGCGAAAAGAAATCAAACATCTCTCTTAAAGTCGAAGAAGTTGCCGGACGGGAAGATGCCATTCGCATTTCTGGTCGTGGCGAACTGCACCTCTCGATCCTCATGGAAGCAATGCGACGTGAAGGATTCGAATTTCTCGTCTCCAAACCCCAAGTCATTCTGAAAAATGTCGACGGTGTCAAACACGAACCCATCGAATCCACCCACATCGAAGTCCCCGAAGAATTTTCTGGGTCCATCATTGAAGAGCTCAACCGTCGCAAAGGAGAAATGCACTTCTTCAATACCAACGAGCACGGGATCACCACTATCCAATTCTACCTACCCACGCGTGGCCTCATTGGTTACCGCAACGAATTCCTCACCGCAACCAAAGGTCTCGGAATTCTCACTTCGATTTTCCACGATTACGCTCCTCATAAAGGAGAAATCCCCAGTCGTAAAAACGGCGCGCTCGTCTCGCTTAGCGAAGGAAAAGTCACAGCTTATGCTTGCTTCAACCTTCAAGACCGCGGCTCCCTCTTTGTCAAACCAACCGACCCTGTCTACGAAGGGATGATCATTGGAGAAAACAGCCGTGACAACGACTTAACTGTGAACATCACTCGAGAAAAACAACTGACAAACGTCCGCGCTTCAGGCACAGATGAAAGTCTCACCTTAACCCCACCTCGCGCTTTAACTCTTGAACAAGCTATCGACTTCATTCAAGACGATGAGTTTGTCGAAGTCACTCCCCACTCGATCCGCCTTCGCAAAAAATTGCTGAAGGAAAGCGACCGCAAACGGAAAAAATAGCTTCCCCTTAAAACTACAATTGTAGTAGATTCTAATTCATGAAACGGAAACAATTTGGTGAATTAGAAAATAGCGTCATTTCTCTCTTTTTGAAAAAGGGACGCGCTCTTTCTGTACGAGAGATTCACTCTGCCTTAGGAAAAGATCGCGCCTACACGACTTTTTTAACGGTTGTGAGCCGCCTTTACCAGAAAGGAGTTTTAAGTAGGCAAAAAGACGGACGCAGCTACGTTTACCTCCTAAAAAAATCCAAAGAAAATACCCTCTTCCAAAAAATCAAAAAGAGCTTGCTCTCGGCTTCACCCGTCCAGGTTTTTAGCTACTTTCTCGATCATCAAAAAGACATCTCACCTGATGAACTTGAGCAAATAGAAGAAATGATCCAAGAGTACAAAAGGAAACAACAATGATTGCGCGCTTCATTCTCAATATCTACGCTAGCGCCACCTTGTCCTTTCTTTTCTCAATAGGCATTATCTTTCTTTTTTCCCGACTAAAAAAACCGCGGCTTCTTGCCTGTTTGTTTTTGATCCCCTTTCTTAAAGTGATATGGGATCTCTTTTCCGCCGCACATTCAAACTGGGTCTATCTGCACAACCTCTCCATCTTCAGCGCTCCCGAAAACAGCCGCATCATCAGTGTCTATGCACTGTATCATGGCTTACCTGGCTGTGGAATTCATCTGTCTCTTCTTGGATCAACCTGGTTTTCCGTTGGCGACTTACTTCATGAATCATGGCCCGTTCTTTCCTATTGCCTAGCTTTGACAATTGTGACGATCTCCTGCCTCAAATTGATACGCCGCATTTTCCTCTTTTTCAAGCGCAGCTCTGAAACTTCCTCTTGCGCGGTCGTTGGCTTTTGGAAGCCGAAAATTGTCTCTTCAGAGGCTTACTTCAAAACCTTAAGTACAGAAGAACAAACTGCTGTCATTTCCCACGAAAAAGCGCACATCCGTTGGGGTGATCATCTCGTCCACCACTTTCTCTTTTTCTTTGAACCTCTTTTTTGGTTTCTCCCCTTTAAAAAGCGACTAATTCATCAACTCCACCTTTGCCAAGAAATGGCCTGCGATAAAGCTGCCAAAGCCCCACTAGCTGTCGCATCTGCTCTTAAAAAAGCCCTGACAACACCCTCTGCCCCCCTGACTCTTAACTTTTCTTCTCCTTCAACCAAGAGAGTACAAGCCTTACTGAAACAACCCAGTGCAAAAGCTTCTTTGTGGCAACGAAGCTTATCTTTCATTTTATTTGGAACGGTTTTGACTTTCATTCTCATGAGTCAATTCCTTCCCTTTTGAATTTTTTAACCCTAAATACTACAAATGTAGTAGGAGGAAACCATGAAATATCTCATCCCTATGATTCTCGCAAGTTCCATGCTTATGGCCGAGCAATCTTGTCTCTCACTCAGAGATCTCGGGCCTCAACATATGGAGCAAATGCAACAAGGAACACTCAACTGTGTCTTGGAAGTGCGCGAAGGTGACGAACTCCCCTTAAAGTTTGACTTATCAGGTGACACATTGGCATTCAAAACTCCCCCTGAAAGTGGAACTCTCGTGGCACTTCGAACCTTTTACATTTTAGTGGAAGGAGAAGAAATGTACTTAAGTCTGGATAAAGAAAATTGGACCCCACCTTGGGAGTTCTTCACAGGATCCATTTCTGCTGGCGTGGGAACAAAGGTCGAGCCGTTTGGAACCATCGGGCTGCATGCCGATGTGAGATGATCCTCTTTTGAGCACTTCGCTCCGAAGTGCTCAAATTGTTTTCCAGGAGATTCCTTCAAAGTTTGCGCGAAGTTTCGGCAACCCCTTGTAGTGCCCAATCTCATTATTTTTCGCCAATTTCGTCAGGGTTGCGTTAAATTCTTCCCCATCTGCCAACTCAATTTGGTTTTCTTCATTTAACGAATAGTTCAATGAACCCTTTGTTGAAATCTTCTTTTTTTCTTTATTTTCAACCAATCCCACGCTCATGGACGTTAGGTTCAAAGTCACCTTGGTTCCATTCGGATAGGAGCTTTGAAGAACAGGTAATGCAACTGCTTTGACTACTCTGGACGCTTTTTTAAGTGCTTTTCCATAATCCAAAACGTAGCATCCAAAACGAAGGTCTCCCTCATTAAACTTAACTTCTCCTTCTGGAGTCGTCTCGTAAACGATCCGATCACTCGCGACAATTTTCGATTTCAGAAGGTCTCGATCTCCCTTTTCGCCCACATTTTCAAATGTTCCAATTTGATGCTGAGCATAAAGAATTTCTCGTTTAGAAGATCCGCTCCATTCCACAAATCCTACAACATTAGGGGGGATGATTTTATCCCTTAGAACCGAAGAAACCTCTCCTAACTCATCGTTTTTCATCAAAGTGGTTGCAATTGACCTACGAGCTAAAGCCTCTGCAGGAGCCCCGACTGTGACCTCGAATCCTTCTCCCTTGACTCGTAGCATTCTAGCTCTGTCAATATACTCGATTTGTTCGCCTTCTATATGTCTCAAGTCGGGGTTTTTGACTTTCAAGCTCTGGTAAAGCATTCTTAATTCTTGCTCAGGTGAGATCTCACCATCAGTACCCACAATAACTGCTTCAAAAGTTTCATGCTTTAAGTGAGGGGCTACTTCTTGTACGTAGCTTTCCCTACTCTCCTGAAGGCTTTGTTTTCTTTCCGCTGAAAGTAGTTCTTCAACTCTTGGTCTTTCAGTCATCCACCTACTCACACCATCTGCAGTGGTTGGCATTGGAACATTAGCATAATTTTGCAAAGCTTGATATTTTCGTTTTAAATCAGCTGCCTCATCACCTTTTTTCCATCCTGAATAAGCATTTCCCATCCATGTGAAAAGTCTAACAATTTTCCAACTTGAATTTCCCCAGCGAGACTCTCCGACAAGACTGGGATCGATTTGACTTAAACGGCCTCGAAGAGCATTGCTTTCTTCGCCTACTTTAGTATTGTATGCGTCATACAGTGCCGTAAAGCCTTCTCTAACAACTCGATCTAACAGCTGAACACGTTTTTCTAAAACTTCAGCTCTTCCCTTCCATACAAATGATTCTTCTCCAGGCGTGACAGCTTGTACTTGAGCTTGCTTTAGTAGGATGCGAGTGGAGTCGCCTGGTTTTGAATCAAACCAAGCTTGAAATTTTTCATGGTATTGAGCTTCTGCGTGGAGATATACCTCAACATATGGCTTTAAGGTTGGATCTAGATTTTTATCGCTGATTAAATGCTCCAGACCGTGGGTTTGCACCTTTTCATCGGAGCGCATTTGAAACTTTAAACGCAGCTTTTCTCTTATGTCAATGAGATTGGCATATGCTCCCACTTCTGTATCAGTTCCGAGATAAACGATCGTTTCTGAGCAAATATTGAAAGTACTCAGCCCGATAGTTCAACTTCTCATCTTTATAGCCTTGAGCTTCTGCTTGATTTGCAGCTTCTCGAGCCTTTTCTTCTAAAGACGAACCATTAACAACCCCTAAAAATCCTGAAAAGTTGTCTTCATAGGCTTTGAAGGCCTCTTCATACCGGCTGATACGAGCTGAATCCAGGATAAAGCCTCTTTCTTGCAAAAGCTCCACCGCATTCTCAACTGCAGAAAATTTAGAGCTCTCTGTAGAGTCCAATAATAGAGGAAAAACCTCTGTCAGATCAGGAGCTAGAGCTTTGTAAGCTTCGTCTAATTCTTTAACACATTGATCTTCTGAGACTTTTGAATATGGAATGAACGAACAGCATTAAATACTGATGTAACGCCATTGAATATAGCTGACATCTCTCCTCCTTCTTTCCACAAGAGATTATATAACAAACTTTTAATTTAATTCAATAAATATCAATATATTAAAAAATATTTTTTAATTAACTGTTTCGTCAGGGTCTCTCTCGTATTTGCTCTAAAACATGCTGTGGCATTTCGGCCCACCATTTACGCTCATCTGCATCAACAATCACAATATTAGGCTCCTCATTCCCAGAGTTGTCCTTTTCTAAAACAATGATATAGTTGCGTTGATTCTCATAGTTAAATTGATTAGGGGTACAGCAGATTATATAACTACATGTTCCCGGAAACATGTCACGAACACTCAATTGCTGCTGCAGTCGAAAAAAATCATCTGTTGGAAGAACTTCATATGCTGAATCTGACAGTAGCCGTGGAGCGCGCTGCGCGATTGCATCTTTTTTCAAACGTTCGATCTTTTCCTCTAGTAAGTACTCACCATTCGATGTTTGAAGGTAAATCATATTTGGAGTCTTCACTCGAGAGATTTTTCTGTCTGTAAGCCAGTCTTGGATTTGAGCTTTACTCAGGAAATCTGCAAGCAGTTTACGATTAATTGGAGGTCCAACAAATGGATTTTCTTCCTGAGATTTAAGGGTTGCTTTATAATCTTGAGGCAATTTAATCACAAGTCCTGGAAGTTTCGGATGAGTCAAAACGAATTTAGAAATCCCCGCGCCAACTAGTTTAAAGCCATTCACTGTAGGACTTTCAGATGTTTCTCCTCCTTTAGAGAGTTCATAACTGTGAGATAACTCCTCAATAAATGCGTCATAATCGTCAATAGGCTCAAGCAATTCTTGTAAAGTTGTTGTATGCTCTTCTACTTCATCTGCTGTAAACCCTGAAGCCTCTACGTGGTGTAATTGATTACTGAGAAAATGGGAAAGGTCTATATCTGGTGTTAAACTTTCATCCGCCTGACAAATATCCAAGGGCCTTTGTTGTGCAACAAACCAATGAGCTGCAATACTGACTACAGTTCCAAGTGAATTCAATACTGTTGTTGGAGCATCCTGGCTATAGTGGGCAATCACCGAATCACAATCTTTAGGAGGCTCATCTTCCGTCTGAAAAGACCAGTGTACTAACGCAACAGTTCCAAATATGACTGCTGCCAAGCCTGTTAAACAGGCCCCCGCTCGGGCAATTTGTTTCCATCCGCTTGCTCCTTCAGAAGGATGATTTGTACGGACAGGTGAAGAAGACGGCCCTATTCCTTGACTTAACGTTAAACTCATAAAAACTCCCCAATCTTTCAAATTAAAAATTATAACACATTTTAATTTAAAAATAAAACATAATTACACAAATAATACATTTACAAGAAATTAAGAAAAAACGCTTCAAAATTAAAAAAATATTTATACTCTAGATAGTGTCGTCATAAGAGGGGCTTATGGAAGAAACGTTCAAGGCGACTGATACAGGAAGCCCAAATTGGGCTTTCAAAGGAAGGCAACGATGAAATTTTCTCCAGGAGGTGACTAAGAATTATTCATTTTATGATGATACTATCTAAAACTTACTCAGTCTCAAGTCAAAACTCATCAACTGCTTGATAAGTCTCTTTACGCATTCAGCAGCAGGAATTCGAACTATTTTATCAACGGAGAATGTAGAGAAAAGAAGAAAAACCTATCCCTTGTCATTATTGCGTCTACTTTGCTACAGTCTCTATTTTTTCTTTAAAGGTAAGGGTCACGCGATTATGCAAGCCAAAAGTGAAGAGCGCTCCAGAAAAAATGTCTGGCAGATGTTCGATCAAATTTCTCCAAAGTATGATCTACTGAATCATTTGCTCTCTTTTGGTGCTGATATCCACTGGAGAAAAAAACTCATTCAATATCTCCCCCAAAACCCCGACATTCGCCTGCTTGATTTGGCAACGGGAACTGCGGATCAGCTCATCACTATTGTGAAAAAAGCCAAGCAGGTCAAATCAGCCCTTGGGATTGATCTCTCACAAGAAATGATCCGACTAGGACAGAGGAAGATTATCGACAAACCTTACACGCATCAAATCACCTTAACAAAGGGTGATGCAACAGATATCTCCCTTGGAAATGAGTCAGTTGATTGTGTGACAATGTCCTTTGGAATCCGCAATGTTGAAGATACAGAAAAGTGCTTAAGAGAATGTATGCGCGTTCTTACACCTCGAGGACGGCTTTTAATTTTAGAGTTTTCGATTCCCAAAAACCGGCTGATTAAAGGGTTCCATCTCTTTTACCTGCGACATGTTTTGCCCAACATTGGTGGTCTCATTTCAAGGCAAAAAGAAGCCTATCGTTATCTCAACGAAACGATTGAAACATTCCCAAGTGGCAATGCTTTTTGTGACCTGATGAAAAAAGCTGGATTTGTTCGGGTGAAGGCTCACCCCATGACCCTTGGAGTTACGACCCTTTATGTTGGAGAAAAAGTCCCTTGTCAGAACGAACTTTAAATCTCGATGATCTCATCACGAAAGCGCTTGTCCAAACGCCCTTCAAACCTGAGATGGTCACGCTCAAAAATCACACGTTCCCCTTCATGCGCATTGAAATTCCTATTCCAGGAATTGACCCACTTGCCTGGCTTGAACGACAAACCCTCTACCCCAAAATCTACTTTGAAACCCCCAAAACTGGATTGCGAATAGCAGGAGTTGGTGCCGCTTACACAATTGACGAAGTCCCTTCTTTCCACCGTTTAAGCGCGTCGCCCCGTTTTTTTGGCGGGATGGATTTTTATGAGAGAAAATTCGACACCTGGAAAACGTTTCCTCACTGCCGTTATGTTCTCCCACTCGTAGAAATTGAAGCGCGCGGTGAAATGACCTATCTTTGTGTGAACCGCACAAGCGAAGCTTTTGACCTTTCAGAAATTCATTTTAATCCTGCACCGATTTCTCCTCTTTCTCAAAAAGCAACCAGCCGCCTCGATTCTCCTTCCTTTCCAGTTTGGGACCGAAATATCAACGAGAGCTTAAAGCAAATCCAAGAAAAATCTCTCGATAAAATTGTCCTTGCGCGCGCAAGCCTTTTTGAATTTGAAAAGCCTTTGTCACCTCTTGCTTTTTGCAAAGCTTTGCAAGGAAAGTCTCCGACTGCCACAGTTTTTGCTTACCAGTTCTCTAGAGATCAAGCATTTGTCGGAGCCACTCCTGAATCTCTCTATACTCGGAAGGGCGCAAAAGTAGAAACAGCAGCCATTGCTGGAACCCGCCCTAGAGGAAAGACAGATGCAGAAGATCAGGCTCTTCAAACCGAGCTTCTTGGAAATCCCAAGGAAATGCATGAGTTCGGTGTGGTCAAAGAAGAGATAGAAAAAAGACTTGCCCCCCTGTGCACGACACTTTCCAAGCAAAATGAAGATCAGATCATTCAAACCTCAACCGTTCAACACATTTACAATCTATTCGAAGGCGAATTAAACGAAGGAATCGACGACACAAGCTTAATTCATGCGCTTCACCCCACTCCAGCTGTTGGAGGCCGACCCAAGGAAGCTGCTTTGAAAGAAATCCGCAAATTAGAAACGTTTGACAGAGGATGGTATGCCGCACCTGTTGGATGGATTTCTCCTGAAGAAGCTCACATACTCGTTGCCATTCGCTCTGCTTTGATTCAAGAAAACGAACTGCGCTTATTTGCGGGTACGGGAATTGTCCCTGGTTCTATTCCAGAAAAAGAATGGGACGAACTGGGACATAAAATTTCACAATTCATCTTATGGGAGTAACATGAGCAGTCGAACAGGCGAATTAAACGAAAAGTGGGCAAAGCTCCTCATCAAAGAGCTGATTCATCAAGGGATCCGCTACTTTTGCATCGCACCTGGATCTCGCAGCACTCCTCTTACTGTTGCAGCAAGTGAGCATCCGTTGGCAAATACCTTTGTCCATTTTGACGAAAGAGCCCTTTGTTTTCACGCGTTAGGCTATGCCAAAGCTACAGGAATTCCCGCAGCTGTGATTGTCACTTCAGGAACAGCTGTCGGCAACCTCATGCCTGGGATTATGGAAGCTCACAATGATCATGTTCCAATGATTCTTCTCACGTCAGATCGCCCACCTGAATTGCGCCATGCAGGAGCAAACCAAACTGTTGACCAAGTGAAAATGTTTCAAAATTTCGTCCGCTGGCAGGAAGACATCCCTTGCCCGGATGCACACATTTCTCCTTCTTTCATCGGATCAACCATTGCAACAGCACTTACCCAAGCCCTTTCAGCTCCAGCAGGCCCTGTACAACTCAACTGCATGTTTCGTGAGCCTTTTTTCGAAAACGAGGCAGAGAATACACACCCTTCCTATGAACGTTCGATTAAAGGGTCTCAAACCCAAATTTGTCTTGGAGAAAAGCACCTGGCTGAAATTCAAATTGAGCAACTGTGTGATGAGCTTTCCGAACATGAAAAGGGTGTCATCGTTGTCGGAGACCTCCCACCAAACACCTCATTAGAGCCCCTTTTCACCCTTTCACGACTGCTACAATGGCCTCTCTTCCCCGATATTCTCTCACCACTGCGCTCGCATGTCCAAGCCGAAGGGATGGTCCCTTCCTACGACCTCATTTTGAAAAGTATGTCCTTGAATGAAGATCTCACACCCGATGCAATCCTCCAGTTTGGCAACAGGTTTGTCTCCAAAAAATTGCTCGAATGGATTGGGCTGAAAAAACCAAAGTGTCATGCTCTCGTGGCAGATCACGAATGGCGTATGGACCCCCTCCACTCGCTCACTCACAGGGTCGTAGCAGACCCTTGGCAAGTCATGGAAGGACTGAGTAAGCACCTTCCAGGGCGCGCACCCGCTCCTTGGCTTCATTGCTGGCAAGAAATGAACCGGATCACTCAAAAAACACTCACGCACTTTTTTCAAGAAAAAGAAGAGCTTACTGAACCTACCCTTTTCCACCATCTCTCGAGTTGGATGGATGAAGAGCGTAGCCTATTCATTGGAAATAGCCTTCCCATACGCGAAGCTGATGCATTCTTTGCTCCGAAACAGAATTGTGGCCCCTTATTTGGAAATCGCGGAGTGTCTGGGATTGATGGCAATATTGCTACCGCAACTGGAATCGCAAAAGGGCTCCGTAAACCCTTGCTCGCCATCATGGGAGATCTCACCTTTTTGCATGACCTGACCTCTCTTGCCCAGCTCAAAGACTCTCCCCAACCGATCACATTACTTGTGATCAATAACGATGGAGGAGGAATCTTCTCATTTCTTCCCATAGCAAAGAGAAAAACGGTCTTTCAGCAATTCTTTACGACTCCTCACGGCCTGAATTTAGAACATGCCGCCCCTCTCTTTGGGCTCGACTATGAAAAAGTCACAACTCTCGTAGAACTGGAAACCGCGCTTCAAAGTGGCACAACAAACTCGAGAATTCTCGAGATGCAAACGGATCGCAATGAAAATGTCGCTTTGCACAAGGAAATCATTGGCCACGTCAAAGAAGTTCTTACAACATCGAGTAGCTCTCTTGAAGCTTTTACGTAAGAATCCTTAAGAGGGCAACTTCATCTAAAAATCGACCTTTTGACAATCATTAGATGCTTGTTCCTGCTTAGAAACTAAACCAAGGGATAAAAGCAAATAGACAACTTCTCTTTCTGAGAGAAAAGGGAGCTCTCCAAGTTTTTGTTTATCACTGGGAGCTTTCTTGTACCATCCCTTGTTATCTAGTCCCTTGTTATAAAACCCAAAATCTTCTCTTAATTCTAGTTGCGTTTTTTGAAACTCCCTAAGACCGTTGGCAAGCTTTTGGCGCAATTGAATACCGGTAGTATTGAGATTAGAATCATTAATATCCCTCGTAACTACCTTGATAAAGCTAGAAAGTGTGCTCACTGCTT
Source organism: Simkania sp. (assembly GCF_965215465.1). Lineage (GTDB taxonomy): Bacteria > Chlamydiota > Chlamydiia > Chlamydiales > Simkaniaceae > Simkania. The sequence goes on along the minus strand of NZ_OZ244056.1, from coordinate 1,111,989 downwards.
TGTCTCCCCTAAAAAAGTATGTATAAAACCTTAAGACAAAATAGTTCTCTAAAGGGGATGATTTTTTTACATACTCTTCATATAGACGTTTGATCTCATCACCTTTGTGAACAACTGTTGATTTATTGCTCAGCTCTAAAAGAGCGTCTATCAGCTCAATATCTTGCTCGAGTTGGGCTTTTTGTATTAGGTAACAGATCATAAAATTCAACTTTTTACAAGTTATTGGGTATGCTTGGTTGAAATCAAGAACCCATGTAATATCCCGTTCAATTTGATTGAGCTGATCCTCGTTAAGGAAATCACTTAAATGATCTTTGATTTGCTTTATTTCAAATTGAGGCAGCTTAAGCCACACATAGTTTTGTTCTTCAGAAAGTCCAGGTAACTCTTGAATCGTATCAAACTGACTTTGATCTACCTCATCTTGGCCTTGATCTGTCACTTGCTGACTTTGGTTTGCATGATCATTAGCAATCGATAATTGGGAATTCAACACCAATGTATGATAAAGCTTCCCTGCGAGTGTCAAAGCTAAAATCGGAATGGCAACGCTTGGTTGAAATGCAAACAATGTCCCTAACATGACCCAATTCACAGTTTGTACCACCATATGAGTCAACTCAGCTTTTAAGGGTGTTTCAACAGATATTTCTTTGTCAGCAAAATGAATTCTTGTCACACCATGCGTTAAAGATGAAGACCAAGTGCATTCTGCGTAGTTATAAAAAAGATGAGTCAATAGGCTGAAGGACGATTTATCTTCTTTGTATTGACGAAATAGCTCATCAAAACTCGAATAATTGAATGCTAAATAAGAAATCGTAGACATGTTGCTCCAAAACTATCTTTTTTTTGCAAAGAATTTAAACTCTCTGAAGGGTAAAATTCAAGTAAAACCAATTTTTAAATCTGATGATCACGTACATTCATGGTTTCCTAGGTGGAGTAGAAGATTGGGCCCTACTCCTAGAGCAACTTCCAGGTCCGTATCAAACATTAACTTCTCCTGAAGGGATCAACAAGCCTGTAACTCTTGTAGGTTACTCAATGGGCGGACGCCTCGCTCTCGACTTTGCTTCGCGCCACCCAAAGCTCATTGAAAACCTCATTATTCTCTCCGCAAACCCCGGGATTGACGATCCAAAGGAGCGTGAAGCAAGACTTCACTCGGATGAGCAGTGGTGTCATCTCATCAGAAATGACGGGCTCGAAGCCTTTCTGGAAAAATGGTATGCCCAACCACTTTTTACCGACTTGCGTCAACGCCCCGATTTTCCTGAGATTTTTAAAAGGCGGATGGAAAATGATCCTGAAGACGTTATTGCAACTTTTAAGCAATTGAGCCCTGGTGTCTTACCCTCCTGCTGGAAAGCAATTGAAAAATTTTCATTCCCAACCCTTTTTTTATTTGGGGATCGTGATATAAAGTACCATTTGATTCGAAATAAACTTGCACAAATGGGAGTCAGGACTGACCTGATCTCAAATAGCGGTCACGCAATTCATTTAGAAAATCCAACTGAGTGCGCTCACAAAATTAAGGAGTTTTTATGTCAGCAAGCGTCATGCAAGAAATAAACTGGGAAACTGCTGGAGAATACACTGACATTAAGTATCACAAATATGGTGGGATTGCCAAGATTACCATCAACCGACCTCGCATTCACAACGCCTTTCGCCCTCTCACTGTCGTTGAGATGATCAAGGCCTTAGAAAATGCACGTAATGACGAAGAAATTGGGGTGATCATCTTAACTGGTGAAGGACGACACGCCTTCTGCTCTGGGGGTGATCAGTCTATCCGCGGTGATGCTGGCTATGCTGATGGTGAAGGAGTCCATCGTCTCAATGTTCTCGACTTCCAAAAACACATGCGCGCTTGTCCCAAGCCAATCGTTGCGATGGTGGCAGGTTATGCTATCGGAGGCGGGCACGTACTTCACGTCATGTGTGATTTAACCATTGCTGCTGACAATGCCATTTTTGGTCAAACTGGACCAAAAGTGGGGTCGTTTGACGGCGGTTTTGGAGCAAGTTATCTTGCCCGCATCGTTGGGCAAAAAAAGGCGCGCGAGATTTGGTATTTGTGTCGCCAATACACAGCGCAAGAGGCGCTCGACATGGGACTTGTTAACCATGTCGTCCCCTATGATGATTTAGAAAGAACCACTGTTGAGTGGTGTGAAAAAATGCTCGAACATTCACCATTAGCATTGCGCTGTTTAAAAGCGGCACTCAATGCAGATTGTGATGGGCAAGCAGGACTTCAAGAGCTCGCAGGAAACGCCACTCTCTTGTACTACATGTGCGAAGAAGCGCAGGAAGGACATCGCTCTTTCCTCGAAAAAAGAAAACCAAACTTTAGACAATTCCCCAAAAGACCATGAATGTTTGGATCGAAGGGGCGCGCCCTAAAACGCTTATTGCTTCCCTCTCACCCATTCTGATTGGAAGCGTCATAGCCTTTAAACAAGGGGTGTTTCACCCCTTGATTTTTTTACTGACAGTTTTATTTGGTTTAAGCATTCAAATCGGAACCAACTTTGCCAATGACTACTTTGACTTTCGCAAAGGTGCTGATACAGATGATCGCAAGGGTCCCCGTCGTTTGACACAATCCGGTCTTGTTTCGCCTGAAACCATGAAAAAAGTGACAGCCATCACCTTTGGCTTTGCCGCTTTTATTGCTCTCTATTTAATCGCTCAAGGCGGCTGGGTGATTGGCATGTTAGCTGCTCTTTCGATTGTCTTAGGCTATCTATATACCGGAGGTCCCTATCCTCTTGCTTATTTGGGGCTAGGCGACTTGTTTGTCCTGATTTTTTTTGGACCCGTTGCTGTGGCAGGAACTGTCTACTTACAAACGCACGAACTGTCAGGTATTGCCATCTTAGCTGGCTTAGCACCTGGACTTATTTCCACAGCCATTTTAACGAGTAACAATATGCGAGACATCAATGAAGACCAAGCCGCAGGAAAACGAACATTGCCAGTTCGATTCGGGTTAACATTTGGCCGCTATGAGTACATCGCATGCCTGCTGATTGCGGGTATCATTCCGATTGCGCTTGTGGTCATGACAGGAAAACATTTTGGCTGCTTGCTTGCCTCGCTCGCCCTACTTCCCGCCATGCCTCTAATCAAATCAGCACATAGAGAAACAAAACTAGAACCCCTTCTTCCAAAAACAGGAAAGTGGATGTCTCTCTACACCCTAGCCTTTTTAATTGGATGGTTTATATGACGCCCCACTCTGCAACTGTACACGAATATAAGCGCCCCTTTGGCAATCAAGAGAGGAAAGGTCTTCTTCTCCAACTTGAGAGAGAAGACAGAGCTGAAAGCTGGGGAGAGATCGCACCACTCGAGAACTTTAGCGACGAATCTTACGAGCAAGCAAAGGCTGAACTTCTAGAAGAGCTTCCTCACTTGCTGCATGAGCAGTGGCACCCTCAATACCTTTCTCCTTCTGTTCACTTTGGGATCGAATCTGCAATCTTGGATTTGACTTTGCCAACAACTTCTACCCCCATAGCCGTCAATGCATTGCTTGCTGGTACACCTGATGACATGCGCGCTCAAGGCCGAAACCTCACAGGATATGAAGCCGTCAAAATCAAGGTTGGTCACCTGAATCTTGAGGAAAGCATCGATTTAGTCGAAGAGCTTCTCACTCTCATCCCTGATGAAATGAAGGTGCGAGTCGATGCCAATCAATCATGGACATTTGAAGAAGGAATGACCTTCGCACGCTCTTTTGCACCAGACACCTTCGAATATTTAGAAGAGCCGTTTAAAACGTTCGAAGACTACATTGCATTCCCTTTTCCGATTGCTCTTGATGAAACCGTGCGCTTGGCTCCCTCAACATCTTACCTATCCCTTCCCCACCTTAGAGCTCTCATTATCAAGCCCACATTGATGGGGGGATGCACCAAGCTCGTCCCTCTTTTAAGAGAAGCAAAACAAAAAGACATCGATTTTATTTTAAGTAGTAGCTATGAAAGTGAATTAGGAATAGGTCTCTTGGCAAAGGTCGCATCGCGCCTTCAGTTGCCACAAGTTCCGATGGGACTCGACACCTATCGCCTCTTCAAGGATCGCCTCTTTGAAGAAACTATTAGATGTAACGAGGGAAAGCTCATCTTTCCCCAAAAGTGGAATTTAAGAGCGGGCTGTGTCATAGCACATGAATGCATTTGAGTGTCCTTTTAGCTATCACGGAAGAAAAAACCCTAAGCAAATTGCCTTAATCAACGGACAAACGACTTGGGATTATAAGACTTGCCATCAGGTGATTGAAACTCTGGCTGCAGCTTTAAAACAGCAAGGAGTCAAATCTGGCGACCGTGTCGCAGTCTACCCCACACTAGAGTTTCCTAGCCCCCTTCTCTTTTTTGCTCTTTTTCGCCTAGGAGCTATTTGCTGCCCTCTTAATACTTATTCTCCCCTCAATCAGCTCACACAAACGCTTGATGCCCTCACGGCAACTTATTTTCTCTATCCCGAAGCCCTCCAAAAAAAGCTTCCTCAGATGAAACAAATCACGCATTCATTTGAAACCCTTTTAAAAAATGCACCCTCTCCCTCGACCGATTCCTACTTTCTTGATAAGGATGCTCATGCCACATATCTTATGACTTCTGGGACCACGCAAGCCCCTAAAATTGCCTGCCACTCTCTAGGAAATCACTACTATAGCGCTCTAGGATCAAATGCCTACCTGCCCATTCAGCCCGGTGATCGCTGGCTCCTTTCGCTTCCTCTCTATCATGTTGCTGGAATCGCTCTGCTTTTCCGCACATTTTTAGCCGGTGCCACTGTTGTCTTTCCTGAAGGAAAAGCGCATGAAATTGCAACCGTTTTGAGAGCCAAAGCATCGCATGTTTCTTTTATTCCTACACAGTTGCAACGTTTTCTCGACAGCGCTTCCGATATTGACCTCTTAAAAGTACAACATCAACTCAAAAGCATTTTAATTGGTGGAGCCTCGATTGACGCCTCTCTAGTACAAACTTGTCGCGAACGCGGACTTCCAGTTTTTCCCTCCTATGGGATGACCGAAATGAGCTCCCAAATCTGCACCCAATTCACAACAGACTGTTCGGCTTTTTCTCTAGGACATCCTCTTCCCTACCGAGAAATTGCTATCGATGCCGAGCAAGAAATTCACGTCCGAGGCAAAACGCTCTTCCTCGGCTATCTCAATGAGCACAAGTCTTTGACTCTTCCATTAGATGCTGATGGTTACTTCGCGACAGGTGACCTCGGAATCTACTCTCCTAAATCAGGCCTACAAATCCATGGTCGCAAAGACCGCCTCTTTATCAGTGGAGGTGAAAACATCTACCCGGAAGAGATCGAAACCTATCTCAAACAAGTTGAGGGAATGATTGATGTACGGATTGAGCCTAAGCAAGATCAAGAGTTTGGGATGCGCCCAGTTGCTTTCATTCAAAGCTCTAAGTCGTATCATCAAGAAGAACTACAAGACTATTTAGAGAGCTATCTGCCGAAGTTTAAAATCCCCATCGCCTTTTACCCTCTAGAAGAAGAACCTTCCAAAGGACTCAAATCCCAACTATAAAAAAATAGTGCCACCCAAGGGTGACACTATCGTATAAGGACAGATCATATAAAAAATGACTCTTAAACCTTTGCATCGTTTGCAAAGTTACGGAGAAGTTGAATTTCTCGACCTTCTTTTTCTTCATGACCGTAGTTAAGACGAAGAGCAATCGCATCGTATGCAACAAGAACAAGTTTACTGTAAACAAGTGCTGGGATCGCCCAAAGTGGTGCTTGCTCAAGCTTCCCTCTGAAGATATTCCCCATTCCATTGACACAGTAAGAAAAATCAATCTCAGCTGATTTGTAAAACTTTTCTCGGGTTTTCTCGTCTCTCGCAAAACGAGCAGCTGCTTGGTGGAAACATCCAAGCGCTAGACCGATGACAACCTCAAGATACCCCAAAGACTCCCTAGCAGCTCCAGTGGCAATTGAAACCCCAGGAACCCAGCCCGCCTTATTTAAAAATTGTTCAATCCGCTTTAAATCTTTATCAATTGCTTTGTAGTCAGGATTGATAACGCTATCGAGTGTCTCAGCGACAGTCGTGCGCATTTTAGAATATAAATTAGTAACACAAGACATTAAAATCACCCACTTTTCTATAAAAGACGACTAATTTATAAAACAGGACAATATTAATAACAACGCTTATAATTATGTTTATTACATTTTAGTAAGAATTGTGGCCTTTTGTTTTTCCAGGTGTTGCAAGCGGGTCTCTTCTAAGTCGATCTTCTCCTCGTAGGTCTTCTCCTCGCAAAGGGTGAGATCTCACGCGTGGCGGATCTCTTGGGGGTGGTTCATCAGGGGAGTCCCCTTTAAAAATCTTCTCATAAATCAACGCTCCGACTCCCCCTGCGGCATAGTTGTAAATTCCGATTTGAATTCCTAATTTGAGTGAAAGGGGTTGGAAAACCCAAGTTGTAATACCTCGAGCGAGGACAATAGGAGTCGCAGCTATAAAGAAAAATAGGGCATAGTCAATCATTTTATGAGCTGTTTCTCCATCAAAAGATTCTTTATAGCTTTTAACCTTATCCTCGACAAAAGTACTTTCAAATAAATAAATGAATGTTCCAGCTTGAAGAGTACTAAAAACGGTTCGATTCATGACGGATTGGTTACTGAAGAACATCGAAGCAAGCATATTCGCTGTGATAAATGTGGCAGAAGTCCACAGAGTTCTTTCAATATATCTTTCCATACTTGGAATGCCAAAGTGGGACTTTTGAACGCTCATTTCTCTTCTCCTTTGTAAATAATAGATTTTAATTTTTCTGGGATCGGTTCCGATTGCTTTTTTTCTGGGCAGTAGACGACATGAACAATTGATGCCGTTCCTATGAGCTTAGTTTCTCTTTTAAGCTCTGTGGAGTAAGTAAACGAAGTGGTTCCAATATGGGTGAAATTTAGGGCCACCTCGACCTTTTCTCCAATTGTGAGCGGAAGAAAATAATCGGCCTCTGAATGGACGATAGGAAGTAAAAATTTTTTTTGCTCCACCATCTGGGTTAAAGAAAATCCTGACACTCGCATAAATTCTTCAAAAGCTTCTAATGAAATTTGAAGTTGATTTGCGAAGTATAAGACACCTGTTGCATCCGTATCTTGTACACGGATAATTCTTTCATAAATAAACGTCATATCTTCAATTCCAAGTAAAAACAAGTCTCATTAATTTTATGTAAAGAGAACTTTTTTTTAAACTGTTTATCCTGAGTTTATGATCCATCTTTAAACTATTAAAATGCCGCTCAAAAGGTATTTTGAGCCCATTCTGAGCATTGTGTAAAATTCCGAAGGTTACCTATAATCACCAATTCGTTTCTGAAGTAGATTGAGCATCACATGGCAAAGGCTGAGCATTTAAAACCTTCCTCAAACCTCGAGCTTCCAGAAGATCAATCTCTTGATCTTGAGGGGCTTCCTAAAACAGGTGATTACACTGTTTTAAGTAAAGCTCTGCTCAAAAAAGGCGAGTTTTGCCTCCTTCATGGTGACATTTCTGGTCTCCGTTTTTTCGAGATGGCCATCAAACTCGATCCCGCAAATTCTAACTTGTTTTACCAGCAAGGTCTAGCACTATTTGAATACGGCAGTGAAGAAGGAAATGAAGAAGAACTCATTTTAGCAGGAAAAAGCTTCAAACGAGCTACAGCCTTAAATCCAAATTGTTTTGAAGCTTGGCACGCCTGGGGCAACACTTTGTACCTTCTTGGAATCCGTAAAGCTGAGCCTAGTTATTTTCAACATGCCCGAAAGAAGTATGAAAAAGCTCTCACCCTCATTGCCGATCAATCCCAAGATGTCTTAGCTGATCTCTACTGGGATCTCGGAGATCTTTGGATGAAGCTTGCTGAAATCTCAGGAGAAGCCACTGACCTCAACCTCGCTTTAAAATCCTATGAAAAAGCAACCCTTTATCAAGACGATTTCTCCGCAGAATTCTGGTTAAACTTTGGCGACGTCTATTTCAATCTCGGTGAAAAAACAAACGACTTGCGCCTTCATGTCAAGGCGATCAATTGCTACAAAAACAGTATCTCTATCACCATCTCTTCTCATACCGGATGGCTGAGACTCGCCGATACGCTGAAAGAGATCTACATTTATACCCATGACGAAGACCACTATTCACAAGCAAGCGAGTGCTACTCTGCTGCTGCACAACTCTGTCCGAATGATGAACAACTATGGACAAGATGGGCCGAGCTTCTTCTAGAAAGTGGGCTCCATTTTCGAGATATCAAAAAGCTCCGTTCTTGCGTAGAAAAGTGTCATCGTGGACATCAGTGTAACCCGCAGGCCATTCAGCTCGTAGGGATCTGGGCAGAAGCCTTAGCCTATCTTGGGCTTTTCTCTGAAAAGCTAGAGCTTCTCCACGAAGCTGAAAACAAGATCGAGGAATTGGCAGAAGATGCTCCAGAAGATCCTAACGTCCATTACTCGTATGGAATGTGCCTCATGGCAACGGCAACCTATTTCAAAGACGTCGACTTTTACTACCAGGCAATTGAAAAATTCCAGGAAGGCTTAAGCTTGAACCGCTCTCTTCACCGCTTATGGTTTGGCATTGCCACTGCCCACGTTTCAGCTGCTGAAATCGATCAAGACGATAAAAACTTTGAACGCGCTTGTCGCTTTTTCGAGCGAGCTTTGAACCTGAAGGTCAACAGTACCTACCACTACAATTACGGCTACTGCCTGCTTAAATTCTCCGATCTTAATCACGACCAAGAAACGGTAGAACGTGCTGTTTACCATTTTGAAAAAGCGATCAGCATGCAGAAAAATGTCGCTTACCAGCATCCAGAGTGGCTCTACCACTATGCAATCTCCCTTGACTATCTTGGAGAATACAATGAAAACGACAGTTCCTACGTCAAAGCGCTCGATATATTAAATCATATTTTAATGCTCAACCCCGAATTCCCTCACATTCACAGTCAACTCGCTCTCACCTACAGCCATTACGCAGAGCTAGTCAATGAACCTGAAATCTACAAACGAGCCTTTCACCATTACCGTATTGCCCACCAACGCGACAAAGAAAATGATCAAATCATTCTTGACTGGGGTATTACCCTGGTAAATCTAGCAGAGCTTCTTGAAAACAGCGTGGAATCCGATGAACATTACCGTGATGCTGAGTACAAAATGATCCAGTCAGCACGCTTAGGAAACCCCCACGCCTATTTTTCTCTCGCTTGCCTTTATTCTCTTCTAGGAGATTATGACCGCAGCATGTGTTTCTTAGAAAAAGCCCATGCCTTTGAAAGCCTTCCTTCTCTCGAAGAAGTATTGGAAGACGAATGGTTAGAAGGTGTGCGTGAAACAGAAGCATTTTCCCATTTCATAGAAAAAGTTGAATCAAACGTACAAGAATAAGGTCTATTCTGTTAAAATAGGCTTTTCTAGTCACTTAAGTAGGAAACGATGAATACTCGAAGCATGATCTTTGTGATTGGCTTAACTGCCGTCCTCTTTTTCGTAAACCAGTACTTCACCTCTAAACGCCAGCAAGAATATGCTGAAGAGCGCAAACAACAAGAGCTTGTTCAAAAAGAGCAAATGTCAACGGTGAAGCAAGAGCTCGCACAGCGCACCGCTTCAGCAAAACAACTTCCAATCTCTCGCCTATTTGAAGATCTACAAGGACGCTCTTTTCTTTCTTGGTCAGTCATTTCATCAGACGATTCCTACCTTACAATGAACTGGGCCGAGAAAATGCCCAAACAAATCTATGTTCAAAAAGGCAACAACTTCATTCCTGTTCATCTCATCACAGGAGAAACAGGGATTGGAAAGCTCTCTCTTTACAGCGCAGCGCACCAACCTGAAATTGTCTCGACCTATGTGCCACAAATTGGCATGCAAGACATCCAACTCGTCACCTTCTCCGATGGAGCTGTTCAAGTCACTTTAGCGGAATATGAAAATGGACAAGTGCTCTTTCCTGCTGACACTCCCTCTTCTAACGCCATTGCGATGTATGAGCTCGAAGGTTCCTACCTTCCTGTTGGCCTCTACAATGCTGACAAAAATACTCTTCAACCAATGACAAACCTGAAAACGTTTGAAAATCTCACAACCTACCGCCTCGACATGCACCCTTCAGGAACCCCAAGTGAAGAAAAGTTCTATGTCTTGCAAAATGAATACATGCAAGTCGTCTTCTCAAACTGGGGCGGAGCCATTGCTGAAGTGAACCTTCCCTTTGAAAAAAGCTCACCAGAGAGTGTGGTACTGCCTATTAACTTTGATCGAATCATCGATAAGAAATACCCTTCAAATGCCCATTTTCCTAGCCGACCCTACTACACTGCAGAGAAAGGATCCGAACCTGTATTAAAACAACCGACAGAAGGTGGCTATTATCCCATGCTCCGCCGAGGAATTCAAAAAGGAGCCGACTACCCTCCTTACACTGTTCCTCCCCAATATTACGGATTTAACATCGTCTCGGAAGACCCAGAAACATCCCAGGTCTTTTACGAAATGACCCGTTTTGACGAAAATTCTATCGAATTTACTGCCAACTTCCAAAACCGCCGGATCACAAAAGTCTACTCCTTCCCTAAGACCGAAGAGCCCGCACCGTACTGCCTTTTTGCCACAGTGAAAGTCGATGGGGATTCACGAGGACTTTGGGTCACATCTGGTGTTCCCGAAGTTGAACTGATTTCTGGAAGCCCAGCCCCAATTATCAAATATAGCAGCGTCCAAAATCAAAAGTCGGTTGTTGAAAAACTCTCTTTGCCAAAAGAATCGACAACCATGAGCTCCATCGAGCCTGATTGGGTTGCCAACTCGAATGGATACTTTGCAGTTATCATGGACCCCTTAAGTGAAATTTCAGCTGGGTTTCAAGCGAATAAAGTTCCAGGAAATCTCGACCCTTCCCGTATCGTGATGATCGATGCAAAATACGACCTCTATCCTGTGAGCAAATATCCAGGTTACATGGTGCATATGCCGCTTCGTAAAACGTCCCAGCCACTTGATTTCCGCCTTTTCATGGGCCCTCAAGAACACAACATCCTCAAACAAGTGGACGCCGCTTTCACAAACCAAGTAACCGGATATAACCCTCACTACACAGAAACACAGAGTTTCCATGGATGGTTCTCATTCATTTCTGAGCCTTTTGCCAAATTCCTCTTTCTCATCATGAACTTCTTCTACAAAATCACCCACTCCTGGGGATTTTCGATCATCTTACTCACCATTGTTCTCCGTATCATGATGTACCCACTCAATGCATGGTCGATTAAATCGAATCTCAAGCTCCAAGCTCTCAGCCCAAAGATGAAGAAAATTCAGGACAAGTATAAGAAAGATCCCAAACGGCAACAGCTTGAAATGATGCAACTCTACAAGCAGCACAAAGCCAATCCACTTGGCGGATGCCTGCCGCTCATCATTCAAATGCCTTTCTTGATTGGAATGTTTGATCTTCTCAAGTCGACTTTCTCCCTTCGAGGAGCATCTTTCATTCCAGGTTGGATTGACAACTTGACGGCTCCCGATGTTCTCTTTTCGTGGAGCTACCCCATTCCTTTAATTGGCACCTCGTTCCACCTCCTTCCAATCATGCTCGGGGTGGTGATGTTCTTCCAGCAAAAGCTCATGTCAGCGAAGAACAAAGGTGAAATGACAGACCAACAAAAGCAGCAGCAAAAAATGGGCTCTATCATGACAATTGCGTTCACTGTGCTGTTTTACAAGTTCCCTTCAGGACTTAACATTTACTGGTTCTCTTCAATGCTCCTCCAAATCTTGCAGCAATGGTATGCTTCAAAGCGCATGCAGCTCAAGAATAAGCCTAGCAACCCAAGAGAAGTTGTCATCAACCCTAAAAAGAGCAAGTAAGCACCTGACTGATGAAAGCGTGGCATGACTTTCTTAAGACACTTGAGAAAGATCTGGGGAAAGAAACCGTTGAGAAATGGCTCAAACCACTCAAAGTTCTTAAATTTGATGCCGCAAACCTCTACTTAGATGCGACCGACTCTTTTCAAATTCTCTGGTACCAAGAGCACGTCACCAAAGAGCTTTTAGATCCGAGTGGGCGCAAAATCAAGCTCCACTTTTACCTCAATGGAAAACCCCTTAAAAGCCGCGCGAAAAAAACCACCCCTGAGGAGTCCAACCCTAAGCAGTATTTTTCTCCTGACCACCTTGCGTCGCATGCAACCTTTGAAAACTTCATCAAAGAAGAGTCACCTTTTCTCGCTTGTGACTTACTGACTCACATCGACAGCACCTACAATCCTATCTTCCTCTATGGCCCAGCAGGCTGCGGAAAAACCCACCTCTTGATGGCCACCGCCCATCAATTGAAACAAGCTGGAAAAAACGTCTTTTATGTCCGCACAGAAACTTTCACCGAACATGTGATACGTGCCTTTCGAACCAGTAGTCTCCAAGAATTTCGCCCTACCTACCGCAATTTAGATTGCCTCATCCTCGATGATGTCCAAATGCTCAAAGGAAAAAACACCACGCAAGAAGAACTCTTTCACACCTTCAACCGGCTCCACACCCAAGGAATGCAAATCGTGCTTAGCGCTAGTTCTTCCCCCCGCGAGCTCGAAGGGATTGAAGAACGTCTCAAAAGCCGCTTTGAATGGGGTATCACCCTTCCTCTAACCATGCCAACCCCCTCAGAGACGAAACAAATTCTCAAGACACGCTCAGAGTCTCTCTCCTTACCTCTCACAGAGCTGATGCTAGCGCATCTGCTAAGAACCTTCCCAACTCTTCCCTCACTCATCCGAGCCCTTGAAGCCCTTGCTCTACGCCTCCACCAATCCCAACTCAAACTAGACATCCCCATGATCGACCATCTCCTTCAAGACCTCATTCGAGAAGAAGAGAAGCAATTGCTGACTCCACACAAAATCTTGCAACACGTTGCTGCAACCTTTCGGGTCAATACCGAAGACATTTTGGGGAGAAGCCAAAACAAAGAGTGCGTTCTACCTCGAAAAATTGCGATGTACTTCTGCCGTACAGCCCTTAGGATGCCCTATCTGAAAATTGGAGAATTCTTTTCACGTGACCATTCAACAGTGATGTCAAGTGTGAAGCAAATCGAAAAGGGTAAAGCCTCAAAAGATAAAAACATCGCCTTTCCCCTCTTTGAAATTCAGCAAAAACTTGCATAATACACTGTAAACTAGTCATTTCGTATTTAGGTAAAAGATTCAAGATAAATAGGTTAAGTTTATTTTTTATTGGACTCTTTTCCTTATATCTCTTAAACTTGCGTCGCTTTTTTCAATTTTTTGAAAAAATCTAAAAAAAAAGGAATATAAAAATGGTGGGCCCTAATAGTTCATCGCTGTATCAGCGATGGGAATCTTGCATAGATTTGTGCACATTCGCAACAACTCAAATTATTTCTCTAATGACGCGTGAAGTCGCGGTGATGCATCCCTATTCTGTAGGTGCGCTAACGGCAGCGACATCTCATGCCCTTTCTATGACAGCTGCAAAGAATTATTTCGATCCCCAAACACCTGAAGCCCAAGTTGCCGTTAGAGCAATGGGTCTTGCCATCAGCACAATTGCCCTTCCTTACGTCATTGGAAAATGTGCCATCCACTCGGCCATTCGTTTGAATTTTGAAACAGCTATTCGCACAGCTGTCACAAGCTTGCTAGTAAAGACAACCATTTTTACCCTGTACTCGATTGCTAAATTTCTTGTGGATCAGTATCGCTGGGAAACTCCTAAAGAACTCAAAGATGTCGATAATCTGAGTGCCACACAGATGCCACATGTGAAGGCCTTTTTTGAAGAGCATTCAGATCAAAAAGAGGGGCTCACCCTAGCTTTGCAACATGCCTTAACCCTTCCTTTAGGCAAATGCTCTGGAACTGGCAGTGGCTGGACAAAAGAAAGCCTACAAGCTGTGCAAGCGCAAGATCTCAGTTTCCTCACACTTAAGCAGAAAAAAGAGCTTAACGAACTCTTTCTGCAAAACAATGTGCTGCCTTCTAATAGGAACTACGTGAAAGAAGAGCTTCCCTCTCTCCCAGACTCACTTACAAAACTTTCCTTAGAGCAGCTCAATTGGATCCATCTCATTGCACAGCTCTCAGATACAGAAGTGACTCCTGAGGTTGCAAAACAGTTCTATGAGCAAGGTTTCCAACCTGCAAAAACTGAATGGATTGATTGGGAACTGCCAATCCAAGCTGACTTACTGAGCAAGACTGACTTGTTATGGGTTGAAAATGATCTCATCGCCCATCCTGAAAAGTGGAGAAAACTTCGTTTTGAAACTCAAATAGAGCTTAAAGAAAAGATCTCACTACCTTATCTTATTTTCCCCAATTCCATCGAAGAAGTGAAAGCGCTCCCTTTAGCAGAACTCGAAAGCTACTCCCAAGCATTTGAAGAAAATGCAGATCTAAAAAATGAATTTTCACTTGAGATGCGTCGTGTTTTTGCTGATCAACTCGAAGAGAAATTAACGGGCGTCCTTCTGATCGTTGATGTAGACCACCTCTTCTTCGACGGAGAAGAAAGAGTGGAGCCCTACTACCTCTTTGGGCGCGTAACACCCAAGCAAGCCCTTGCTGTAACCCTCATTGTGATGGCTGTTGCTGTTCCTACTTTTGCATTCTTTTATTATGGCTCTCAGGCAACAGCTCCTATGCAAGAGCCCACGAAAGAAAGTAAAAATCAAACGAAAGACGTCATTCTTCCCTCTGACGAAGGAGATCCTCTTCCCAAAGTCGACCGCTGCCCTGATCACAACTGTTTAATGATTCCAAGTGAAAGCAAAATCATCGATCACTCGATGAGTCCAACAAATCTCATCCCCAATAATTCTTCTTGGACTCCTACTTTCGACGAAAACCTTCCCGCTACCGAAACTTATGCTCTGACAATTCCTGAAGGAAGCCATGCTTTCAGTCACCCCCTTCGTCCACTGAATATCACTGTCATAGATCGCTCATGGACAGAGCAGCCTCGTAATGCAAGCACTCCTGTCGTCGATGAAAAGGTTTGTTCAGTTGACGCTCATGCTCTGACAATTCCAGAGGGAAGTCAACTCACCGACCATTCAATTAAACGCATCCCAGATCTCAAAGTCAAAGATCTCTCGTGGGAAGCTAATTTAGAATCAGCTGAAAAAATCGATGATTACACACTTCAATATCTTCAACAACTACAAGACAAAGATCCTAGAGAAGTCTGTCCTGAAAACAATTGTGTTGTGTTTGGTTCACTATCTTCAAGTGCGACAGTTGAAACTTCACAATCTGATGTTTCTCCTGAGATGAAGTCAATTGACTTTCCGTTTCCCGAAGTCCATCATAAACCGACTGCACCTGTGATCACAGAGGAATTTTCTCATGTTGATTCTTCTTCAGAGACCACTTCAGCAGAAAGACTACCTGACCTTCCATTTGCAGGAAAAACTATCACCACGATTCCTCGCTCATGGACAGAACCTCGTAATACAAGCACTCCTGTCGTCGATGAAAAGGTTTGTTCAGTTGATGCTCATTCTCTGACAGTTCCAGAGGGAAGTCAAGTCATCGACCACACGGTTAAACGCACCTCAGACCTTACTGTCAAAGATCTCTCGTGGGAAGCGACTTTTGAATCAGCGGAAAAAGTAGATCATTTCTATTCATCTTTTCTATCAGCAGAACCTTTGAATAACAGCGCAGCTATGACTTCTTCGCCACTGATCGATCCCTCATATAATGCAACACGTCCAGCACTGCATTCTGCTACGCCTCCCGATATTGAGCCATACAATTTTCCTCCACCAGCAGATGTGATCATCACAAATTCTAGCGAGTGCGCCCCATTCGGGATCTTGGATAAAGTCACTCTCAATACAGAAACCGAATCGATTTCCCAGCCACAGCCTGAGTTTTCTTTTTGGCCCGCATTAGCTACTATTGGAACGATTTTAACATTGGGTCTTTTCCACAGAAGAAAAGAGGAAGAAATCCAACCTCAAGTTCAACCATCTAAGATCCAGGTTATAGGTTTGGACGGCAGGAAACTCCCCCCCTATATTGTATCTCTAACTCCCTCCTTTTCTTCGAAACATCAAGGCCTATTGATGGGAAATGAACGTAGAAGCTCAGGCGATCTTAGAATGCCGCAGCCTCCATCTGCTTCTCCATCCCCTAAAAGAAATGAGTCGGGACTTAACTTGGTACACCAACTTCCATCCGACCCTCCTCCAAGAAATTCGGGACCTTCGATCAAAGAAGATAGACAAATCGTAGTTGTTGAGGAGCGCCAAAACAGTGTTGAGCTTGCAAACCTCCTGCGTGAAGCTGAAGTCGCAGCATTTGATATTCAAATGGGTGGCGAGAGGTTTCAGATTGCCTTTGATTTAAACAATCCAGAAGTCCGCAGTCAGTTTCATCGTATGATACAACAATCTCAACGTGAAGTTCTCGCTATTGTAAGTACAGGTCCAGAGGCAATTTCTTCAGACATGAGAGCTCAGGTGGGAATTGTAGGCAATGAAGGAAACAGTGTTTTTAATCTCGATCTTAGTCATCCTGCAATAGCACAATCAATTAAAGATCTTGTCGTTCAAGCAAGACAAGCACTCCAACGTGAAGAAGTTGAAGCTTCGCAACAATTTGCTTTAAGGCATGAAAATTCTTCCATGAAAGCATCCCATCAACTCGATTTAGGGTATGAAGGTTCTATAGGATCTCCACAGAGAGGTCCTTTTGATTCTCAAGCTTCAGCAGTTGGAATGTCACCTCCAGCTGTCTCATCATACTCTAATGTTGGGAAACCTCCATCTAGACCTGATCGTTCGCCTAAGCTTTCTTCCTCACTTCACCTCGACCAAAACGTTGAAAATGAACGTGAATTGGAAAACTTACGTCAAGAAGTTCTAGAGCTTTATAATGCTGAGCCTACGAAACTTTGTAGACGTTATCCGAGCACTTCCTCAGCTGATAGTTTATACGTCCCACAAATAGAGGAACAGAGACTTCTCGCTATCTCTCAGCTCACCGCAAAGCTGAGACAATATGCCAAAAATAATAGGATCGATATTCCGGAAGTTACCCGTTATGGGATGATGCAACAGGAATCAGAGCTGGCAAACTGTGTTAAAACTCTTTTTCCTGAGCTTCAAAATATGAGCCTAGAGACAGGTCATGGATATGGAAATTCCTATCAAGATAAAGACATCTTAAGAGTTCACCCCATCGAACGCACAAATCAAGTTTTTGATTCGGGTAAAAATAGCCTCAATATTTCTTATACAACGCATCGAAAGCCAATCATTCAACAGCAAGCAACACGAGGTTGTACTGCAGGTTCCACAGCCATGCTCATCTATGAAAAGAGGCAAGCGCTAGATGCAAAAGGGATGATAATGAGAAACCTGGGTAACGAGCACGATCAAGAAAGAGATTTAAAACAGTTCGGGTTAAATCCCGTTAGAAAGCAATGTAAAACCCTAGAAAGCTTAAAAAGATTTATTAAAGAGCATGGATCCTGCATTGCCTCTGTGTATACTGTTGGGGAACATGTTGTTGTCGTTGATGCAGTCCTTGATGATCGCGTTCGTATTCGAGACCCTTACCATGGATGGGAAGTGGACATCAAAAAAGAGGCTTTTCTTGCTTCTTGGACAGAACGCAATGTGATGGGCATCTCACAGGAGCGAGGTCACTCGAACAAACCTCCTAAGGCTCCTAAGGTTTCAAAGGATAAAGGTGAGTCCTCTGTACGCGGCAACAAGAAGAATGAGAAGACGACATTTTTTGATCCCAAGAAGGATCGAGGTCTCCTTTCAAATGCAAAAGAACTTGTTTTTGATCTTGTCGATCAAAAGCAGCATTTGCGTATGCATCTAAAATTTCCAGGGCCATTAGGTCAGTTGTTGAGCCAGTCTGATTTTCGACCAGAAAAGGATTCAAAAGAAGAACAATCTTCTATCGAAAATCTCAAAATGAAAATCCCTGTGGGTCGAAAAACAGCCTATTACCAACTCGATCCTAAAAAAAACGCAACCACCGCTTTTGTCAAAGAATTGATTCATCTCGCAAGTTTTAGAGAAACGGTGCAAATATCTTCCGAAAATTCGGAAAAAGATTCTAAGCTTCGAGAGAAAAGCGAAGTCTCAGATCTTGATAGATTTTTTGCGGACGAAGCAAGCTATTCAAGCCCAAAAAACACTCAACCCGCCTGGCAAGTAGAGGAACAAAAGAAGCAGAGACAAGCGTTTTATAACGCTCAAAAAGATAAATGGTGGACGCATAGTTACTATTATGGAGACAATGGCCATCCAGCTAAAATGAGAAAATATCGTGTTGCTCTAGAAGAGTACCCAAGAATTCTCAAAGAGGCTTTTGGAGCAGATTTAGGAAAAATTTTGAACCATTAAAATGGTTAGCCCAAAAAAACCCTAATAATAGCCTTTACCAAGCAATTTTACGGACAATTGAAGCTCTTACGTGTTCACAGGACCCACAGTATTCATACATAACTGGTGGATATAGTTGCGCGCGAACGCAAAGATATACCTTGGTTCAAAGCCTGCGTGCTGCCATTTTAAGCCCTGAATACCAAGAGTTTCGCTTGAAGACCAAGGAAGAACTAACTAGTTTAAAATCTCTAGACAAGCTTTTTTGTCAAAATGTGATTCGAATGGTTTCTGAAACCATTTACTTGCCTGAAATCCATAGCCACATGAAAGAAGTCACAGACCTATTCGTCGGAACAAGTAGACATTACCGCAAACAAGGTGAAGATCGAGAACCTGTGACAGCAGAAAATTTCGTCAGGAAAATCGATCAAAGAAATGAGGATATCAAGCGTGCCCCTAAAGACATCCTTGGCAAATCTTCATCAGCACTTCAAGGTCAAAAAGCATCTGGAGCAATGGGAACTGAAGACTTCACTGGGACTAAAAATGTTCCTCATTTAAGAAATAGGTATGTTTATCGTCACCAAGAAACAGGTGAAAAACAAGTTATAAATTACTTCCGTCATGGTTGCCCTGTAACTGGAGGTAATGTCCTTAAAATTCTAGGTGGGATGTTTGGACGATCGATTTCTTACTACTCAGGCTATGATGTTGCACCAAGAAGTGGAGAAGCTGTGACCCCTGAATATGAAGAAATGCTTTATGCAAAAGCAGAAAGAAGAGAAGGGGACTTATACATCAACCACCAAAGAAGGATTCCTGGAGGAGTAGAAAACGAAAGAGATCGCGTGGAGGCCATTGAAAACTTACAAACGAGACACGACAATGAATTTGTTTTGACTCAATCAGTCGAAGGTTCTCTCTTTAAACGAGAAGGTAATTATTCCAAGATTACGAGATTTGAAGACCTGATTGAGGCTTTCATAGAAACCTATAATCAACAGGATGATGTTGCTCGAGGATTCTATGCTCAAAATATGCTGCCTAAAATTTTCTGGGATAACGAGAAACTACGCACCGAGTACTTAATAAAGCTAAAAGGACTCCTTCAAAAGATTCACCAAGAGTTTTTCGACGGCAAAGAGAAAATTGACTTTAGCGGTGTCAATCCTGTGAATCAAAAAGAAGCGTATCCTCTGCGTGAATGGCAAGTCTTTATCGAATTAGCCTACTCATTCATGAGAAAGGATCTCCTATTTAGGCTATCAGAGATGGAAACTAAGAGTGGCAAATATCAAATCACTTCCATGAAAGACATTTGCAAGGATAAGCTAGACCGCGGCGGGAATGAGGCGAAAAATGAAGATGAGACAAGCTACTACATGATTGGGAATCCAAAAGATGAGTGGTTTGAAAATACACTTTATCAACTTCTTGGTCCTCCGATCCTCGTGAAGAAAAAAGAAGCGATTCCTAGAAGGCTTAAGCCTGGTCTTGCTCTTTCTGAGTTCCTTAGAAATATGACTCCTGAGCAAAAACAAGCCATGCAAGATATGAACTTTTTAGGTTGGAAGATCAAAGAAGTTCAAGTCTCAAAAAGACCTGAACAAGGAGCTTTTCCAACCAAAGAGACTGCTCATACGAGTCAGGAATATTCTGATTTCTTATGGGCTAAAAGCAATCGTAAAGGTTTTGAGTAGCCAGACGTTAATTTGACGCAGTGATAAGAAGTTCCAAAAATGAACTCAAATTTAGAGATAAAAAAAAGCAGCCTTTAGGCTGCTTTTGAATCGTTATCGACGCTGTCTTGGTCGAGTTTAGATCTTGATGAAGCGATCGCCTGGTTTAGGCTGGTCGCCGCCTCCTGGAGGTTGTGGTGGCCCACCACCAGGCTGCATGCCAGCTTGTGGACGCTCAATTTGTACATCTTGACCTTCCATAATGCGTTTCGCTCGATCTCTCCACTTTTCAACCGACTCAACAAAGAGTGGTGCAAAGCGACGAAGCGAAGATGTATCTGCTCCAGCTCCCATTTCAAGCACACAGTGCATCAAAATGAGCTCTTCCTTGACAGCAACACCAATTCCACCACCAGCCATCTGGCCGCCAAGCATCGAACCTTCTAGTAAAGCTTCGTATAGTTTCAGTTTGGTTGGATCATCTTTTGGGAGACCATCCAAGATGGGAGAATAAAGGTAGAGACGATCTGAATTCGGCTCGTATGTCAAGTGGAGAGAAAAGGTATTGTCAATCCCTAAAATACAGGTATGGTTTTCATCGAATGCCAGTCCTTCGAGGTTTAGTTCTTTTCCAAACTCTCTAAGATTAGCTTTTGCATTTTCCAAAGACATCGATGTCTCCTCCTTGAATTATTGTTTGTAGCTTTTCATGTTCATATAAGAACACATTAAAGAGAGAATTTTTTCAGGCTGAGAAAAAAATAGCAACAAAAAATTCATCATTTCTTGACTTTCTTTTCAGTGAAAACCCGCTGTATTGGGATCCATCTCTCAGAAACCACTTTCAATTATAACAGTAAAATATTTGTTTTTCAATATTTAAAAATTTAACTATACACATCGCAATTCACTGTAAACAAAAGGTTTAAAAAATTAATTTTGCAAAAAATCACGACCTCCTATACTCCAGAATCAAGCAGTTCAATTTAAAATAATTAGTTTACATGAATCCCACTTCTACACCCGGATCTGAGTCCCCTCTAGGAACCTCTGCAACTGAAAAAGGGGTCAATTTTTCTGTTTTTTCCAAGCATGCTAATAAGGTCAAACTCCGCCTTTTTGAAAAGGGCCAAGAAGCACCCTTTGCTGCATTCGACATGCAACGAAGTGGAGATTACTGGCATCTAAATGTTGATCACCTTCCTTCGACTTTTGAATACACCTACCAAGCTGAAGGCCCTTATGATCCCAAAAAAGGACTCTTATTTAATGGAGAAATGGACCTCGTTGATCCTTACGCACGAGCTGTGAATGCAAGCGATAAATGGGGAAACCATCACACACCGATGCGATCCGTCTATGAAACACCGAAGCCTTTTGATTGGGAGCATGTATCCCGTCCGATGATTCCCGCAGAAGAGCTCATCGTTTACGAAATGCACGTGAGAAGCTTTACAAAGCATCCCTCGAGTGGCTCTAAAAATCCTGGGACTTATCTGGGAATGATTGACAAAATCCCCTACTTGCAAGAGCTCGGAATCAATGCCGTTGAATTGATGCCTATCCACGAGTTCAATGAAACGGAAAACCAACGGCGTATCCCTGGCAGTGGAGCAAGGCTCTTCAATTATTGGGGCTATTCGACTTCGAATTTCTTCGCTCCGATGCGTCGCTATGGCACAGAGGAAGATTTCAAGCTCCTCGTCAGAGAACTTCACCGCGCGGGTCTCGAAGTGATTTTAGATGTGGTCTACAATCACACATCTGAGGGGAATGATCAAAACTATTACCACTCTTTTCGGGGCCTGGATAACCCCACTTACTACATCGTCGATGAAAACGGCTATCATAATTACACAGGCTGCGGAAACACATTGAAATGCCAACATCCCGTTGTACAAGATCTCATCCTTGACTCTTTGCGCTATTGGGTCACTGAATTCCATGTTGACGGTTTTCGCTTTGATTTAGCCTCGATCATGACTCGTGGTGAAGATGGAAAACCTATGGATGATCCCCCAATTATCAAACGGATTGCGAATGATCCAATTCTCGCCCCAGCAAAAATGATCGCAGAACCTTGGGATCCGGGTGGCCTGTACCAGGTAGGAAGCTTTCCTTCTTGGAGGTTTGCGGAATGGAATGGAAAATTCCGTGATGACGTTCGAAAGTTTATTCGAGGAGATGGAAATGTCGAAGCCATGAAAAACCGCCTACTCGGATCTCCAGATATCTACACCGAGAAAGGAACCCCTCAGCATAGCATTAACTTTATCACCGTCCATGATGGATTTACCTTGCATGATCTTGTCTCTTACAACGAAAAGCATAATGAGCAAAATGGGGAGCAAAACCAAGACGGTGCGAACGACAATGAGAGCTGGAATTGTGGTGTTGAAGGAGAAACAACTGACCAAGCTGTTCTCGATCTGCGCCTCCAACAAATGCGTAATTTCATGCTTGCCTTATTTGTCTCTCAAGGAGTCCCGATGCTCCTCATGGGAGATGAATATGGTCACTCGCGCAAGGGAAATAATAATACCTACTGCCAAGATAATGAACTCAACTACTTTCTGTGGGATCAGAGTTCTCCTCTCTTCGAGTTCATTCAAAAGCTGATTGCTTTGCGCAAATCCCATCCCATTTTCTGTCAAAAAACTTTCCCATCGGCAGTCAAGTGGGAAGAAAAGGGCTATTTAGGCCTCACTCTTGGAGAGGAATTTTTCATCGCTTTCAACCCGTCTGATCAAGAGTATCCACTTGAAAAAGAGGGGTGGGAGCTCCTCCTTTCTACTGCAAGTCAAACGCAAACTTTGGACAAATTGCAACCCTATACATCTGTTCTCTTTGGAAAAAAGAAAGCTCTTTGATAGTATCATAAGAAAATCTTCTGGGAGTTTGAACATGTTTAGAAATCTCTGCCTCATTTTCGCCCTTTGTCTTGCCTCCTTTGGGTGTTCAAAAAATGTGAATGAACAAGCTACACGTTACTATGATGATGGGAGATCAAAGCCCATTGTGGCACTTGTTCCCGTTTTTGACCGAAGCGGAGCTAAAATTTCTTGGAGCCTTTCAGAAGAGTTTACAGACCACTTGCGTCAACGGTTCTTGAAGCAAAGCCAATTTTACATCAACACCCCAGATCAAATTAATGCCGAGATCGAAACGCTTAATGAGACAAACGACCCGTTCTCTCGCGACTACGCCTGGATTGGAAAAACGTTTGGGGAAGAAGAATTCGTTGTCTTTGCAGAACTTGTGGAGCACGACATTCATCCCAAAGCCTCAAAGAAGAATTTTCTCGATAAGCTAACTCCCTCATGTGAACTCTCCATGACCATGCGTGTCCGTGTCTTTGATCTGCGCGGAGAGAAACCTGAAATTGTATTGCAAGAGCTGATCCACCAAAGCCACCTAATTCCCAAGCCTTCTGATCTATCAGAGCAAAACGCTGAAAAGTGGAAAAAAATGACTTTTTCAATCAGCCCCCTAGGATTGGCTCATAGCCAATTCTCCAAAGAAATCGCTAAACGGATTGAAGATTACATTCTCCTTTCAAAGAGTAGATAGCACTTCATTACAAACAATTTAGGAGGTAGTTTGACTAGATTTTTGGCGAATTTTGCATTCTTAAAATCGAGATCATTGTTAATGTGACAAGACGAGATTTTTGGAGAGCAAAAGACGGTGAAAAGATGTCAAACCACCCCTTAAATTTTTTGAAATGGAGTGCGTTTGGAAAATGTTGTTGTAGAGCACCTCGAACACGCGGCGCTCTTTGCTCTCATAGGAGCAGTCGTTACATGGATTGCTAGAAGGTGTGGATTTTTTAAGCTACATGATAGTCTCCCAGCTCCTCGTATCCAATACCCGATTATCGGCATCCTCCTCTACTTAGTGCTCTTCATTTTTGCCGTTCCTTTTGCCTTAAAGTTCTTTTCCCTCGTTTATAGCCCCTTAGAAACAACGTTTCAGGCCCATCCTGCGCTTTTTATTGCAACAGCTCAAGTCCTTTCAATCATGATCATCACCTGTTTTGTGATCATGTTTTCCCTTTTCCAAGACCGAGATGTTGTCAAACGCATTTGGAAAGAGAACTTTACCTTTCCCTCTGCTCTAAAAGATTTTGGTCTAGGGGTTTTAACATGGGTGATCAGTTTTGCAGTCGTAGCTTGCGTCGACCAAGTTGGAGATCTGTTAACCTATCTTGCACTTGGTGTCCCACGTGTTGAACAAATTGCAGTTAGGTTCATACGTATGTCTGCTGAGTCCCCCTTTCTCCTTACAGTCGCAACAATTTCAACAGTTCTCGCAGCTCCGGTTTTAGAAGAGTGTATTTTCCGCGGATTCATGCAAACCTATCTGAAATCCAAAATTGGTTTCGTGAAAGCCCTCTTTTCCACTGCATTCATCTTTGCTGCTTTTCACTTTTCACCTACTCAGGGAATCAGCAACATCACCCTCATTTTATCCCTTTTTACCCTCGCTTTATACCTCGGTTTTCTCTATGAAAAACGGAAATCTTTGATCGCCCCAATCGCTTTACACATGACATTCAATTCAATAAGTGTTATTCGTATAGTTTTATTTTCAAGCTAACTGGGTCTCTATGAAAAGAGCTCTACTCATCGTCTTAGTATTTCTCTTCGGAGCTTGCGGCAGCCTTGAATCCACTCTCTCTAAAAATACAGAAACACTGATCAACGATTTAAACCAAGCGGCTTTCCTTGAGTTTTATCTCATTAAAAAAGGTCATAACCCCCTCGTTTCTCCTTACTCCATTCAATCGTCTCTTCTCATGGCATACATGGGTGCAAGAGGACAAACAGCCAAAGAAATGGCTCAAGTTCTTTCAATGACTCTTCCTCAAGAACAATTAGGAGACTCTTTTTCACAGCTTACTGACTACCTTCTCGCTCCCAAATCAGAACAGGGATATAAGCTCAAAATTGGAAATGGAATGTGGATCGATGACAATCTCACAGTTCTCTCTACATACAAAAAAACGGTTGCAGATGATTTTAACGGTGACGTGCAACAAATTGATTTCGGAGCGCCTACCACAGCGGTCGAAACCATCAATGCATGGGTCTCAGAAGAAACCGACAATGCCATCAATCACTTTTTGTCTCCTCAAGATATCAATCCTTCAACCGTCCTCCTCCTAACAAATGGACTCCTTTTGAAAGGTCCTTGGGCCTCTCCCTTCAATTCAAAACTCACAGAATCTAAACCCTTTTTAACAAGTAAAAATGTTTCACTAGACGTTCCAACCATGCATCAAATTGGAATGTTCCCGTACTACGAAGATGATAACTTTCAAATTCTCGCTCTTCCCCTCCTGAGTGAAAACAACCAAGCAGAGCTTGCCATGCTCATCTTTCTACCTAAACAGACCCTACTCACAGATGTCTTTGACTTCTTTTACGCCAAGCAACAGCAAAGCCCCGAGAATTTTCTCGACCTTATCAACAAATTCGAAAACACACAAGTCAACATCAGCTTGCCAAAATTTGCCTTCAACAAACGATCCTTTCTGAAAAACTTCTTTCTTTCGATTGGGATGAAAGACGCTTTTTCAAGAAGCGCAGATTTTTCAGGAATTACGGGATCAAAAAACATCTACATTAGCAATGCTTTCCACGAAAGCTTTCTAAAAATCGACGAAGGAGGCATCTTTGCTGCCGCCGCATCAGGTGTTCAATTCAATCTGAAATCAGCCCTTCCCGATCAGCCCCCTAGACCTTTTAATGCCAACCATCCCTTCTTCTACTGCATTGCCGATCTTAAAACCAAACTCCTCCTTTTTATGGGAGTACTTAACGACCCTTCTCTTTCAGACAATGGGGATAAGCCTCAGTGAATCACTTTCCCTTTAAACTCTCCTCTTTTGGTCTTTCAGACATTGGTCTCGTCCGATCAAATAATGAAGATGTGTGGTCCTATCTAGATGAAAGTGGATTCTTTGCCTTAGCAGATGGAATGGGAGGTCACAATGCAGGAGAAGTGGCTGCTAAAGAAGCGGTCCGATTTGTTTGCTCCTCGGTTGAAGAACTTTTCGTCTCGAGTGAAAAAGAGTGGAACATTTTTGACCTTTGCTCTTTTACAAAGCTCTGCATTGAAAACGCCAACAGTTGGGTCCATCACTTGGGCAAAAAGAAAAAAGAATACTCAGGAATGGGAACGACCCTGTGTACTCTTCTTTTCCACGAACGTTCCCTCATCTATGGCCATGTAGGAGATAGTCGTATTTACCGCTACCGGCAAGGTCAGCTCGATCAGCTCACCATCGACCACTCGCTCAAAAATGAGCTCATTTCTCAAGGAAAGTTTTACGAGTCGCCTAATAAACCTTTTCCCTATAAAAACGTGCTCACCCGGGCCATCGGAACCCATGGAGACGTCGAAGCAGAAATCCATATTGCACCAGTCAGTGTCGATGATTTATACTTGATGTGTTCAGATGGGCTGACCGATTGCGTCACAGACCAAGAAATTTCTTCAATCCTTCGCCAATCGAAAGATCCCAAAGATATCACTTTGGAGCTCATAGAACTCGCCAAAAGGAATGGCGGCAATGATAATATTACTATTGTGAGTGTCCACGTTGATGAAGAGGATTTATCTAGATCATAACGCAACTACCCCAATTGCCCCCCGCGTCGCAGAGGCCATGATGCAAGAGCTTACTAAGGGGCCACAAAACCCTTCCAGCGTGCATTTTTTTGGCCAACAAGCAAAGAAAACTCTTCTTACCTCTCGTCAAACAATCGCTCGGTTCCTTAAAGTGAAACCTCAAGAGATTCTCTTCACCTCAAGTGGAACTGAATCTATGAACCTCCTCATCCGAGGCTCTCTTCCTTCCAAAGAGTCGCATCTCATCACGACCGACCTTGACCATCCTTGTGTCTATGAAAACATGCAGTCGCTTGATCAAGCAGGCTACAACGTCACCTTCCTTTCACCCGGAAAAGGCGGTGCACCCACACCTGAGCAAGTTGCTGCAGCCCTTCGTCCCAACACCAAACTCATCGTCTTATCTACCGTCAACAGTGAAACGGGTGTGAAACTCGATATCGATGCTATCGCAAAAATTGCAAAGGATGCAAACGTTCCCCTGATTCTCGATGGAGTTGCCCTCCTCGGCAAAGAACCTTTTACCATCCCTCCAGGCGTCACAGGGATGGGGTTTTCCGCTCATAAATTTCATGGCCCAAGAGGTGTAGGCTTTTGCTTTCTCCGCTCCGGATCTTCTCTCTCTCCCCTCTTTCTAGGTGGAAGTCAGGAGAATCAACTGCGCGCTGGAACTGAAAATCTTCCGGGGATTGTCGGACTCGCAACTGCGATCGCTTTGCTAGAAAAAGAAGGGATGACCTACTCAGCCCACATGCAGCATTTACGCGACCTTTTTGAAAAGACATTAATAAAGTCGATTCCCAACCTGCAAATCAACGGAGCAGGGCCACGCATTGCCAACACCAGTAACCTGTGCATTCCTGGAGTCGATGGAGAGTCGCTGCTGATTCATCTCGATATGAAAGGAATTGCTGCGAGCCACGCAACCGCCTGCTCTGCAGGGGCAATGGAAGTTTCGCGCGTACTTCTCAATATGGGACTTTCCAAAGAAGAAGCAAGCTGCTCCTTGCGCTTTTCCTTTAGTCGCATGAACACTGAAGAAGAAGTGATCGAGGCAGCACAAGTTATCTCAGATGCAGCGGAGAGCTACACTCGTCTTCCCCAGTGAGGATGAGGGTGCGGAGCGGGTTTGACTTTATAAAAAAGGAGTTGGTGCATCAAATCAACACTCTCAACCATCATGACCGAGTGCGTTAATTCCCCTGGATACCCCAACCGCTCAGAAAAGTAGGCAGTCGCCTTATATGCTGTAAAAAAAGCAACGCCAAGCGCGCAAATTTTAAAGATAAACCCGTAGTTTTTTTGAATATTGAGAGTCGACCGATCGGTTGCTTCAAGAAGCTCTGTTGTGAGACCTTTAGTCGCACCTGCAACGGCGCCAAAGATGAACATTTTGCAGGGATCTAGCTCTTGAGGCATGTACTCTTCTGCAAGGTCTGCTGTCTTCGCCATCTGCTTAAACCAATCAGAATTGAGAAAGTAGCTTGAGACTGTTGCATTGAAACTATTGCGACAAGCTCCATGATAGGCCGAAGAGACCATTCCACATAGAAAACTCATAGAGATTCCTCCCTTTAGATCTAAAGGGAGGCATTATGCTCTGATAGCTGAATTAACCCAAGGATTAAATCCCGAGCGTTGTGCGATTCTCCAAAATATACATAAAAAATGCATTTTGCTTTGACTGGTCTGCCATCATTTGCAAAGGATCGGTTGACTGAGGAATCAAGTTGGGCATCAACGTCAAAGCCAAATTAGACGAAGTCATTTTATTCACTTCACTATGGCTTGAAACCGCTGTAATGTGATTTAACATATGTGTAAGAAAAGCCTTTTTTTGAGAAGTCAAAGAGCCAATAATAGTTTTTACATCAGAGATTTTTTGCTGTTCATTCATGCCTTCTAAATTTGGAATGGTTGCAGGAAAAACCTTTTTTTCTGCTGGCATGTCTCGAAGCATTTTTTTGATGCTGCAAGCTGCTAGATGAGCATCCATATCTGACTTAACTCCATCTGTTTTTCCCTGAGAGACTTGCTCTGTGAGTGCGTTAAGCTCTGCAAAAGAGGTCGCCTTTCGGTAGATCCCTTCAGTTGATTTCGCCTTCTCCTCAACAATCTTCATCAAATCGTGCAAAGCAACAGGAACCCCTGTTTCCTTATGCATTTCAATCGAAGAACTGGTCCAGTCACTGATCGCCCGGATCATCAGAGATGGTATAAACCACATTGCATTTCCAATCGCAGTAAATAAAATTTTTACTAGATCCCCAACATTAAATGAAACCGACTGTAGTGCATTCACTTCAACTCGAGCAACAATGGGTGTGTCTGGAGTAGTTTGAACAGTTTGAGGTGTTTGTACCATATTTATCCCCCTAGATAATTTAATTGTTCGCTATTAATTATAATAGAAAAACGTTTTTATATCAAACTTTAAGTTATTGTTAATTAACATGTTAATTAAAATTTAGATTATATAGAGCGAATAGAAATGGTTCGACCTGCAATAAGCGATGTCTCTTCAACCATGAGCTCGACATCTCCCACACGCAGAGGCTCCCCCTTTTCTGGGCGATGACCAAGCAAGCGGGTCATGAGTTCATCCAACGTCTCATCCTCTTCTCCTGGAAGAGAAAGTTTGAACCAAAGATTGATGTCTGCAACCTTGGTTTCTCCTGGGAGTGAGCGGTCAACGACAACGCGATGTTTCTCAGGAGTGAACTCACCAAATGAAACCCAATCATCACGCTGTCCGAAGATTTCATCGACGACGGCATCAAGAGTTAACACTCCAACGGCCAGGCCGGCTTGGTTAAGGACAATGGCAAGGCTTTGATTGTTGCGGCGGAATTCTTTAATGATTTCGAGAATCGAGTTTTTTTCCATCACAA
The DNA here is from genome assembly GCF_965215465.1 of Simkania sp. GTDB lineage: Bacteria > Chlamydiota > Chlamydiia > Chlamydiales > Simkaniaceae > Simkania. The sequence continues at coordinate 1,082,329 of NZ_OZ244056.1, read as the reverse complement.
ACCAAGGCGAGCGAGAGTAAGCTCGCAGACGGATTTCATCGCCGTAGCGGAGAAGATCGCGTGGAAACGCAATGGCGACAATGTTGCTTTTTTTCTTGTGAAAAACCGGGATAAATGGCGCTGCTTCAAGTCCTAAAATGGAGCGTAAATCCCCAACTGTTGCTTCGGAAGAAATGAGTTTGACGCGATTGATGGGATCCATCAAATCTTTTGCAGTTTTTGACTTGAGCGAAAAGATATTCGAGAGAACAGGATCAAACTCTGCTTTCTCTTCTAAAGAAGGAGTGTCATCTCTTTCTTCAATGGCGCGTTGGAGCTCATCTCGTGAAATATATGCCGACTGGGTTTTGACACCAAAGAACCAATTGACCGCGCGGCAAATCCCTTCAAGGATCATCGTGATGGGACGCAGAATTATAGACGTGAAGTAAATGATCGGAACACCAAGCATCGTCACATTTTCAGCATAGCGGCGAGCAGCAAACATAGGAGCGAGTTCTGCAAAGATGAGAACAATAAAAACCTGAGACAACGCCGACCAATCGGGATTAAGTCCTAAGGAGGAATACAAACGCCGCGCACATTCTGAACCAAACTGGAGCGCTGCATTCACCCCAATCAGCGTGGCTCCAAAAAGATGCGCGGGATTACTGAGCAACTTGCTAAGCCATTTTGCACGCCGATTGTTTTTACTCACATAGTATTGCAAGCGAACCCGATTAAATGAAACACACGCCATTTCAAGCATCGAGTAAAACCCTTGCACAATGATCGCTATGACAAGCAAAAGGAGAAAGTACTGCCACGACTTAGTCATCGCCTTTTTTCTCCTTTGGTTTTTTCTTGCCGTGTCGCAGACGACGGATGTAAACACGTCTAACCCGATTCACATCGGATGAAAGCACGTGAAACAAAAAATCACGAGTTTGATACTTGGTTCCGCTCTTGGGAATGTCCCCCAATTGCTCTGTTAGCCATCCCCCTACTGTCGCCATATTGTTGGGACTTTCTAAGTGATAATCAAAAACCTCTTCAAACTCGGTCAACTCTAACTTTCCGCTGGCAATGATGATATCCTGTGAGGACTGACTGTAATGACTTTTTTGGTCGCGCCTATCGGCGATTTGCCCGATCACAGTTTCGACAAGATCTTCCAATGTCAAAAGACCTGAGATCGAGCCATATTCATCGACAACAATCATCATCGTCTCTTCTTTTTCATAACACTGTTTCAAAGCAGAGCGGCAACGGGTCGATTCAGGAATGAAAAAAGGTTTTCGCAAAAATGGCACCAAATCATGTGTCGTGTTGATCCGACTTTGGTGAAGAAAAAAGCTTCCACTCGTCATCACTCCGAGAATATTCTCGAGTGATTGGTTACAAACGGGAATTCGCGTACACTCCTCGTCGACAAAAAGGTGGACCAACTTTGAAAGAGGCTCATTGATGTCAAAAAAGAGAACCTCTCCACGTGGACACATCAGTTCTTTGACCAAATCTTCTTCCAAATTGAGATAGCCACGTACAAGGGTTGCTTCCTCTTGAGAAACCGTCCCCGTCTCTTTGGATGTTCTCAAAGCATACTTGAGCTCTTCAACAGAGATCTCTTTTTCATGCTTCAGGAAGAAAAAGAAAAAACGGGAAATCCCACTTGTTAGAAAAGTGATAGCGTCCCGGACTGGTTTGACGATCCACTCCATGACGCGAATAAACGGAGCGACATGATAGGCAATCCAATTGTTCATGGGATAGGCAATCGACTTGGGAATCACTTCGCCAAAAATCAAGGTGAGAGCCAGAGGAACACCCACTGTAAGAGTCCAGCTTGAAAACGTGCCAAATAGGCCCGAAACGACGTTTTGAACCAAAATGTTCATGAGAACATTCAGCATCAAAATCGTCACCAGCAATTTACGGGGCGTAAGTAAGAGCTTGCCAATCAGCTTTCCGCGGGGGTCCTTTCCAAAACGATACGCACGCACCCTCATCGAAGAGAGAGAAAAAAGTGCTGTCTCAGACGCAGACAACACTCCTGATCCAATAATCAGTATCGCGAGAACGATGATTAAGACAAGAGTCACTGGGCCCTCTTTTGAAAAATGACTTTCGTTTCACCTTCTTCAACGACCCCTAATCGTTGCTTCAAGACAAGCAACGCCCATTCGGGATCCTCTTCACTTTTAATGCGCAGCTCAAGTTGCTCTTGATCCCTAGTCGCCAGCTCTTTTTCCTTTTTGAGGAGCTCTGCCTTTTTCGTCAAAAGAGACGCTAACTGGTTTTTCTGATAAAGGGCCTGAGCATAAAGGGCGACTGCCATCAACATAAACGCGCCTACCCACCAATTGGTGAGTAAAAAAGAAAGAACCTTTCCTTTGCTTTCTCTTGCCTTAAGCATGATTAAATCACAGGAACCGTGATTCCCTCTTGCTTCATGTACTTTCCTTTGCGATCTGCATAAGACGTTTCGCAAACTTGATTGGCTTCTAAGAAGAGCACTTGAGCAATTCCCTCGTTGGCATAGATTTTTGCTGGAAGAGGTGTCGTGTTTGAAATCTCAATTGTCACATACCCTTCCCATTCAGGTTCAAACGGTGTGACATTAACAATGATGCCGCAACGCGCATAAGTTGACTTTCCAATACAGAGAGTCAAAATATTACGAGGAATACGGAAGTACTCAACGCTGACTGCTAACGCAAATGAGTTCGGAGGAATAATGCAAGTATCTGCTTCAATGTCAACAAACGCATCTTCGTGGAAACTCTTGGGATCCACAATTGAATTGTACACGTTAGTGAAGACTTTAAACTGTGGTCCTACACGGAGATCATAACCGTAACTCGAGAGGCCATAACTTACAATCTTTTCATTTTCGACGGAGCGCACTTGACCTTCAACGAAGGGTTCAATCATCCCCTCTTCAAGAGCCATCTTGCGAATCCACTTGTCTGATTTTAATGTCATCGGAATACCTGCTTATTTTTTTCGGTTTTTTACGAATAGATATAGCGTGCGAAATCCTTTTCCTGCTAGTATTTTTTCATGTGGATATTGCTTATGGATAACGGTGTTTTATGAATCAGTCTTTTATTCAATCTTCCTGGGCCCAGCGCGACCAAAAGCTAGAAAAACAACTCCGACCAACTTCTCTGAAAGAGTTTATTGGACAAGACCAAGTCCGTGAACGCCTCGAAGTTTTCGTCGGTGCCGCTAAAAAAAGAAAAGAGCCCCTCGGGCACGCCCTTTTCTATGGTCCTCCAGGACTTGGAAAAACAACACTCGGCTACATCATTTCGCAAGAAATGGGCACCAATCTTGTCGTCACATCAGGTCCTTCCATCGAAAAACCCGCAGATTTAGCAGGAATTTTGACCAACCTCGGCGAAGGAGACATCCTTTTCATCGACGAAATCCACCGTTTAAATCGGAATGTCGAAGAGTATCTCTACCCCGCAATGGAAGACTTTTCCCTCGACTTATTGCTCGACTCCGGCCCTCAATCTCGCACCGTGCAAGTCAAACTCAACCGCTTCACCCTCATCGGAGCCACCACTCGGATCGGACTGCTCAGCAGCCCCCTACGTTCTCGCTTTGGTTTTACCAGCCGCCTCGACTACTACGACCCCAAAATTATTGCTGACATCCTGGAGCGCTCCTCAAAAATCTTAACTGTCGACATCAATCGCGAATCGATCATGGAAATTGCTCTTCGTGCGCGCGGCACCCCACGTACCGCTAACAACCTCCTCAAATGGGTCCGCGACTACGCCCAAATGCGCACTGATAACCGCCTCGACAAAGTTTCGACTCGCACAGCCCTTGAAATGCTCGATATCGATTTCCGTGGACTGAACGAAATGGACAAACGTTTTCTTCAGCACATCATCGAACATCACAAAGGGGGCCCCGTTGGTATCGGCACCATTGCTGCTGCCGTCGGCGAAGAAGCGTCATCACTTGAAGAAGTGAACGAACCCTTTCTCATCATGCAAGGGTTTCTCAAACGGACCCCTCGTGGACGCGAAGCGACCCAAATGGCCTTCCAACATTTTGGCCGCACCTACGAACCTAAAGAAGGAGCCGAAGAATGAACCTCAGAAAAACACTGCTGACCCTTTTTGCTTGCCTGTTTTGCTTTTCTTTTCTACAGGCTCATCAATCCGATATCGTCGCGACCACCACTGAAGATCAAAAGCCGGCAACTATCAAAGTCCTGCTTCACAAAGACTCAACCGGCGTCCTCCTCGAAGCACGCGGCTCATTTCAAGTGATCAATCCCGAAAATGGCAAGCGCGTCAGCTCCGGCCGCAAAGGCAAACGGTTTTACCTCTATCCTCATAAAGAGGGAATCAAATGGAGAGAAGACTTTCTTGGCATTTTCCAACTTCTGGTTATCCCAACAAGTCCAGACACAACACTCCTCGTCAATGGCGTCCAATACTCTGGAGCTCTTGAAATCTACCACGTGGAAGAAAAGCTCAACATCATCAATGAAGTCACCGTTGAAAATTACTTAAAAAGCATCCTCCCACAAAAGTTTCATGGCAATTACCCCGAATCAGTTTTAGATGCCGTTGCCATCATTGCACGCACAGATGCCTACTATAGTGCCCTCTTCAATCACGAAGCCTTTTGGCATGTTGAAGCCAGTGAAGTCTGCTACGAAGGTGTCGGTCTCACTTGCCAAAACCTCGCAATCGATCGCTCCATTGACAGTACGCGCCACCTTGTCATGACCTTCGAAGACCAACCGTTCCCCTCAGCATGGACAGAAAATTGCGGCGGAAAAACGGCACCCTACCAAACGATCTTTAGAAAAAATACCCCAACTCCACAAGGAGTGGACTCGGTCTTTGCTGCCACAGGGCGCAAAGACACGCACTGGGCGTTCACCATAAACACTCAAGACCTCGCTAAAGTCGCAAAAATCAACCGCATTACTGGCATCGATCTATTTGTCGACCACTTTTCAAGCAAAGTCTACGCCGTCCGCATCCACGACGGAGTGCACACAGAAGACATCGATTTTCTGACCCTTCAAAAGCACATTGGAGAGACCAAACTCAAAAGCAATGATTTCACCGTGAGCATTAAAGGCAACATCGCCTCCTTCGAAGGTTACGGAGTCGGAACAGGCACCGGCCTTTGCCTCTACAGCGCCTCCCAAATGGCAGAACGCGGTGACGACACTCCGCACATGCTTGCTGAGTTCTTCCCCTACACACACATCGAAAAAATGCGTGCCTATCCCGAAGCGATTATCTCCGCCAATAAAGGCTCCTTTGTGTCACCTAAACACAAAAAAGCTACAAAAAAGAAACACCGGATTTTACACTAGGAATTAGTCATGGCACACCCACTCACCTCTAAAAAAAGAGCCAAAGCCATTTCATCAGCCCTCTTCCTCATTGGCATCGCTGTTATCATGTACCTCGACGCTTGGTGGCCTGGCATCATGGCTGTGATTGGAGTGCCCCTTGCCCTCAAACAATTTCTCGAAGGGCGGTATCACGACACTCTTCTCACGCTCATCGTCTTCGTCGGCTTTTTCATCATCGCCCAATTCAACATCTCATGGAAGATTCTCCTGCCCATTCTCTTTGTCATGGCAGCGGTCTACATCCTCTGTAAAGAGTGGGTGGAAGGCAAGCTCGTAACCGAAGATGAACGAGAAGAAGATCTGAACAAAGAACTGGAAGAAGAAGACAAAAAATAAAGCTTCACTCCTTCCGGAGTGAAGCGCGTACCCAAATATTAAGAACGTAAAAGATCAGCCATCCTAGCGCGAAGGTCTTCCACCCTGCTATGAAATCTTGATACTTGATGAAAATATTTGCTAGGTTTACTCAATTCTACAATTGCATCAGACTGATGATCAATTTCATTGTTACGCTTCTCTAATTCAACTCTTACAATTTGAGCAAAACCATTAACCTGCTCTCGAAATTTGTAGAATTGATCCTCATCCATTTTTTTGACGGCTCTCACACCCTGACGTAAATTTGAAGGTAATCGCTCAGGAATCACAGTTTTTAAGCTATTTTTCAACACAAGAAAATCGTACTTATTTCGGAGTGCCTCATCAAGTCTACGAACCCTATCTCTAAGACGGATGTTTTCTCTTAAATTTGTAGCTTCTACAACTACTTCGTGACTGTTTCCTAAATAAGAGCCTAAGCTTTCAATCGTTTGTTCAGAAACAAATCTATAACCTTTAATTCTTAGACCTTGCACAAGATTGTCGACAGGTGTCTCCGGCCACTCCAAGCTTTCTGATAATTCAGTTTGTAAATGCTCCCAAATAGTTCTTAAACTTTCAGAGGACATATGGACAGAACTTCTTTCCCCGGTTTGACCTAAGTAAAGCGTTAGAAGCTCAATCCGCCCACCGTTATTTACAGGAATAAAAATGATGCTTTGCCCCCCTCTTATTGCCTCCTTTACAGCAGGAACTACATCCGTCTTTATCTGTGAAATATCTGAAATAAATGCCGCCTCATCATCTAGGTTTTCCCTAACAACAATTTTTACGTCTTTAGCATTTTCTTTATAAAAAGACTCAACTCTATCAAGAAGTACTCCAGTGCTCATGCCATCTGTAGTTGATGAAGAGCTCATAATCGAATTAGTAGAGGGTTCTAAATGAAAATGAGTTCTCTCTGAATCAAGTAAGTCAATACCTGTCTCACTTGCAGTGAATGTAGAACCTATACCGCTCTCTTCTTTATTAAGATCTGTCCAAATCTGGATTACAAAAAAGAGTGTAATGGGAGCAGTGACTATAGGAAGTGAGGCAAGTAATAACAGTGCAATTGCTGTGATTTTTCCTAGTTTGCTGTCCCAAAAACCTGTGTTCGAATTCTGATGAATGAGATAGTCTGATTCATGATTTTTTTCTATCGACCCTGAAAACGAATTCATATTGATCCCCCTCAAAAAATTTACCTTTCAATAAAATTATAACATATAAATTTTTTAAAAAGAAGTAATTGATTAACAAAAACTTAAATAGTTTAAAACAAACAACTTAGACCTTTTATTTATAACTTATTCGCTTTCAATATGTTAAATCTTAATACAAGTCCGCTATAAGCTCTTGCTGGATCGCTTTAGACTTCTTTACCGCAGCAGTAGCCGCTATGAAGTCTACGCGTTCTTCATCACGGTACCAGTCTTGCCCGTCCTTAGGTCGCAAGCTTTGCTCAAGACGCATTTTCATGAAGTGCATCACAAAGCGCCCACAGTTCTTCCAGTCCCCTCTTCCTTGATGAGGAGTCTTACTCCCATAAGAGTAGTTTTGCGTTCCATTTCTGTACGGATTTTTTGCACTTCCACGAAGTAAGATTTCTCTACTCACCGCATGCAATAAACCATCCTGCAGGTTTTGTACTTTCTCTAGCTCTTTTGTTGCTACAGTTCTGAGTTCCTCAACATCAAAATCAGAGCGATACATGTATTTCATTTGCTTTTCCAATTCTGCTGGAAATGATGCGGTAGAGACCATGCTAAGAGCACTTCGTACTTCTCCTATCTTTTCCTTTTGGCAGGCAGCAATAACCTTCTTGAGTTCTGGAATCGAAGGACTCCGATGGGCAAATACAGAATATATCGCATGTCCAAGCGCAGGCCCTTTAAACCCAAACTGTCTATTTAACTTGTCAGAACCGAGAATATGCTTTTTAAGCGTTGCTTGTATGTCGTGATGATCTTTTTGAGCCAACAGATCTCGAAGCTCAACCAAATCTGGATTCTCTTTTTCTCCAAAGATTTCGCTAACAGGATCAAAGAGGTTTTGAGTGAGCATGCTGCGAAACGCACTCACTGAAACACCAGGAAGAGCTCGTATCTCATTAGCTCCAGGCGCTTTTCCTTTTGGATCAAAATATTCAATTGCTCCATTCTCTAGGTTAAGTGCGAATAAGACAATATGGTCCCGACTAGATGCTTGAACAACAGGAATAAAAACAAACTGCTTTCCTTCCTCTACCGCTCTCACAACTTCAGGGATAATTTTATCTTCGAAAATATTTGGTTTTGGCATAGGATCGATAAGCTCTCCAATAAAGATGGCTTGATCTCCGTACTTTCTCTCAAGAAAGTCGATGTAGGTGTAGACGGTTCCTTTTTCGGTATAAGAACCTCCACGGATATTTTCTACAGCACTCAAGGCAGCACGTCGCTGTCCGCTTTCGACGACTGAGTCTGGAATTGCATCGCTATCTACCCCAACAAAACCATCCAGGATTCGTTCTTCAGACTTCAAGGTGAACTCATTTCCCATCCCATGACGAGGAAAATCTGTATCGACAATAGAGCCATACCGAGCAGGCATCACAGCTCCGACTCCTCGATCCTCTTCTTCTGTGGTGGAGAAAACTGAAACCAAATGTCTTCCAATTGCACTCCCATGCTCTGCGATGGGCCCAGCCGTCCAATAAAGTGTAAATATAGGGAGCGACAAAAATAGCCAGCCAGCGAGCTTTAGAACTCGAACAGCTGTGTTACCCCAAGAAAACTCTTCGTGAGTTTCGTTTGTATCTGATTGATTATACGTTGCTTCGATTAAGCGATCATGCTCGGAAGCTTCTGGAATACTCGCCATATTCCACCTCTCTCTTTCCGTGTCCCAAAAACAACTATTATAACACATTAAAATTTAATAATCTGATAACTAATTATTTTAATTAATAAAGATTGTTGATTATTAAACACTTGATATCTTATTTTGAATAAAAAAATTTACTAAACTTTTATAAATTAGATATTTAAATAAAAAAAACTCCACCCTGATAGGGGTGAAGTTTAGATCTCTGAGCTTTAGACGTTCACTATCTTAAAATAGAAGCCAGCTCTTGCTGAAGCTCTCCCACTCGTGAACTGAGGAAACTTGTAACAGGTGTAAAGCTTCTAGACGCAGTGCGCGCATGCTCTAGCTGTGGTTTCAATTCTTCGATTTCTAAATCAATTCTCTCTAGCTCATCATTCACTTCACTATAAAACATTTTTAGCTGTCTGCCAGTCCCAACCCGATCTCTGTTGAAGTCATCTTCACTCATTTCCTTATAGAACTCTGCTTTTCCCCTTAACCCTTCTGGAAGGCTTGAGGGTCTTACATGTTGAAACGCAACTTTCAAAAGAAGGTAGTCGCTTCTGCCTTGAAGAGCTTTGTGCAAATGCTGAACTTGTCTCTGAACTTGATACTGCTCACGTAGAGCATGAGCGGTTGTACAAACCACACTACTCTCATCGTAAGCTTCATCAATTTTATCAAGCGTCTGTGGTAGTACATGGTGATATTCCACTTCACTGATAAGAGTATCAAGAGGCGTTTTCGGCCACTGTATTTTTGATGACAAGCGACTCAATTCATCTGAGAACTTTTGCAATTCTGGTGAAGAGATGTGAACAAGCTTTCCTTCATCAGTTTGACCTAAAGTAAGAGTCATTAGCTTAAGTTTACCATCTATTTTTACAGGGATAAACACGACGTTTTTTCCCTGTTCAAGCGCTTGGTTGATCGCTGGAATGACACTTTCTGCGACTTGTGAAACTTCTGATATCAGAACCGTTTCTCCCGCAAAATTTGAAGTGAACACAGTCATAGCTGTTTCTGAATGCGCGACTGCAAAAGCTTCAAGACCTGGAACATCTTTAACCCTTGCCCCAAAAACTGCATCATCAAACTCATTCAACATATCACTCGCTTCATCCATCACTTTATGCAATGCTCGCTGATCAATGGTATCTTCATCATCTAGTGGATCACGAGCTGCCGTGGCTACAGCTCCAATTGGCTTCTCGTCCTGACCTAAAGTGCTGGCATGACCCCATTCTCTATCAACTGATGACTTGTCAAAACAGCAACCGCCTAGCCAAGAAAAAAAGCTTTGCGCATATCCCAATACGCGCTCGCCTACCGCTTTCCAGTTCCCGTGACTATCTGTTTGATTACCAAGTAGATGTGTTTTATCTGAATGTTCTGCTTTACGGACATGTACTGACATGATTTCTCCCTCTTCTTACTCCCTTCATAAATTCATTATACTCTATTAACACTTAAAAGTAAAGTTTGAATTTAAACTCAAGTCATTTATATTCAATTTATTGCAAAGTTTTCGATTCATGAAAACTTTTCGTCATTGTGCTGATTATCAATTAATTAGAGAGAATAGACCTGATCCTTGAATAGGATTTTCCTTCTCTTTTTTGTTCTCTAGATCTCCCCATTACAACATATTAAAATTATTTAAATAACTTACATTTAGTTATTTATGAATTAAAATTTTATCTAAGACATTATTCTTAAGTGTCTTGAAAAAGTTAAAGCTAGAAATGAAAACAGACCAAGTAAAAAAAAGCCCCACTCTTTTCAGAGTGAGACTCATCTATGAATTAAGTATCTAAACAAACCGTCAGCAATTCGACTGACCTATGCCATCTCTTTTATACATTCTTATATGGTTTAACCGTGGCTTGAATAAGCTCATCTTTACATGCAATCTCTCTCTCCACAACTTTTTTAAAACAACTTATGTCTAATTCCAAATAGCTTTGATCATTCATATTATGAAGCTTCTCTTGAAGTTCTTTCACACCAGGTCGCAAAGTCTTTGGTAGTTGAGAAACATTGATCTTCAGTAATTTGTTTTTAAAATCGTGAAAAACGGGTTCAATAAGAGCTTTTCGAAAATTATTAAGATTATTTCGTTCAATAGTCAGCGTTTTTAGAGATCGTGCCATCCTGGTATTCTGATGATCAGGTCCAAAAGCCTGCTCAAGACCTTGAATCGTTGAATCATTTACATAGGGATAAATTTTGCTTGCGTTCTCGGCAAGTTCTTTTAACATTTCAGAACCTAACTGCTGTCCCATTTTTCCAGCAATATTTTGCAGCTCATCTAAGGTCTCTAAGAAGTCATCCTGAGTGTTTGCTGCTCGATGCCCAACTGATGTAGTTGGTTGATGCTGGATTTCTTCAACAACAGGTATTTCTTCACTCATTCTAAACGGATCATCCATATCTGTATCTCTATTTGATGCAACCATGGTAGCTCCAATTGGTTTATCATCTGAAGAATCCTTTCCATTCCAAAGCTCAACCATCGGTTGGTAAGTCAAGGGAAGTAGCGCCCCAAGAGAAATAACTGTTATGAAAGCGAGTGCAGCGAATTTACCCACACGGGCTGCGGTGTCCATCCATGATGAACCTTTTTGTTTTGAATCGATTAAGTGTGAGCTCTCTGTATGAGCCACAACGCTAAGTGAAGCAGTAGACATACCCTTCTATCTCCTTTTTTTCCATCTCCAAGACACTATTATAACATATTAAAAATATTAGATTATATCATTTTATTAAACTAAATCTTATAATGTTATAAATTAACAACTTAAACTTAAAATAATATCTAATTATTTAATTTTTAAGGAGATGAGTCTTTTTAAACCTGAAAGAGGGAAAAGAAGGGAGCTGAGAGGGTGTATCTTCCTTGAAAGATTGTCATTTCGAGGAGGCAGGCAACTTCTATAACCTCCGCCTCGGCATGTTTGGCCAGCTGACTGGCGGCTTCGGCTGACCCGCCTGTAGCCAAGAGGTCATCAAGAATGAGAACTCGCTGACCAGGTTGGAGCGCTTGTTTTTCGACTTCTAGACAATCAGCGCCGTATTCAAGTTCAAAGTGTTTGAAGTGGGTCTCTTCTGGGAGGCGGCCACATTTGCGAACGAGAACGAGTGGGAGGTAGAGCTCATAGGCAAGGGCTGAACCAAAAATAAAACCGCGCGCCTCAATTGTGAGGATGACATCGATCTTTTGATCGCGGTACCGGTCGGCAAAAGTTTGGATCACTTGGCGAAAAGCTTGAGGATCTCGAAGGAGTTTGCCATACCAATGAAAACTGACGCCTGGCTTGGGAAAATCTTTTCGAATGGAAAGATAGGGCTTGATCCAATCGTTATTCATAATAGTTCAGGTGCATGGCTCTGCGCACATCGACTAGGGTTTGAGAAGCCGCTTCGTTGGCTTTTTCAGTTCCTTTACGCACGATTTCTAAGACAGCTGCTGGGTCGTTTTCGTATTCGGCACGTCTTTTTTGGATGGGCTCTAAAAACTCGAGGAGGACTTCTAGAAGATACTTTTTTACGACAGAATCGCCTAATCCCCCACGCTGATAATGATCTTTGAGCTCTTGCACTTTTTCGATGTTGGTATCAAAGGCATCGAGGTATTCAAAAACAGGATTTCCTTCAACTTTGCCGGGATCTTCGACACGGAGATGGTTCGGGTCGGTGTACATCTTTTTGACTTTTTTTGACACTTGGTCCACATCGTCTGAAAGATAGATGGCGTTACCAAGCGATTTACTCATTTTGGCTTGCCCATCGGTTCCAGGCAGCCGGGCAATTTTAGGAATGCAAGCCTCAGCTTCCACAAGAACGTCTGTTTTGTAAATGCGATTAAAAGAACGGACAATTTCATTTGTCTGCTCGATCATAGGACGTTGATCTTCACCGACGGGAACGAGGTTAGCTTTGAATGCGGTGATGTCAGCTGCTTGCGAAACCGGATAGGTCATGAACCCAGCAGGGACGCTTTCGCCAAATCCCTTTTGTTTGATTTCTTGTTTCACGGTGGGATTGTGCTTAAGTCGGTTCCAAGTCACCAGGTTGAGGTAATACATGGTGAGCTCTGAAAGAGCAGGAATCAGCGATTGAAGAAAGATAACTGTCTTTTCGGGGTCGATCCCGACTGCGAGGTAATCAAGTGCAACTTGAAGAACACTATCACGTACACGCTGAGGTTCTTTTGCATAATCTGTGAGCGCTTGCATGTCAGCAATCATCACAAATTGCTTGCAGGACTCTTGCAGCTCAACACGTGAGCGCAGGGACCCGACATAGTGTCCTAGATGAAGAGGGCCTGTTGGGCGGTCTCCGGTTAGAATAATTTTCTTTTTCGTCATGCGTCTCAGGATAACAAGGAAAAGAGTTATTGAAAAGTTTTCCTTTTTCGTCTTAGATAACAGGCATGAGCGATAGTCTGCCAAAAAAGATAGGAAAATACGATCTCATTCGCCTTATTGGGAAAGGAGGCATGGGTGAGATTTTTTTAGCAAAGGATCCGGTTTGCGAAAGGGAAGTTGCACTCAAACGCATTTTAGAAAAACTTATTCGCTACCCTACGATCAAAAAACGGTTCTTGAGCGAAGCTAAAATTGCAGCGCAATTGGCCCACCCTTCCATCATTCCTATTTACACTTTGCATGCTGATGAAGATCAGATTTATTACACGATGCCTTATGTCGAAGGAGACACTCTCAAGCAGATCATCAAAGTGACACGCGACAAGGAAAAGGCAGGCGATGCTCCTCACCCTACTGGATCTTCGATTCCAGCTTTGATCCGTATTTTTCTAAGTGTATGCCAAGCGATGCACTACACCCATTCGAAAGGGTTTTTACATCGAGATTTGAAGCCTGAAAATATCATAGTGGGAAAGTTTGGTGAGGTCATGATTCTCGATTGGGGCATTGCCCTTCCTATGGGGCTTGAAGAAGAAGAGGAATCGAGTGAAGTACAGGTGGCGTCTCCTCATGATTTGACCAAACCTGGCAAGGTGGTGGGAACGGTTGGTTACATGGCGCCTGAACGGGCACTAGGTCAGCCGGCAAACGAGCGGACCGATATCTATTCATTAGGGGTCATTTTGTACCAATTGCTGACCTTACGTCTTCCTTTTATCCGCCCTTCGCTGCGAGATTTTCGCAAACAAATGAAGCTTGAAAGATGGATTGAACCTCAGGAAGTCGCTCCCCATCGTGACATTCCCACGCAACTGTCACACATTGCAAAACGGTGTTTGCAACCCGACCCTAATAAGCGCTATGAATCGGTGCATGAAATGATCGAGCAACTCGAAAACTACATTGAAGGCTGCCCCGAATGGATTCCAACGACAACGCTTAAAATCGACCGCGCAGAAGATTGGGAGTTTCAAGAAAACGTTCTTCTTTCGAAACACATGGCAGTTTCACGGATTTCTAACGTGCTCGAATGGGTCATGCTCATGATTTCAAAGGAGTCCTATTCGGGCAACATGCGGATCGAAGCAACGCTTGAAATCGAAGAGCCCTGCCAGGGTGTGGGTTTTCTCCTTTCCATTCCTGAGCCGAGTGAGCGCAAAGGCTTAGAAGATGGCTACTGTCTGTGGATTGGCACAAAGAAAAACCCATCATGTACTCTTTTCCGCTCTAACGTCGAGGTGATGCACATTCCCGAAGTGGCACTTGAACCGAAGCGGACGTATGCGATCGCAATTGAAAAAATTGAAAACAATGTTCGTCTTTTAATCGATGGCAATTTGGTGCTGAGTTATGTCAGTCACATTCCTCTTGTTGGGGGCCATTTAGGAATGCTTCTCCGTGATACTGATTTTAAATTAGAAGCCATCCATATCTTGTTTGGAAGTCAAAATGTGATGGTCAATTGCCTCTCGATTCCCGATGCGTTTTTAACGAGTAAAGACTACGGAAAAGCGCTGTCTGAATACCGACGCATCGCCCATTCGTTCAAGGGGCGTGCTGAAGGAAGAGAGGCGCTCTTTCGAGCTGGAATCACGATTTTGGAGCAGGCAAAAAATAAGGCAAGTGAAGAGAAAAAAGAGGAGTTTTTTGGACGCGCGTTGGATGAATTCGAAAAATTGCACGGCACTCCAGGAGCTCCACTAGAATACTTAGGGAAATCTCTTGTCTATCGAACCGAAGGAGATTTAGAAGAAGAAATCAAATGTTTGGAGCTGGCCATACGAAAGTATCCCAAACATCCTCTGCTTCCTGTTGTTGAAGAACATATTGGATTCCGCTTACATGAAACGTCGCGCTTGGATAGAAAAGGAGCCTACTCTTTTCTCCTGCTTGCCCTGAGGCACGTTCCCCACGTTTTACATACCAAAGAAACGCAAGATTTAATCGAGCATTTGACAACAGATTGGGAGTCGCTTGCTTTTATTGAGTCACCAAAGAGTTTTTCTAGCGATAAGGTCCGTTACAATCACCTCGCCATTCAACTGGCGTTTTGGCTGTCTAAACCAACGGTTCTCTATGAAATTTTGCAGAAAATCTCCTCTGAAGCTCCAGAGTACTACCTCCTTGTTGGCAATGCCCTTTTTGCTCTTCTTGAGATGGGTTACCCCAAACTTGCCAATTACATCATCACGAAGCAGATTGAAGAAAGTGATCCCGAATTTTTACTGCTTAAAAACTATATCGAGATCGCCATTCAAGCAGATGAAAAGCCAGTTAAAGATTGCCTCGATTTGTTCTTTAGTGTCGCGCCCAACCATCTGTCTAAACGAGAAGCGCGCACACTTAAATTTCTCTTTGAAAAAGGACTCAGTACCAAAGATGCTCCTTCTCTTCTCCCTTACTTCGAAAAGCTGTCCAAGTTTGATAAAATTGAAATGGATCTCAAACCGATTGAAATTTGGGCCTATCTTCTATCGGATCAAAAGCAAGATGCTGAAAAGCTTTTCCCCAAACAAATTGCGGAAATCACTTCGCCTTACTATCCCCTTTATGGATGCCTCCTGGCACAAAAGGAAGGAGAAAAAGGAGCACTGGGACACTTTGAGTCGCTACTCAATGTTTCCTACCCTCCAACAAGCGCCCTCCTCAGCCATTTTTTGAAAGGGGCCATCGAACTCAAGTCGCCTTGGATGCAAAACGCTTTCCTATGGGAAAAAGTGCAGCTCTTTCGACAGCTCTCCCTCTACTACTTCTGCCTTGGGAAAAAGCGCAAAGCAACGCAATTTGAGCAAATGATCGTAAAAGAGCGAGAAAACTCTCAAATTCCTTTAAATTTCATCTAAAATCATTTATTCTATTTGCTATGAATGAAGATCTGCCGAAACATTACAACCCAGATATCGTCGAAGAAAAGTGGTACTACTTTTGGGAGCGAAAAGGATTCTTCCATGCTGATCCGCTGTCAGACAAGGAGCCTTATTGCATCGTTCTTCCCCCACCCAATGTGACAGGTATTCTCCACAAGGGGCATGCCCTTGTCGATTCGCTTCAAGATGTGATGATCCGTTACAAACGCATGTGTGGTTTTGAAACCCTTTGGGTTCCTGGAACCGACCATGCAGGGATTTCGACGCAAACGGTTGTTGAACGGCATCTCATGGCAACTGAAGGGAAGCGCCGCAAAGACTATTCACGTGAAGACTTTTTAAAGCACGTCTGGAAATGGAAAGAAGAAAACGAAAGCCGGATCGTAGATCAGCTGAAAAAATTAGGCTGTTCGTGCGATTGGATGCGTCACCGCTTCACAATGGATAAAGAGCTCAACGAAGCTGTGCGAACACTCTTCAAAAAAATGTACGACGAAGGTCTGATCTATCAAGGTGACTATCTTGTCAATTGGGATCCCGTGACACAAACAGCTCTTGCTGATGATGAAGTCGAATATGAAGAGCGAGAAACCCACCTTTGGCATCTGAAGTACCCATTGGAAGATGGAAGTGGCCACCTCGTCGTTGCCACCACCCGCCCCGAAACCATGCTAGGAGATGTCGCTGTTGCTGTGTCTCCTGAAGACGAGCGGTACAAAAAGTGGATTGGTAAGCACTTGGTTCTGCCTCTTGTGGGGCGGAAAATTCCAATTTTGGCCGATCCTTTTGTTGATCCAGAGTTTGGAACAGGCGTTGTCAAAATCACTCCTGCACATGACCCGAACGATTATGAAATGGGGCTGCGTCATGGCCTTGAGATGATCAATATTCTCCATCCTGATGGCACCTTGAATGAAAATGGACTTGAATTTGAAGGTCTCACCACTGAAGAAGCTCGGCACTTAGTTGTTGCTCGCTTGAAGGAAATTGACGCTCTCGAAAAAATCGAGCCCTACACGCACCGCGTGGGGGTTTCTTACCGCTCCAAAGCGATCATCGAGCCTTACCTTTCCAAGCAGTGGTTTGTAAAGATGACGGCCTTTAAAGACGATCTGATTGATGCCGTTCGCTCAGGAAAAGTTAAAATCATTCCCAAAAATTGGGAGCAAACTTATTTCCATTGGATTGAAAACCTCCGCGATTGGTGTATCTCCCGTCAACTATGGTGGGGACACCGCATTCCCGTTTGGTTCCACAAGGAAGATCCTTCTCGTATGATTTGCCATGCTGGAGATGACCTTCCTAAAGAAGTCAAAGCTGAGCCAGATCAGTGGGAACAAGATGAAGACGTGCTCGACACTTGGTTCTCTTCTGCTCTTTGGCCCTTTAGTACCTTGGGTTGGCCTCATCAAACGAATGAACTGAAAAAATTCTATCCTAACTCGACGCTTATCACCGGCCACGACATCCTCTTCTTTTGGGTGGCGCGCATGATCATGATGGGAAAATATGTCATGGGTGAAGTTCCCTTCGAAGAAACGAATCTGCAAGGGCTCATCTTCGGTAAGTCGTATTGGAGAAAAGCTGAAGACGGTGGTATTGCTTACGTCTCCCCTGATGAGAAAAAAGCCTTCGACTTAGGTGAGACACTTCCAAAAGACGTCTCTTCTAAATGGGAAAAAATGTCCAAGTCGAAAGGGAACGTGATCGATCCCATCGAGATCATCAATACTTATGGAGCCGACGCCATGCGAATGGCTCTTGGTGCCAGCGCCACGCAATCGATGCAAATCGATCTTGACCGTCGCCGGTTTGAAGAGTTCAAAAACTTCACCAACAAGGTGTGGAATGGCTCACGCTTCGTCCTCATGAATCTCTCAGATCTCTCGCATGAAACATTTGCTGAAGGACTCGATTTTTCGAAGCTTGCCTTGGAAGATCAGTGGATTCTTTCCAGGCTAAACACTGTGATCGAAGAAATGCACACTCACTTAAAAGGCTACCATTTTGATCGCGCTGCCATGCGGTGCTATTCATTTTTCTGGGACGAGTTTTGCGCCTACTATGTCGAAATGTCAAAACCGACTCTTTTTGGCAAGCGGGGCGAAAAAACCACGAAGCAAAAAATTCTTGTCATAGTCTTACTCGCATCGCTCAGATTGATGCATCCTTTTGCTCCTTTCATTACCGAAGAGATTTTCCATTTACTGAAAGAGCACTTTGCGCACATTGAACCTTCTTCCTCTGCCCCCTACACACAAGAAGCAATTGACGCCCTTCTCTCACCTGCTTGTATTGTGTCAGCCTACCCACAAGTGATTCGCAAAGAAGACGTCAGTCAAGAGATCGAAGAAAAGTTCCAGTTCATGAATGAAGTCGTCTACGCAATCCGTAATATTCGAGCGGAGATGGGACTGCCGCCTTCAACTGCAACAGATCTGATTGTCGAAGGATCGGGCCAAGAGTTTGACCTTCTTCAGGAAAACATGGGAATCATCACTTCCCTCGTGCGCATCGAATCAATCAAAACTGATGCCCCTGAAGGATTTCACTCATCAGCGCAAGTACGCAGCTTAAAACTCATCATTCCTCTTCCTCAAGAGCTCATTGAAAAAGAGCTGAAGCGGCTCGAAAAAGAAAAAGAGAAATGCATCGCGCAAATTGCTTCGACAAAGAAGCAACTAAGCAATCCCAACTTTGTAGAGCGCGCCCCTAAAGAGCTCGTGGAAAAAACGCAACAGCAGCTCAAAGATCTAGAGAAACAACTTCAAAGCATCGAAGAAAAGTTAAGCTAAATTTTCACTAAAACCGCTTTTCCACTTTGACCTTACCGCTTTGGATTGCGGCATTATCAAAGAGGTCAGCTTTGTACCCAAGCTCAATGATCCAATCATTGTTGGTTCTCAAGACCAGCTCCCCTCCAACGGTGAACTGATTCGTGGACTTATGGTAGCTTTTCACAGTGAAAGAAGACTCGCAAATGGTTTGTTTGTAAAATCGAGCTGTACGCTTTCCTGAAGTGAGAGGAATATTCGAAATCCAACCAAGTTGAATGACGGGTGTTATGCAAACTGAGGGAGTGTAAAAATCTCTGAGAAACTTCACCAATACGGTGGGTTGTAGGTAAGCTGAGTACTTCCTGTCCACTTTGAGGTTGATGCTGTCAGCTCCTGATTCGGTATATCCGTTTTCAAACATATTCAAATAGCTCAAGCGTGCTTCAGGAAGAATGAAAAAGTGATCGATGTTGCCGCCGATATTAACGCGAAACTTGTACCCTCCATCGACTCTTGCTAAAACATCGTAACTATGATGGCTACTATGGGCTGTGCGGTTTACTCCTGGGTAATGAATATGCCGGTCAATGCTATATGTGTTATAGGCTCCAAGTACCAATAGATTCACGTACCCCTCTTTGACGAGCATTCCAAGAGAGGGACCGAAATAAATCGAGTTCCAGTGCCCTTTTCCTCTATTTTCATTCCAATCGATATCGGAGTAGATGTACCCCACGGCTCCACCAAATTGCAACCAGTTGTAAAACATGTGATTCGCACCTGCAGCTATACCAACAGAGTAAGCGTCAAAGGGTAGATAGGAATCGTAATCTGTTTCGCCACCGATCGAGCCTTGATCATAGTAACTTCCAACAGGTGCAACCCAAACAGTCGTTCTGCTTTGATTGGCTTTGCACTGCTGGTTTTGATTTCCATTCGTGATGCAGGGATCACACCAGTAGAATTTTTCAGCATTTTCTGCCATCACATCTGCAATCATGCGTTGGTTTTGTAGTTCGACTACGGGCAGAGCCCCAAACTGTACATGGCTAAGCTTGACGAGATCTTCAGGGAACTGATCAGCTGGAACGGTCAAGACTGCTTGCAGAACCTCTAAAAGGTCTGGATTGGAAGGAAAGTAATTAGGGCAAAATAAATAGTGTGCAACTTCCTTGGCATTTCCTTTGAGTTCGCTCAGCGGAACTGGAAGGATAACCCCAGGATTTTGATTTGTTAGCAGTGCAAAAGATGGAAGGTAGAAGACGGTAAATCCCAAAGAAGTGGGATCTGTTAAGTTTAAGTTCCCATTTCTCGCATTATAGGTCATGAAAATGTATTCCAGTCCTGCTGGGTAATATCCTGGATGAGGTATAACAGTCAGAGCTCCATCGAGATTTGCAGTTCCAGTCACAATTAAAAGATCTGCCTCTCCTCTCGAGTTGACTTCATTGAGTAAACGCCCATTTGCATTTTGGGTAAAATCTCCTGCAATGGTTAGAGTTCCAATCGAGTTTCCTGGCCAAACAATTCCTGAATTATTGACCGTTTGCAGCTTCCCATCACCTTTGAGAAGTCCTCCAGGAGCAATAGTTGTCGTTGGGCTTTTCACCTCGCCATTCACATGAAGAATGGCTCCACTCTGAACTTCTGTCGCACTTCCTGCGATACTACCTTTAACATTTAATACACCCAAATTGACTGTTGTCATTCCAGCGTAGGTGTTATCTCCACTTAAAGTGATGATGCCTAGGCCCTGTTTGATGAGATCTCCTGACCCAGTGATGGAATTTGTATAGGTACCGATCATTCTTTGCTTAAAGACAATCGTTGAGTTATTAACAATTGGTCCCTGAAGACTTGTTGTGGTGCCTTCAAGAATTCCTTCTTCGATGGTTGTTCCACCACTATAACTATTCGCTTCTGTCAGAATTAACGTCTCAACCCCTTTTTTGGTGAGACTTCCGGATCCAGACATCTTACTTGCATAGGTTCCATCTGCTGTTGCTTGGTTAAATATCACCGCTGCATTGTTTGTGATTGGTCCTTTAAGGCTATCCGTATCTCCCTCTAAAGGTCCATCTGTCACCGTGATTCCTATCCCAGATGACGTTGTTCCGGTAAGAGTTAGCTTATTCCCTCCTATCTTCGTCAATGTTCCGTTGCCTGCTATGTTATCAGAATACGTCCCATCTACTGTTGCTTGGTTAAAGGTGAAAGTAGCACCACTATTAATTGTGATGTCCCCTTGCAAGTTTGTTATTGAGGCTTCCAACGTTCCTCCACTAACTGTTGTTCCTCCTCCGTAAGTGTTAGCTCCAGTAAGTGTTAGCTTGTTACCCCCTATCTTCGTCAAACTTCCACTGCCCATCATCACGCTTGCATAGGTTCCATCTGTTGTTACTTGGTTAAATATCACTGCGGCATTGTTTGTGATTGGTCCTGTAAGGCTATCCGTATCTCCCTGCAAAGTTCCATCTGTTACTGTCACTCCTATCCCAGGTGCCGTTGTTCCTGTAAGCGTTAGCTTGTTCCCTCCTATCTTCGTCAATGTTCCGCTCCCTGACATGTCGCCTGAATACGTCCCATCTGCTGTTGCTTGATTAAATATTACAGCCGCATTGTTTGTTATTGGTCCTGTAAGACTATCCGTATCTCCCTGCAAAGTTCCATCTGTTACTGTCACTCCTATCCCAGGTGCCGTTGTTCCTGTAAGCGTTAGCTTGTTCCCTCCTATCTTCGTCAATGTTCCGCTCCCTGACATGTCGCCTGAATACGTCCCATCTGCTGTTGCTTGATTAAATATTACAGCCGCATTGTTTGTTATTGGTCCTGTAAGACTATCCGTATCTCCCTGCAAGGTTCCAGCTGTAGCAGTTATTCCTATCCCAGATGCCGTTGTTCCGGTAAGAGTTAGCTTGTTGCCCCCTATCTTCGTCAATGTTCCGCTCCCTGACATGTCGCCTGAATACGTCCCATCTGCTGTTGCTTGATTAAATATTACAGCCGCATTGTTTGTTATTGGTCCTGTAAGACTATCCGTATCTCCCTGCAAGGTTCCAGCTGTAGCAGTTATTCCTATCCCAGATGCCGTTGTTCCGGTAAGAGTTAGCTTGTTGCCCCCTATCTTCGTCAATGTTCCGCTCCCTGACATGTCGCCTGAATACGTCCCATCTGCTGTTGCTTGATTAAATATTACAGCCGCATTGTTTGTGATTGGTCCTGCAAGACTGTCCGCATCTCCCTGCAAGGTTCCAGCTGTAGCAGTTATTCCTATCCCAGATGCCGTTGTTCCGGTAAGAGTTAGCTTGTTGCCCCCTATCTTCGTCAATGTTCCGCTTCCTAACATGTCGCCTGAATACGTCCCATCTGTCGCTTGGTTAAATATCACTGCCGCGTTGTTGACGATTGATCCTTTAAGACTGTTCGTATCTCCCTCTAGCGTTCCAGCTGTAACCGTTGTTCCGCCTGAATAGGAGTTCATTCCTGTAAGCGTTAACTTCGCTGTCCCGATTTTGGTTAAACTCCCACTTCCTGACATAACACCAGAATACGTCCCATCTGATGTTTGGTTAAACGTCACTGCCGCATTGTTTAGAATTGATCCTTTCAAGCTTGTTGTATTTCCTTGCAAGGTCCCCTGACTCACCGTAGTTCCCCCAGTGTAACTATTCCCTCCTGTTAGTATTAAGATTCCTCCCCCGGTTTTTGTTAAGCTTCCTGTTCCTGATATGGCATCTAAATAAGTTCCAGTAACTGTTTGGTCAAATGTCACATTCGCATTATTGGTGATATTTCCCTGAAGACTTGTTGTATTCCCTTGAAGAATTCCACCGCTAACTGTTGTTCCTCCTGAATAATTATAAGGTCCTGAACCCGAAAGGGTGACTTTTCCCGTTCCATTTTTTGTTAAAATTCCTTGGCCTGTAATCCCACCTCCAGAATATGTTCCATCTGCGCTTTGATCGAAGTCGAGCATTGCTCCGTTGTCTATTGAGAAGCCTCCTGTCAAGCTCTGCGTCGTCCCTGAAAGGGTTCCAGCTTCTACCGTTGTTCCACCCGTATAGGAATTATTTCCTGAAAAGGTCACTTTTCCTGTTCCTTTTTTGGTAACGCTTCCATCCCCAGATATGACCCCAGCATAGGTCCCGCCTGCACTTTGATCAAACACAACTGATGTAGAACTTTGGGTTTGAATTGCTCCTTTTAATCCATCCGTTGTCCCTTGGAGCACTCCTTCGGCAACTGTTGTTCCACCGCTGTAACTGTTATTTCCTGTGAGAACAAGGGTACCTGTTGTATTTTTTCTAACTTTTCCATTAGACCCTTGAATCGATCCTGAAAAATTTCCCTCTGAAAGAGTCAGTCTAATACCTGGTATTTCTATTGTGCCCGAGCCACTTAATGATGCGATGGAATAATTATTCCACCCTAGCTGTAAAGTCCCCGGTGAGTTCACTGCAACATTCAGCATTTGACTGCCGCTCTGGTTGAACTTTACATTGAAAAGGCCATTATCGACTTGAAAATTAGCTGAAGGGGTCTCTTGAATCACAACAGTTCCTGTGCCATCGATAACATACGTATAATTACTGTTGGAGGGTAGGGTGGAATAGAACCAGAACTCAGAAGCAGAGTTATTTGTCACATGTAGAGAATAAGGACTTGCAATAGCAATACCTGCTGAAAACCCATTTTTCCCATTATTGGTCGAAAGAGTTTCTATGACAGGAGGGCTCCCATTGTTATTAAAAGTTATGGTCCCGCTATTCGAGGCAATCGTAAAATCTGCGCCTGAAGAGTTAAACTGAATCTTGCCAATCGAAATACTGTCAGTTGAAACATAGTAAAATTCTGGATTCCCTTGAAAGATCGCAACATCACCTGCGTTTTTAGGAATATCATTGCTCCAATTCTTTTTGTTCTGCCAACTTGCTGTGTGGTCTCCCTTCCAAGTCGAAGTTCTTCCATAGCTTACACTACAGCTCACTAAACATAGTGTTAAAGCCGTCTTAAAAAATTGCATCCTTCTCATCATTCGAATCACAAAATAATATTGGTTTCTATAAGTTTTTTTTAAACTTACAAACCTTTTTTCTCAAGGTGATCTACGAATAAGTGATTATTTTAAAACTATTCCACAAGCTTAAACATGGATTGTTTGAGATCTTCTTCTGAAGGCGGCTCATAGGTTCCACCTAGATTTTCAGCCAAAAACTTCTCACATGTGGCCAGCTCAATCATCAGATTGTGAAACTTGCGCACACCGTGCCCCTCATCGGGAAACGTAAGGTAAGTTGGCGGTAATCCTTTTTGTTTCATGGCTTCGAAAATCTGGTCTGATTCCGATTTGGCTACAATGGGATCATTGTCACCATGAATCAGCAAGAATGGCTTTTTGATGTTATCGATATAGTTGAGCGGCGATCTCAATTCGAGATGCTTTGATTCTTCTTCATGGTCGGGATCTCCTCCCATGCTTGTCACAAAGGCTCCTTTTGTGAAAAAACTTCCTTCATCCGATAAAGGCGACTCTGGAGTCTCCCAATAGAGAGGAACTTTTTGCATAACTGTTTTGAGATTGGATGGAGCACAAGCTGCAACGCAGCAAGTAAAATAGTCGGGAGTAAATGTGAGGCCAGCAAGGGCCGCATAACCTCCATAGCTACCACCAAAGAGGGCAATTTTTTTCGGATCGGCGATCTTTTCTTTGATACACCAATTGGCAGCGTCAATGAGATCGTCTTGCGCTTTTCCTCCCCACTCTCCATTTCCTGCAGTCACAAATCTCTTTCCAAATCCAGATGAAAGGCGAAAGTTAACACTGAGAACCGCATAACCTCGACTGGCAAGCCATTGATGATAGGCGTTAAATCCAAATGAATCTCTGGCTTGAAAAGGGCCTCCATGCGGAAATAAAATGAGTGGGACAGGGCCATCTTGATCTTTTGGCAAAGTCAGATAACAAACGAGATTAAGCCCATCTCTGGAGGGAATTACAAGAGGTTTCATGTCGAGAAGGCCTTCGACTTTAGGCGACTGAGACAGCAATGTAAGATCCTGCTCAACACGATCAAAGCGGAAGATCTGCACGCCATTTAATGGGCTAGTACTCCGCACGATCCAAGTTTTGTGATCGGCTGATTGGCTGAGGAGCTCAAACTCTGTTGAAATGTGTTGGGATAAGAAGTCTAAATCTTTTTGCACTTTGGGGTCAAAAGCGTGCCAGGTAGTTTTCGTGTAACAGGTGGAATAGGCAACGAGTCGATCTCCTTCAAAAATGAGCCCTCCAATATCACTTTTGGAATCGTGAGCAAGAGTCTGTTCTTCTCCGGTCTTAAGATCAAGAGTTTTCAAGGAGGTCGTATCGGTCGTACGTGTGTCTAAGAGGGTGCAGCATGCCCCATGAATGACAACAGGTGTGGTGTGAAAGCTATCGTTAGGAGAAAGCTTGAGAAGGACTTCATCATTGGCATGGACAAGGGTCATCGCGCCATTGGTATGGACTTCAGCTTTGAGGGCAATGTCTAAATTGTCATCAAGCCAGATGCGGGCAAAGCGGGAGTTGTTGTAGATCTTTTCAAGAGTGCCTGTATTGAGATCAAGAGTGTAGACATCATGGTAGAGAGGGTTTTCTCCAGCAATTCCCACAACCGCTCGGTTTTCGGTAGAACTTACTCCATAAATGTTTCCTAAAACAAGCTCTCGATCTTCGGTGTAATTTTTAAGCTCTTTTGTTTCGATGTCTACAGTCCAAATATGGAAGTTCCGAGTCCCCCCAATATCTTTGAGGAAGAGGATTTTTTTGCTATCGCTCGACCAGTAAAACCGTTTGATTTCGGGATCGGTAAAGTTCGTGAGAGCTTCTCCGTTTTCAAGATAGAGATTCATGGTCCCTTTTTGGTTTGAACGCACTTCACAGAAGTGTCGACCACTCGGACTGATTTTGACCGAGAGAATCTTGACGGGATTAAATAGCTCTTCTCGTGGAATCATTTGAGCGTTTAACATGGTCATACTCCAGGTAAGTAGTAGCAAAATTCGTTTAAACATCTATGGACTTCCTCCAGTAATGCTTGAGACTATAAGCAAATTCTTCCCCTAAGTTGAGTGTTGCAAGGCAATCATAAAGAGCCTTGGCTAAGGATGATTTTCCAAGGGATCTAAGTGAGTTAAGGATCCGATCAATTCGTGCTAAGTTGTGACCAGAAAGATGTCGTTTTTTTTGGTCAAAATCGGAAGCCTTGGAAATCCTTTCTTTGTCACGCTTGAGTCCATAATGAGCCAACATGAGATCGAGAGCTCGCACGAGTTGATTTTGTAAGTGAGAATCTTCTAGAAAGGCTTCGATGATGGTCTCATTAAGCATAATCGGTTCTGAAGTCATCTGGCTTCTTTTTGTCATAGGAAAAAGCCACTGAATAAAATTGTGATGGAGTTCGAGTTCATCTTCAGTGTAGTGACAAATGGTTTCAAACAAAACCCCATTCAGGTTGGGAATTTTTCCTCGGTAGAAATCGAGAAAGATCCGTTGTGCATCATCCGGCTCGTGAGTAGGCATGATCTTCCCAAACTTCTTTCGTCATCGAATAGAGGAGCATGTCCTTATCGAATCGATGGATTTTTGACTCGAATACAAAACCACTTCTCTCTGCCAAGCGAATGGAGGCATGATTTTCAGGGTCGATTGTTGCAACGAGCTTTTCATATGCGAAATGGGAAAATCCATAATCGATACACCCAAAAGTCGCTTCTCTAGCGAGCCCTAGCCCCCAGTAACGCCTATGAAAAAGACAACCGACTTCAACCTCGGATGTTCCCGGAGCATTTCCTGGAGGAATCAGACCGCAGATTCCAGCAAAATCACCTGACTGCTTGTGGATGCACGCATAAAAAGAATGCCCTCTTTCACGAATATTGCGTTTAGAGCGCTGAATCCAATCTTCTGTTTCTTCTAAATTCAGTGTATGTGGGTAATGAAGCATCACTTTTGGATCAGAAAGGAGCTGATAGAGATTCTCTAGATCACTAGTCTTTAGATGGCGCAAGTGTAGTCGTTTTGTCTCGAATACGTTCATCTCTTTCCCGTTTAAGCAGTTTAAAAAACTCGTTGGACTCTTTCACAACTACTGAGGAAAGAGCAATGAGGCCTATCAAGTTTGGCAGGGTCATAAGGCCATTCATGATGTCCACAAGGGGCCAAACAAGCTCGATGCTCATAAGTGCACCAACAAAGACAAAAAGGCAAAAGATGACTCGGAAGGCGTAGATGGCTCTTTCACCTGCCAAGTACTCCATGCACTTCTCGCCGTAATAAGACCAACCAATAATGGTCGAATAGCCAAAAAGAATCAAGCCTACAGCGACAATCACATCTCCAAATGGCAGAACAGAGCGAAACGCTTCCATAACAAGAGGCGCTCCGTTCAAGAGTTTTCCTTCTGCATCAGTTTGACCCAAAACTCCTGTGACTGAAATAACTAGAGCCGTGATTGTACAGACGACAAGTGTGGAAAGAAAAACGGTTGTCATAGAAATCAAGGCATGACGCCCTGGAACATCTGTCTTAGCGGCTGCGGCTGCAATCGGACCACTTCCTAGTCCTGCTTCATTCGAAGAAATCCCTCGAGCTACCCCAAACTGCAAGGCTGCAATGACAGTCGCCCCAACAAACCCTCCAGCCATTGCTTCTCCTGTAAAGGCACTCTTCACAATGTGAACAAAGCTCGCAGGAACTAAATGGGCATGAACAATGATAATGAAGAGACCTCCCACAATGTAAAGACCGGCCATGATCGGAACTAAAACCGAGCAAACACGCCCAATGCTTCCAATTCCCCCAATCACAATGAGCCCCGTTGCAAGAGCAACAATTAGACCTGTCCAAAGGGGTGGGATGTGAAGTAAATCGTAAATAGCATCGGCGATTGAATGAGCCTGTGTCAAGTTTCCACCAGCAAATGCAGAAAGCATCCCCGACACGGCAAAAAAGCCTGCCAGCCACTTCCATTTGAGTCCTTTGCGGATGTAATACATCGGGCCACCGCACATTTCTCCGCGGTGATCTTTGGTTCGGAACTTGATCGCCAAAATCGCTTCGGCATACTTTGTTGCCATTCCGATGAGGGCAATCACCCACATCCAGAAGATGGCGCCCATACCACCCCCAACGATGGCAGTGGCAACACCGGCAATACTTCCAATTCCAATTGTCGCTGCTAAGGCTGTCATGAGGGCTTGGAACTGACTAATGTCTCCTTGAGCTTGATCGTCTTGGCGGGTGAAGGCCAGTTTCAAAGCATAAGGAAGGTACTTAAATTGCATTCCTCTTAGTCGAAACGTGAGAAAGAGTCCCACTCCGACAAGGAGAAAGATTAAACAACGTGACCAGAGGAAATAATCTATTCCATCTAGCCACTCAATTAATACTTCTGAGTGGATAGGATTCATAAAATTACTTATTTTGCAGTTTCTTTTCTAATTTTTCTTTCTTTAGAAGGCGCTCAAAGAAGCGCGTTTCTTTGGAGATGATTCCAGCAAGGACAAAAAGGCCAATCAAGTTCGGAAAAGCCATTAGTCCATTCATCATATTGGCAATTCCCCAAACCAGCTTCAAACTGAGGAGTGATCCAGGAATTACAAGAAGTGTAAAAAGGACACGATAAATTTTTGTTGCGCGGATGCCAAAAAGGTATTCGACGCATTTTTCGCCGTAATAAGCCCAACCAAGAATGGTCGAGTAAGCAAAAGGAATAAGAGCAATGGTCACAATCAATCCACCATAGGGAATGATTTGATCAAAGGCTCGAAGTGCAAGAGCTGAACCATTGAGTAGACTCCCATCAGGTCCGAGTTCTCCGAAAACGCCTGATACTGCGATGACAAGACCTGTTAAAGTGCAGACAATTCCCGTTGTGATAAACACACTACACATCGAGACCAGAGCTTGTCGTCCAGGAGCATCGGTTTTGGCTGCAGCTGCGGCAATTGGCGAGCTTCCGAGTCCTGCTTCACTTGAAAAGACTCCACGCGAAACTCCAAGTTGAATCGCAGCCATAACGGTTGCACCTGCAAACCCACCAACAGCGGCTTGGCCAGAAAAAGCACTTTTAAAAATCAACGCAAATGCTGCAGGAACTGCTTGAATCTTGATCAAAAGGATGATGATCGCTCCCACAATGTAAAAGGCCGCCATAGCAGGAACAAGAATTGCAGCGACCTTACCGATACTCTTGATCCCACCAATCAATGCAATTCCTACAATGACCATAAGCACTAAGCCTGTCCAGATTGGCTGAATATGAAAGAGATCTTGAACAGCTAAGACAACAGAGTTGGCTTGTACCATATTACCTGTGATCAAGGCTGTGACGGCAGCAAAAAAAGCAAAGAGAACCCCTAGCCATTTCGCCTTCATCCCCTTTTCGAGATAGTACATCGGGCCACCGCACATCTCACCGCTTTCGTCAGAAATACGGTACTTGATCGCAAGAATAGCTTCGCCATACTTCGTTGCCATTCCGAAAAGAGCTGCGCCCCACATCCAGACGAGAGCACCCATTCCACCAATTGCAATTGCTGTTGCAACTCCGGTAATGCTTCCAATCCCAATGGTTGCTGCTAAAGCAGTCATCAGGGCTTGAAAGTGGCTAATATCTCCTTGTGCGCTGTCATCATGTCGTGTGAAGGCAAGTTTATGTGCATACCAAAGATAGCGAAATTGAAGCGCGCGAGTGCGAACTGTCAGGTAAAAACCGACAAGGACGAGGAGAATGAGGAGTGGAGGCCCCCAAATCCAGTTATTGAGGGTGTCTACGATATGCTGCAGAGTTAACATCATGGAACTTTCTGAGAATGAGAAAGCAAACCTTCTCGTTTTAAAAATTGTTGTGCTACATGATACACACTCTTGCCTTTATTTTCTACTTCATAATTCATTTCGACCATTTTTTCCAGAGTAATTCTTCCAGAAATTTCATCAAAAATACTGCGAATTTCAGGGTGTTTTTTTAAAATATCTTGCCTGACAACTGCTGCTGCTTGATAAGGAGGAAAAAGATTTTGATCGTCTTCTAAAGTGACAAGTCCGTGTTCAAGAATAAATCCATCTGTTGCATAGCCATCGATGATATCGACCGCGCCATTGACTAATGAAAGGTAAATGAGTGGATGATCTAGTAAACTGAGAGCCTTAAATTGCATTCCATACCCTTCTTCTAGCACTTTCTCTTCGGGTCGCGCGTAAAATTCGGGATCGAAGGCGACCTTTACTTTTGGGTCTTTTCCAAGCAGAGCTTTCAAATCAGAAAGAGTTTTGAGGCCATGTTTTTCAGCAAAATCCGGGCGCGCTAGAATAACATAGGCTGCTTCAAACCCGACAGGAGGCATCCACTCCAAGGCAAAACGACGGCTGAACTCTTCATTGAGAAATTCAAGGGTTTTACCCTCTGGAAGCTCCCAATAATCTTTGTGTAAAATAGAGCTAAGAGCGGTTCCTGTGTATTCAATGTACAAGTCAATTTCATTGGAGTTGAGCGCATTCAAGCAGATAAAAGTTCCATCGTATGCAGGTTTGACTTCGAACATAAGATTTGTTCGATCTCTAAGTACTAGCGCTAAAACCTCGGAAATGATTTGTCCCGTTGTGTCCTTTGCACCTAGGATGATACGTTCTTGCCTTTTGAGATGAGAACGGGTCACTGTTGAAAACATGACAGCTAAAATCACTAGCATCACAAGAAGGGTTAGAATCAAGCGTCTTTTGATTGCACTCATGTCTCGCTTTATGTTATCAAAATGACATTAAACCATTTTTTTCACTAGTGATATGTCATCTCTATTAAGCCCACTTCCAACTCCTTCTGAAATCGAAAACGACTATCCCCTATCTCCTCATTATAAGCAAATGATTCGTCATAACCGCAAGGTTGCGGAAAACATCCTCCGCGGAGAAGACGAGCGGTTCATTATCTTTGCAGGTCCCTGCTCAATTCACGATGAGGACATCGCTTTGCAGTATGCCTCAGAACTCAAAAAGCTCTCTGAAAAAGTCGACGATCGGATTTTCCTCATCATGCGAGTCTTTCTCGAAAAACCTCGGACTCAGTTTGGATGGAAAGGGTTTCTCTACGATCCCGATTTAGATGGCACAAATCAAATCGATAAAGGACTCACTTCCTCTCGAAAACTGCTACTCGAGCTTATGAAGTTTGAAATCCCCATTGCCACCGAGTTTCTCGACCCTTTTCTCCTTCATTACCATCATGAATTTTTCACCTGGGGAATTGTAGGCGCGCGCACCTCTGCCTCACAAGTGCACCGGCAAATGGCTTCTCATCTCAACATGCCTGTTGGATTTAAAAATGAAACAGATGGAACTTTAGACAATGCGATTTGTGGCGCTCTTGCCGCAAGGCACCCCCAAACGTCGATTGGAATTGACAACGAGGGACGGATCTCTACCATCTTATCTCAAGGGAATCCCTATACCCACCTTATATTACGCGGCTCAACAGAACATCCCAACTACGACGAACTCTCTGTTTCAGAAGCCATCCAACGCCAAAGAGTTTTTGGTCTTAGTACTCCCCTCGTCGTAGACTGCGCCCACGGAAACTCGCAAAAAAATCCCAAAAAACAAATCGATGTGTTCCATTCTGTTCTCGACCAAATCATGGAAGGAAACCACATCATTGTTGGTTCCATGCTAGAGAGCCATCTCCAGGAAGGCCATGCCATTTCGATCACTGATCCTTGTCTTGATTGGAAAACAACAGAAGATCTCATCCTCAAAGCTCACTCCTCTCTGACCTCTGTCCTCACCGCTAAGAGGGCATAGTCGAGGATTATCTTGGTTTAACCTCAAGATAATCCTTGGATGTGATTTGGGCATCGGCTTCATAAACACTATCAAGGTTGATTAAAATGGGATCATCACTGGTTCCTATCCTAATGATGCGTGAATGTAAATCCCAAGGCTTGTCCCAAACCAAATCTTGCGGTGGGGTTATCCAAGAAGTTCCGTCATCTAACTCGATGACATACTCTAATTTCTCCTCACTATAAAACCAATAAGACACTGTTTTGATATGTTGGGTCAAGGATCGAATCCTAGGCAAATCAACTGGCAACTGAGCATCATTTACCCAAAGAGCTACTGCCAATAATTCTCCGTCTTCAAAAACAAGTGAAAAATAATTATCTCCGACAATATTTACATTTCCCGATTCAGGTTCAATCAACTCTTCGCAAAACGAGGCATTATCGCAGTGTATTGTATGCGTGGCATACAAACCGTTGTCAAAGTCCATGCAATGCCTTATACACCAGAAGTCGCTCAATACCTTGCTGAGTGGCTCAAGAGGACAGACCTCTCCTGGTGGATAGATCTCGACACTACTTCGAACTATTTTCACAGAACTCTGACTGTCAAAGACGACTTCAGAAGCTTGCAATTGCTTTGCTAACAAAAGAGTAGCACAAACGCACAAGAATTGAAAAATTCTCAAACTTGGATACCTAAACATTTTCATTTCAACTTGATTTAAAATTTTCCCTAAAGGAAAAATATTGCCGAGTTAGAAACTTTTTTTTCAATCTAAAAACTCCATTTGAACTTGCTTTCCTACTTGAACATCTCTTGCTACAAGAGTTGTTAATATATCCAATTACAGCTAAATAGAAGTTATGTCGAAAACGAAAGAGCTAACAGATTATTTAGCGCACCCTCGTCCTGTCATGGCTTGGACCATTCTGATCCTGAGTATTGTGTTCAATGGCTATGCCATGACACTCCAATTGACAACAGTTGAGCTCTCAGAAAAGCTGTCAGATCTTTTTCAGATTCCCGTGCCCCAGCTGACCTACACTCAAAACGCATTTTTCTATGCTTTTTTCCTCATGCAAATTCCTGTCGGAATTTTAGTTGATCGCTTTGGATCACGAAAGATTCCTTCACTCGCTATCTTAACTTGCGCAGCAGGTGCCCTTGTCTTTTCTTTCAGCCAATCGCTACTCATGGTCGGGGTTGGCAGAGCTTTAATGGGGATAGGAGGCTCATTCGCCTTCTTAAACGGTCTTAAAATTGTTTCGAACTGGTTTTATTCGAAACGGTTTGCCTTCATGTTAGGAATGTTCATCGGACTCTCAGTGCTTAGCATGATTATCTTAGGAGAATCCATGCTCAGCCTTCAAGACGCATTAGGGTGGAGACAAGCTCTTCTCGTTTTCAGCCTGATTGGATTGATTTTAGGTTGCCTTTTCTTTTTCATTGTCCAGGATGCACCCGGGGCAGGTTTCAGTGTGCACACAGGTCAGCAACGAGCAACATTTGGGTATTTCATTCGTAAAGTCTTTCAAAATGGGCAAAACTGGATCGTCTCTTTAACTGCTGGTTTTGTGATTGGACCTCTCTTTGCGTTTCGCACCACTTGGTCGAAAGAGTTTCTTTTGCTCACTTACCGCTTTTCTGAGACGACAGCAGAATTGATGAATATGTTCTTCCTCGCCGGATATGCCATTGGAGCCCCGTTTTTTGCGAGAATTTCAACTTCAATTCGGCGCCGTAAACTCTTCATCGTTTGGGGCATTGTCGGAGCGATTCTCATGCTCCTTTTAATCATTTATCCTCCCTACCTCGGCGTTCAGTCTCTTGCCATTTGTTATGTCATTTTGGGACTCTCAGTTTCGACAATCAATTTGGGATACGTCATTGTTCATGAACTCAACGTTCCTCGCATTGGCACAACAGCGCTGGGAATTTCAAACGTGTTTTTTGGAGCTTTTTGTGCTATCAGCCAAATTCTCATTGTGACATTGTTCCAGATAGGTCTGCTGAAATCCTACGAAATCGCCTCTTCGGCAAGCATGCAGATCTCACTTCTTCGCATCCCCATCTATCTCTTTATTGGCCTTATCTTTTCACTTTTCATTAAAGAAACACGCGCCAAGCAACTTTATAGCTACGACGTCACTTAATTTCTGCTTCGGGCTCTTCAAGGGTGATAAGGTCAGTCCAGAGAATTTGCTTCCACTCTTTAAGAACCTTTCCATTTGTATCGACAATTTCTGCTTTATAGGTAAGCAACCCCTCTTTTTCAAAGTACTCCTCATTAAGCAAAGAATAGGTCACCACTCCACGACGTCGATCGACGGGATAGGTGAAGG
Source organism: Simkania sp. (assembly GCF_965215465.1). GTDB lineage: Bacteria > Chlamydiota > Chlamydiia > Chlamydiales > Simkaniaceae > Simkania. The sequence continues at coordinate 1,048,506 of NZ_OZ244056.1, read as the reverse complement.
TGGCATGTGAATAGTCACGGTAAAGAATGCTCAGCTGAAGCTGGAGGGACTGATCCATCGCTTCGGGAGGGAGACGCCATTCAATTGTGAGCTCTTGTCCCCTTGGAGGATTATCCTGCCTAGGATCCGGGCTTCCCACAAAAGTGCTGGCAAGTTGATCCCGATCGACATACTCCCGCTTCACTGTGACATAATACTTCTCACATCCAGAGAAAAAAACTAAGGCCAGAATAAGAAAACAGAATTGACGGACTAGGATCATATTCAGTAAACTAGAATGAAAAAAAACTATGATGGATCATTCAAACGAAAGTGTCAATGGGATCCTCTTCTCAAAGGATCGGTCCCAAATCCTACTTATCAAGCGACGTGATGTCCCCGTCTGGGTCCTTCCAGGAGGAGGCATTGAAGCTGGTGAATCTCCTGAAAGTGCTGTCTTACGCGAAATGGAAGAAGAGACAGGACTCAAGGTTAAAATCATCCGGAAAATCGCCGAATATACCCCCTTATGCCGTCTCGCTCGCTTCACTCATTTCTACGAGTGTGAAACAGTCGAAGGCTCCCTTCAAACCGGCGATGAAACTAGGGATATTAAATTCTTTTCTTTAAAAGAGCTCCCTAAGAAGCTGCCTCCCCCTTACCCTGATTGGATCAAGGATGCTGCAAGCTCAAAACCGTTTCTTTTAAAAAAAGAGATTACAAGTGTGACTTACTCCGTGATGCTAAAAAATTTAATTTTGCACCCACATCTTGTCATCCGTTTTCTACTTACAAAAATTGGTATTACGTTTAACGCCAATTAAAAATTAAAAAGCCTAATAAAAAATCATTTCTATTATACATAATTGATTTTAATGCAGCAGTTAATTGTTTTGTAATTATAAAAAAGCTATAATTATTACATAATTATGGGAAAGCTAGGCTTATGTCAAATTACGAACAATTACCAGATCACATTCCTTTTCGGCACAAACCACAAGAATTTTTTGAGACGTTAAAAACGCTCAGCGAATCGGATACCGACTCCTATTTTTATGCCGATCGCAGCGGTCTAAAAACTGTGGGTATGGTTGCCATGGTCTTTGAAAAGATCATTGGTTTTTTTGGAGGAAAAGATCACACCTCACAGGCCAATGTCGAAGTTGCACTCGCCAAATTCTTAACCTATGGTCACATTCAAGGATATACGAAACATGAAGCTTTTCAACCGTGGTTAGCAAAGCTTAAAGAGCGTACTCAAGGAGTTCACTTATCAACGAATATGGCAGCGATTCTGAACCTCCTTGATAAAAACAGAGGTGATGTCAAAGGTGGACTTCAAGGCCATCTCATGGGGCTTTGTGCTCACCATGGAAACAAAGTCAATGCTCTAGGTGGAAAAACAAAAATTAAGGACGGTTCTCATCCAGATTTTGGCCGTACCCCCTTTATCCTAGCCGATCGAGCACTCTCCAAAGGTCAATTCGATCAAGCTGTTCAGTATGCTGAAAATGCCTATATCCTTGGAGACAATTACTGCGACGTTCTCTCTCTATTCTTACGTATTGGTGATAAGATCCCTCATCGCAATGATAAACTGATAGAGAGGCTCAAAGAATTCAAAGCACACACGCTCGATAAAGGGCAAGACGAGAGAGCACTCAGATTCGACCGTATTTTGAAACGGATTGAACCCGAAGCACCTCCTGAAACTAATTCTCACATCCTTCTTCGCTTCTCTCGCGCAGCAGCAGCTTTAGGCAGTACCCAAGAAGCACTTGGCTACTGTGAACAAGCAAAACTCCTAGGTGCTGATGTGACATATGAAAAACGTGACCTCTACTTATCACTACATGAAAAAGCCATCGATGACCGCCGCCCTGTTGATACATTAAACTATTATCTCTTGGCTATCGAATGTGGAGCTCCCCAAGATTCGAAAAAACTCGCAGACCTTTACCTCAAGGCTGCAGAAGATCTAACACATGCGGAGCGAGCCAAAACAGGCTGGCGTGTGGAGCGTCATTTCGGTCCTGCCATCAACTACTTCGAAAAAGCCATTGAGCTCTATAAAAAAGAGAATGTGATGCTAGATAAACTTTTCGATGGCAACTGGCTCATGACCTATCTTGAAGCTCTCCAATGTGAAGGCCAAGTAGAGCGTGGCATCACGATGGTGACACAGTTTGCAGATTCGCTAAGCGAATTTAGCCGAGAATCTCAACAGTTCCATCAGCAGATTCACAAAGAGCAACGTATAGCACACATAAAAGCTAAAAAAGGGTTCATCCTCAAAGCGATTCGTCTCTATGAAACTGCGATGCACATTGACCCAAAAAACGGGGAGCACCCGTTTAAAATGGCCAATTTATACGACTATCTCAATTTCGAATCGGAAACACGTGAAACGTTCTCTTTATTCTTGAAGGCAGCAAAATGTGACCCCACCAATAAATACTATAAAATTGGTGTGATTGTTGCTGGGCGTTCACAAAATAAAACGATCCCAGAGTGGTGTATAGCTGGCTATAGTGGAATCGAAAGTCAAAATATTGAAAGCTGGTTTACGATGGGTGAGCGGTTCCAACAAGGAAAAGTTAGACCTTCTGGGCGATTAGAGCCCATTACAGATTAAAAAGTTCTTCTTATATTCTCTCTTCGTGGATTGTAGACCGGGCTGTTTCTCCGCAGCCCGGTCTCTTTTTTGAGCACATTTACCCTTAGCTAGCTTGCTGGTGCTGCTGACGGTAAACTCTCATGAACTCGTCGTACACACGGTTATCGACGCGATCTCGGAATCCACCAAATGTTGCTTCGTAAGATGGAGCAGAAGGCTGCGGCATCGTGAAGACAGGTGGGTGGAATGAGAGGTTATACGGATCAGAAAGCGTTGGGTAAGCCGATGGAGGCTGCCCAATCAGTGCACGGTAAGCATTGGTGTGGAGCAATCTCAAGTGGTTGTAGAAAGGAAGCAATTGAGCATCGCGATCGTAACGGATCTGGCTCAAGTACTGGTCTCTTTCTTTTTCAACACCTTCGCGCTGGACTTGGAAAGGATAGCTAATGGCTGCTCTTCCTAGGTCACGAAGTTGTCTTGCTTCAGCAAGCTTCTGATCAAACTCACGAGAAGCAGCGCTTCTTTCTTCTGGAGCTAACCCAAAGAGGGCTTCAGATTTATCCTTTTCGACTTGATCTTTGTAAGAATTGTACGTTTCGTTGACAACCGATAGAGCTGCACTTTTATTCTTCTCAATTGTGCAAATTTGATCATATGCTTTGTCTTTCACTTGCTTTTCTTGATCAAGTCTTCGTTTTTCAATTGATGCAAAGGCATTCACAAACTTGTCATGCTCACCAATGTAAAACTGCAGCTGAGTCACATGGTGAGGATGCAGCTTAGCATAGGAGAAAACGTGTGGACAAAGTGGGCCATCTACAGCAACTTGTTGAATGATGGCTAGCTGCTCTTTAACGTCTCCGCCACGCTCAAACGAACGAGCCAGGTTGTGGAAGTAAACGTTGTACATTCCTTGCATCTCTGTTGACGTCATGATCGAAGAAAAAGCACAAGGATGGGCCTTACCTGTTCTATCAAGTCGCATTGCATGCAAGAGACCCTCTTCAAAAGCCACCTTACGCTGATTTGCAATCGCAACAGGAAGGTCAAGACTCCACTGAGTCATTTGATTTGAAGCTTGATATCCACGGTAAAATCCAAGAACTGAACCAACCAGTGATGTCACCCCTAAAATCCCTGCTAAGATACCACCTGCAGAGGCAGCTAAGAAAGCTGATCCAATGAGTCCAATAACGCCTGCTCCACCGAGTGTGAACATCTCAGCACGACGAGACTGCCAGAAATCAACTTTTTCTTGTCTCACTTGCGCATTGAGCGTCTTCACTTTCACAACGTTGTCAATTGTCGAAAGGGTGTGTCTTTGTGTATGGTTTTGAAGGACACGCTCATGCATATTCTTCATCGCCTGTGTCACCTGCGCATCATACGCTGGCTCACGGTCAAAAAATGAAACTTCTACTTCACTAGCATCTTCAAAATCGTAGCCTTCAAAAGCGTCTACGCCGCCTACGGCAAAATCTATTCCTTCCATTCAAGCACCTACCTTTGGGTTGTCATGCTATAAAAATCGGGAGAATAGTCTCATTTTAAAGGATATAAAGCAATTCAAAAGTTTACTTACATCAAGCGTACCTATCTAGCGAAATAGGTCCTACTCCTGGGTATTGTCAGTGCCCAAGCATCTTGGCAGGGTCGACGACCTTATCAAATTCTTCTTCGGTGAGGAAGCCGAGCTCAAGAGCTGCCTCTTTGAGGGTCTTGTGCTCGTTGTAGGCTTTTTTGGCAATCTGAGCTGCCTTATCATACCCAATAACAGGATTGAGAGCTGTGACAAGCATAAGAGAGCTGTTTAAGTGCTCTTTAATTCTAGGCAGGTTTGGCTCAATGCCTTTGACACATTTTTCATAGAAATTGACCGCACTGTCGCCAAGCAATTGAATCGACTGAAGTAAATTGTAAATGATCACTGGACGAAACACGTTAAGTTGGAAGTTACCTTGTGAACAAGCAATCCCCACTGCCGCGTCATTTCCAAGAACTTGAACAGCCACCATCGTTAAGGATTCACATTGAGTGGAGTTCACCTTCCCGGGCATGATAGATGAGCCTGGCTCGTTGGCAGGAATCTTGATCTCTCCTATCCCACAACGAGGACCTGAGGCAAGCCATGCAACGTCATTGGCAATTTTCATGAACGAGCATGCAAGCCGTTTCATTGCTCCACTCATTTCGGCCATGGAATCATCAGCCGAAAGCGCTTCAAACTTATTCGGAGCTGAAACAAATTGAACACCTGTGATTTCTGAAATGACTTCTGCAACTCTCTTTGCATATTTGGGGTGAGAGTTAAGCCCTGTTCCAACAGCCGTTCCCCCTAGTGCGATTTCAGAAAGATGAGGCAAGGCATTTTTGATGGCTTGAATCCCATGTTCCACTTGCGATGCGTAACCTGAAAACTCTTGGCCAAGAGTCACAGGAGTCGCATCCATTAAATGGGTGCGGCCAATCTTGACCACATCCTTGAACTCCTCTGCTTTTTTCTTTAGGCCACTTAGAAAAATTTCCAAATTGGGAATGAGCACGTTGAGAATTTTGAGACATGCCGCAATGTGCATTGCAGTTGGAAACGTGTCATTTGAGGACTGTGATTTATTGACATCGTCATTGGGATGGATAGGATCTTTCGAGCCAATTTTTCCTCCAGCAAGCTCAATAGCGTAATTGCTGATGACTTCATTGACATTCATGTTGGTGTGAGTGCCTGAACCTGTCTGCCAAACAACTAGAGGAAAATGATCGTCAAGCTCCCCTGCTATGATCTTGTCTGCTGCACGAACAATGAGGTCTTTTTTCTCAGTTGGGAGGAGGCCTAGTTCTTCATTAACGATAGCCGACGCCTTTTTGACAATGGCTTGGGCATGGACAACTTCAATCGGAATTTTCTCCCCAGCATTGGGAAAATTATTCCGCGAACGCTCTGTTTGCGCGCCCCAATAACGGTCTTCAGGAACTTCAACTGTGCCTAATGAATCGGTTTCTTCTCTCATCAACTAATCCTCTGTATGTATCCAATGTATATTGAATTAGAGGATTGTTGACAATTCATATAGGCAAGGGTTTATGTCGGTATTGTGTCTGGGCGACCTCTAAACACCCCTTTCTGTACATCAGGTTTAGCCCAATTTTGAAATCGACTATCACTCATATGAGGAAAAATGTCTCTGAATTGGTTGCAAAAGTAATTGTAGTACTGACGCCACTTATATTGCTTTGTCCCTTCCTTAAAGAACGGAGTTTCTAGTTCGGTATTGATGACTATCTTTCGCGCATCGCTATCAAAATATTCTAATGCGGAAAAAGGGTAGAAACCCGCTGTTGCAGGGTGAGGACACCAATACTGCATGGAACGAATCATATGGTACATTTGTGTCATGTTGAAAAACTTCCAACAATACTTTCCGTTTACTGGCTTCCCACGTTGGTTTTCCAATAGACGAACTATCTCTGCCATCTCACCATTTCCTTCCTTTCTGAGCTCTTTCATAAAGATCTGAATTTCTTGAACCATAACCTCCATGAAGTCGTCAACAAGCTGAATCATTTCTGTTGTTTCCCAAAGCTTAGCTGCTTGGCTGTTGTAAGATGCTTGATTCTCACTTATCGTGTGAAAATCATCTTTGAGGGCATTATCTTCTAATTTTTTGCGAATCGCATTTGCAGCTGCTCGCCGCTTTTTATCAATTTCATCGAGTGTTTCTGATTCCACCTTGGGAATCTCAACGGTAATTTCTACGGTTTCGATTGTTATTGTCTCCTCATCGGAAACTTTTCCAATATAATCCGCTACAATTTGTTGCCTTTCGCCAATGGCTGGATCGAGCCGCATGGCAAAGGATTTGGCAATGTATCCTAAGATAATTCCTGGTATGTAGGTGACAATCGCAATCGCTGTCAGAAGATATTCAAGCCCTTGCCCCCATCGGCTTTCGTGATGGACTTGAGGAAAGAACGCTGTATCCTCAGAAACTTTTTTATCTATGATGCTATAAAGACGTCCCTTTCCCCCAGAAAAGTAAAGGACGGGCAAGAAGAAAAGATCTGCAGCAATTTCGATGTATCCCTTCTTTTGATCTGAAATAATTGTGTGACAAAGAACATTTGAATATGGTTCCATAGCAATCTCCCTTTTAAAGGCTGGAAATCGTACAAATGCGATTCTTTTAAATCAATTAAATTGGAATAAAAAAGTTTTATTACTTTTGAGATTCACAGAGGCTTTTAAACCTCTGTGAATAAGCGCTTAGATCAGCATGAGAGCGAAAACGAAGGCAAAGAGGGAGAAAGATTCGACAATCCCAAGCGCGGTAAAGCACTTACCATAGACGCTAGGTTGTTTTGCCGAGGCTTGAATTCCCGTTGCCGCACACATCCCTTGGTAGATCGATGACAGCATAATCGCCATTCCGACAGATGCGCCAATTGCAATTCCATTAACAGGCGTTAGTGTTTTCGCTACAATCGCGTTTTTCATGAGTAGCATGAGTACGAAGGCATAGATCGCTTGCGATGAAGGAAGAACTGACATCCCAATAAATTTACCGTGGTTTTCATCGACGCGACTCATCACGCCATGGGAGGCCATTCCGGCAATACCGCATCCAATCGCGCTCCCGATACAGCCAAGTGCTAAGACAAGCACAGGCCCAATCATATCAAAGCTCATAGTTATTCTCCTCTGACTTTCAGTAACTTTAACGGGTTAAATAATTTGCCACCTCCACCGAAACAATGATGGTACCACTCAATAAAGTTGAGACGCAGCCCGTGAATGGTGCCTCCAATAATTCCGACAGCAATGTTTGTCGTATGGCCTAAAAGGATCACAAAAAATCCTGCAGCAAATCCTAATCTTTCTCCCATTCCATTGAACGTCTCAGCAAGAATCATTCCAGCAAGTCCAAGTGCGTATAAACGGAGGTATGAGAGGATGTCGGCAAAGATCTCAATGGGTTTCATGAGTTCGATGAGACCTTTGACCCGGTTTTGGATGAGTGCCAAGACAAGCGCAAGGCCCAATCCTCCCCATAGGAGTTGCAGTCCAACTTCAAATGCTGTGTGTTTTGGGATCCAGTGCATGAAGTGGATAATAGAGGTGGCGTCCAAAACCTGTGGAAAGTAAAGATAGCCACCTATAATGGCAAAGACCCACCCTACCCCAGCAAAATTGCGCAGGACGTGTTTTAATAAGGAGAGGCAAATATGGACGATCCCCACAAGGAGCGCAAACTCCATGAAAATGCTATCGCGGAACTCATCGTAGACAGCATATTTCACCCGTCCACCCGGTTCGATTTTCGTCCCCTTTTGAAGGAATTCTTCGCTTGAGGAGATCCCTTCTAACTGGGGGAAAACTGCGATGTTTTCTTTGTAGGTTGCATCCTGATGTTTAATAATATATTCGGCTTTTTTCACAGCCATCACGTGAATCATGGAAACTTTATTGACTGGATTTTTGGGCTCAACATAGATTCCAAAATACGAACCTGCCAAAACTCCCCAGACGATCACACTGATGGATAAGACGGTCAATAAACGGACGAACCGTTTGATACTGGCGCGCGCATTGGCAGTCTTTTTGCGTAAAAAGAGCGCCAGTGCGAGATAGATAAAGCCATAGCCTGCATCGGAAATGATCATTGCGTAAAAGACTGCAAAAGCCCAGAAAACCCAAGTAGAGGGATCTTTATCATCTGCTGCAGGAGTGTCGTAAATATGAACGAGGTCTTCACCGACCTTACCAAAGCCCGAGTTTTCCATATAGGTGGGAACTCGATCGGTTTTTTCAATGGCGATTTCTTCTGCATGAATCCCAAGTCCTTCTAGGAGAGGAAAGAGGCTATGCAGGCGGTTTTCTGGAACCCATGCTTCGACGGCAAATAGGGTCTCATTCATGTGGCTGTCCACTTCTTTTTGAGCCACTGCTAAGCGATAATGGTTGAGCTCATGAACCAGATGCTCTTTTAAAAAAGTGAGATAAGCGCAATCTTCTTTTAGCTCTTTTTCGCAATTTTTGATCGATTCTTGGACATGAGAAAGTTCCCGTTCAAGGGTCGAGAGCGATTTTTCAATGTGCATTTCGATCATTCCTGGAAATGTCTCCACACGGTCACTGACACTCATGTAATAGTCCATGTCATATTCGGTGCTGAGAAAGATCAGTTCGTCAGGAACAACCATCTTCTTTGCTTTAGACTTCTTGACGCAGAAAAACTGGACATGTTTCTTTCCTTCTCGCTCAATCTCTCTGACTTCATCGATGGAAAAATCTCCGAGTGGCATCAACCGGGAAATCTCGGCTCGCATCATCCGCTCTTCCTCTACAAGCCGTTCTAACCACTCCTTATTCTCTACAACAGTTTTGGCAAGCTTAAGAGCGTCGAGATCTTTGACTAAACCAGCTTGCTTGACAGATGGCATTTTGCTTAAAATCTTGATGGCTTTAACAAGCTTTTGTTGCTCTTCAGGAAGTTCGTGTGCCCTCTTGCCTGCTCCGTTGATAAACTCGATAAACCCTTTTTTCTGAGCCCGCTCAAAGAAGACTTGCAAGTCTTCATTCACCCCAATAAAGATGTACTTTTTCACTGGAATGATCATGCCGACTCCTGCTCTTCTTGCTTTTGCTTACGCAAAATGATTTTGTTTTTAGCAACTTTTGCCTGAGCAACAGAAGCCAGCTCCTGATCCCCTAAAAAGACCTTAATCTTTTTGATATTTGCTTGGGTCCGTGGAATCATCACTTTTTCAAAGAGATTCACCCGAATGGATACTTCTCTAAGTTCTTTTTCTAATATGGCTTTTTTTTCCTCAGCAACGTGGATCTTTTCTTTCGCAATCACAAGAGAGCGCAAGAGAGCTAAGGCATCATCAACCCAAAGGGGTGTGTCAAAAAGTGCATAGTTGGGCTGTTTAAAACGAACGTCTTCGAAATGGGGAATCTCAGCTCCAGCGATATTTTCATACCGCTTTTCAACCTCAAGCACAACTGTCCCATCAAAAAGAGGCAGCGCCTCAGGGTCAGTCAAGAGAGACTGAAAGGTTTCATTTTCCTTTTTCTCCTCAAGATAGGCCTGAGTCAAACCTTCAATCTCATAGATCGCATTGTTCACTTCAAGCTGGAGCATCGCTTTCTTGAGCTGCAAAGTCGGAAGATACTTTTGCAACTGATTCAGCCGATACTGCTGATCCCTGAGTTCGTTTTTGGTCAGTTTGATTTGTGCCACGCTTACTTTCCTTGATTGGGCCAGTATTTGTTGACGAGTTCTTCTTTAATTCCGACTTCATGCGGCTCAAAGCATTCTGCTAAAGTTGCCCAGCCTAAATTGAGGGCTTCTTCTAGAGGAATGTTCACCTCGAGATTCATCATCCGATCTTCAAAGAGATGTGAAAACTCAAGCAACTTTTGATCCCACTTCGAAAGGCGGAAACCCATGCTTTGTCTTTCACGTGCTTTTTTCGATTCTGCATAGAGGCGGATTTGTGCATTGGCGATATCGCCATGGTCTTTACGAGTCACCTCTCCAATGACTTGCTGTTTCAAACGAGAAAGAGAACCAAATGGATCGATTCGACCTCCGTGAAGGTAGAACTGCCCCTCTGTGATATAACCCGTGTTATCAGGAACTGGGTGGGTCACGTCGCCACCAGGCATTGTTGTCACAGAAATCACAGTAGTGGATCCACTTCCGTCGATGTCGACCGCCTTTTCATAGCGAGATGCTAAATCTGAGTAAAGAGATCCTGGATAACCTCGGTTTGAAGGAACTTGGTCCATCGTGATCATGATCTCTTTGATCGAGTCAGCAAAAGCAGTCATATCAGTCAGGAGAACGAGAACATCCTTGTCTTGAACGGCAAATTTTTCCGCGCATGCCAAAGCCATATCGGGAACGAGCATACACTCAACAGCAGGGTCAGTTGCTTTATGAATGAACATGATTGTCTTTTCCATCGAACCCGACTTTTCCGCATTGTCGATAAATGCTTGGTAGTCGTCATAGCGAAGCCCCATTCCACCAATGATGACGATGTCGGCATCGGTTTGGTTGGCAATCCGCATGAGAAGTTGGTTGTAAGGCTCACCAGCAATCGAGAAGATCGGAATCTTTTGCGACTTCACAAGGCAGTTGAAGACGTCAATCATCGGAATATTCGTATTGACAATTTGGTGAGGCACAATCCTTTTAACTGGGTTAAATGAAGGCTGCCCAATGTTGATTTTGTCTCCAATAACTTCAGGTCCATCATCGATAGGTTCCCCAGATCCATTGAGACGTCTGCCCATTAAAGACGCACTACAAGTTGCCTGCATACGATGATTTAAAAAGCTAACTCGGTCACCCGTAGAAACCCCTCGGGGATTTTCAAATGCTTGCAATGTGATTTTTTCTCCATCGATGCTGAGAACAGAGGCATGTGTGGTGTCTCCATTTTTGCGATGGATTTTTGCCAGCTCACCAAGCTTGATCCCTTTTGCAATGACGGTGATCAAGTTTCCTCGAATGTCAATGATTCTATCGTAAACTTTTTTCATGTAAGCTCCTATTCACCTATGCGCTGGCATTTTCTACTCTTGACTCGATGGAATTATAAGCTGTCTGATAACCATCCGAGCCAAAAGGCATGAAGTTCATATTTTTAATATCGTTTTGCAAACTTAAGAAGTAGTTGCGTGCCTCATCTGGTCCTGTAAACGAGAAGTCTGTTGCAAAGATTCTTTGTATGAGATCAAAGAGGATGATTTGTCTGTCGAGCGGACAGTACGCATCTTCTTTATCAAAGGCGTTTTGTTGAAGATAACAAAACTCATAGAGTTCTGACTTCAAATAAACGATCATGTCATCGATTGTGATCCCCTCTTCACCGACAACTTCCATCCGCTTTCCAATTTCATCCCCTTCACGTAGGATTTTGGCAGCACGACGGTTTTTTTTCGCCCACCCTTTGACTTTCTTTTGCAAGTCAAGGCTGACATCATCGATGTATTTCGACCAAGAAATGAGAGGGTCAATCGCTGGATAGCGGCGTGCATCGGAGCGTTGTCGCGAAAGCCCAAGAAAAGCTCCAACAGATGCTAAAGTCGCTTGGGTGACTGGTTCTTCGAAGTTTCCACCGGCAGGTGATACTGTTCCTGCAATGGTCATCGACCCTTTTGAACCGTCTTTCATCAGAATCACACCTGATCGCTCATAAAAGCTGGCAATCCGGGATGCCAAATAAGCTGGAAAGGCTTCTTCTCCAGGAATCTCTTCGAGACGTCCTGACATTTCACGCATCGCTTGCGCCCATCGAGAAGTCGAATCGGCAAGAAGGAGGACATTGAGTCCCATCTGACGATAGTACTCGGCAATGGTCGCTCCCATGTAGACCGAGGCTTCCCGCGCCGCAACCGGCATCGAAGAAGTGTTACAGATGATGACCGTACGGCTCATCAGCGATTCATTCGTATGAGGATCAGTCAAGTGGGGAAAGGTCTTTAAAACTTCAACAACTTCCCCTGCACGTTCACCACACGCTGTGACAACAACGAGGTCAACTGATGAGTACTTTGAGAGATGGTGCTGCAGAACTGTTTTCCCTGCTCCAAATGGTCCAGGAGTACAAAAGGTTCCTCCCTTAAGAACAGGAAACTGCGTATCGATGATGCGACATCCTGTGTCCATCATCTCGGTCGCTTTAACCTTCTTTCCTTCCATTAATGCGGTTTTAACCGGCCACTTTTGCATCATCGAAATGGAATGCTCATTCCCCTTTTCATCCTTCACTTTCGCAATTGCTGTATCAACCGTGTACGAACCGGGTTTGACAACCCATGTGACGGTGTATTTTCCTCGCATGGAGAAAGGAATCATGATTTTATGATGGAACCGCCCTTCCATTGTCGTTCCAAGCGTCTCTCCGCGCTCTAAAACGTCACCGACTTTTGCTGTGGGTTGGTAATCCCAATGCTTGGTGCGGTCAAGAGAGGGAATGTAGACGCCTCGTTGCAAGAAAAGGCCTGATGCATCTGCCACCCGTTCTAGAGGGTTTTGCAAACCATCAAAAATAGAACTGATCAATCCTGGGCCGAGTTCCGCTTCAAGAAGATGAGATGAAAAACGAACTGGTGTATTGAGTTCCACACCATGAACATCTTCAAACACCTGCAGTTTTGCGATGTCACCTGCGATTTCGATCACCTCAGCCTTCAGGGAAACTCCTTCCACCTGAATCATGGCCACTTCACCCTGGCGAACATTTCCTTGAAACTTCACCTGAATCAGGTTTCCAAAGGCCTTGACGACTTTGCCTGTTGCTGTATCTTGATTTTCTTGTGTCATCTTCTTATCCTAATTCTTTTACAATCCCATTCAGCTTCTGATTGCCCTGATGGTCATTTAACTGGTTCCAATCTTGCACAAGCATGTATTGGACAAAGTACCCCAATGCATAGTCTGCAGAGTAGGGGTGATCTTGTACTTCATCTTGCAAGCGATTAAAACGGTAGTTGGCTAAAACCTGATACTGATCCATTGGATGGTCTTTAGCCTGTTTCACCTGCTCGTCAAAATCCTGATATTCGAAAGGAAACTCAAATTGAGGGCTGTCCTTTTGCGCCAAAAGATGAGCCACTAAGGGATCATGAAAATCCTCATATTGGAGCTCTTTTGAGAGATCTCGCTGCGTCCGCTTAGATCGGAATCCGATCATCAAAAGACGCCATTCCCTTTCAAAGTTGAAGTAAAAGGATAAAAAGCCCTTTTCCTTCTGTTCCATTTCTCGAAAAAACTTCACATACACGCTTGAGAAATGGCGGATTTGATCAGCAGTCTGTTCATACTCGTCCAAGTGTTCGTAAAGGTATTCTAGAAGTCCTTCACGAGTCACAAGAGCCTGATCGAGCTCTTTTTCTGACATATTTCCCCGCTCATCCAAAGGCACCTTTTGCAGCAGGTGTTTCACATTTTGGAGGTCGATAAAACTTCGAATCTTGGCGATCTTTTTGAAATCCCGCGCAGCCATGTTGTCTTTCAAGAGAACGAGCAGGTCCTCAAAGTGGAGTTCGGGAGCCATTCCAAGTTTTAAGGGAGGTAAAACACTACCAAGAAAAAAATAACTCATTACGCGTTTCCAAAGAAGGCCAAGCGAAAGTCATCTCGTACAAAACTCGCAACGAGAGCTTTCAGTGCATCATCGGTCATATCGATCGTGATATTATGATCGACAATTCTCACTTCAGCGCCCCCCTCAAACTCGCCGATTTTTACACTTTTTTCCTTAAGTTTTTCAGTAATTCCCTTCACAAGTGCTTGATTCACCGCTTTGGGTGACACTGCTGCAGGAATCAGCGCTTCTAAATTTGTATCAAGGCCCTCTTTTTCGATTCCTTTAACGATTGCTGAAATGAGTTCGGCTAAAATGTGAGGATCTTGGGTTCCTTTTTCAATCCAGCTGCTTAGCTCTGAAATGAAGAGTTTTTGTTCAATTTCTTGCTTGAGAGTCGACAGACTTTTTTTACAGGCCAAGTTCATTGAAGATTCGAAAACATTGCGCTCTTCTTCAATTTTCTTCTGAGCCTCTTGATGCACTTTTTGTGCTTCGCGTTTGGCTTCTTCGACAATCTTTGCCGCTTCTTCGCGCGCCTGATGAACGATTGCATCTGCTTCCTTCTTTGCTGGGTCTAATGTTTCCCGCTTGAGGACTTCGCAAATCTTTTTAACTTTATCTTTTCCTGTATCAACCGACTTCATATCTTATGCTGACCTTTTAATTGTAGCTTCCAACTGACGATACAGAAAAAAACGATAAAAATCAACCCAATACCAATTGGACAATCTTTTTGTGGACTTCTTGGTTGTGAAGAAGTTCAACGTGACCACAGTCTGCTTGATAATAGGGATTCGAAGAACGATCCGGGATGATTAAGTCACGCAATCCATCGATTTCATAAATCTTTGACAGCATGTCCTCTGGCAATTGGTCCCGCTCTTCAGATAAAAGAGGCGATCCTAAACGAATCATCATATGGATTTCAGGGCGAAAGGCTTCCCACTGTTTAAGCTGAGTGCAATATCCTTCATCTAGCTTGAACGTGTCTGGAGGAAGACCTGCATAAAGAGAAAACTCTGCTCCTCGGGAGTGGCCAATCACAATCACTCGAGGGATTTTTTCTCCATAAAGTTGACGGATTTCTTCTAACTTGGCTTCAAAGAGAGGAATATCTTCATCTGTGAGTTCCCCATCATGAGAATTTAAGGTAAATACATTTGGAATTCCTTTTTCTTGAAGGGTTTTGGCAAGCTCTACCCAGACTGCTTGATTGGATCCTTTTCCATGTAAGAGAAGAATCGCAGGCTTGCCTTTTTGCTCTTCAGTCAAAGTTGTAGGGTTCAAACCATAGTGCTGAAATGTCTTTTCTTTTCCAGATGAGAGCCAATACCCCATAAAGAGTGCACTACGCGTTTCTGCTAGGATTGCGGCAAGCGCATTCGCCGTTTGTCTCCACTCATAGAAACGTAGGAAGTAAACCAGTCGAGCCACGGTTCCATAATACAAAGATTGAACAGTGTGAGTCACTTGTTCCCACATCGTTGTTGGCTCTGGAAGTTCCCAAACAGGCATAGCAAGTGTATCACTATCAATTGCTGTTGGTTCTCTGACAGTCATGACTTTTCTCCAAAGTTGGAGCGTCAAAGATAACAAAGCGAAGAAAAAGATTCAATTTAGACTTTACCAGAAAACAAACTTGAGGCAGTATTGACTCTTTAAAAGATTTACTAACGGAAACTTTGATGAAGAAAGTCTCGAAAGTTTTATTGGCTTTTATCTTTGCAATGGCACCCCTCCATCTATCTGCAACAGATCAAGCACCTTCTGACTGCGACTATGAAGCTAACAGAGCCTATAAAGACGTCGACTGCGAACCTTTAGGTTACGGTTCGGATAAAGCTGCTAACTCCACCATCAGCATGTCGATGATAGGTTGGGGACTAGGGTTAGCTCTTGCGATAGCGCTTGTTGCAGGGATTATTCATCAAAGTGCTTCAACCCACTCCGGATCGCATTCGTAGCATCCCTCGGGGAAGGAAAAAATAATGAAAAGGTTTTTACTTCTTTGTGCTCTCTTCTCCACCTCAGTTCTCTGCTCGGATCAACCCCACTTCACTTTTTTCAAACCGCCCTCAGGATGGCTCATGTCCAACCCCACCCATCATGAAGATGGGCTTAAGATCGGGTTTGTGCAATCGCAGCGAAAAATCTTCACCCCTGCCATCAGTCTCTACATTGAAAAGATCCCTTGTGATGAAAAAACCTATCTAGACGCCGTTTTAAAAAATCACCGCTCTGACATCACTAAAAGCGTTCGTGAGCTTGGGCTTCTTCAAACCAAAAGCGGCAAATCACACCTTTTGCAAATCGATACAAAAAGTAACTGGGGCAAAATTCGGATTCTTCAATCTATCCTCGTTAAAGACGGCTACGCCTACATCCAAACAGCTACAAGTCTACGAAAAGACTTTCTAAAAATTAACCAAGAGCTCTTGAAAAGCTTCCAATCTTTATGTGTTGCAGAAGACCTCCCTTCTACTCTAGAAAATCATGAAGAGTTCGACAAAAAACTCACGATTCTTTTCAAGAGTTGGAAAAAACATCTCCAGATTGCAAAGGGAGAAAAAGAAGAGCTATTTAAAGCAAATTTCTTTCAAAGAAATCAATGGGTGCCATTTACGGAGTACATCACCCAAAACTATGAAGATTTTGGCATTTGTTGGCAGATTTTGGCCATTCAACATGTCAAAGAACAACTAATGAGGATACATTAAAAAATGAAAAAATGGACGTCTTATCTTGGAATGCTTTTGCTTTCTTCAACACTCATTGCAAATGAGCCCGATCCAACAGAAATCCAACTCGAAGACGATCCATCAACCGAGATCATCACCCCTTCCTGGGCAGTAGATCCTATTGGACCTCCTTATTCTACAAAAGAGCCCTCTCCAGAGATGATGCAAAATAAGAAAGCTGCTGCAGTAGTCATCGGTCTCTTGGTTTCAGGTCACAATACTGGAAAACACGCCCCTTCTTCATGAAATTCCCTCTACTGCTTCTGCTCTTTATCCTTTCAAGCTGCAGTCACAAAGAACCATGGCAACACTCAGCCATTCGCAATACCGATCCCAACTATGACATGGCAAAACTCTCCTATGAAGCTGAATCTCTCAATCGTGGCATTCGTCTTGAGCTGATCCGGCAGAGTCAAACAATAGAGGGCTATTTAAATGTCCTTACTTTTAAAATTCCCCCTTATCGAGACAATCCCCACAAAGCCGAAGTCTCCCTCCTAGCAAATGGATTGGAATTTTCCTTTTTGATTGATCGCTTAGATGGAGGGCAACGCCTTCACCTTTCAGAGAAAGCTCTTGAGAAACTCATTGAGCTCTTTCAAAGTTACGAGGAAGTCACAGTCCACATCGCACATTACACTCAAACCTTTCGCTCAGCCACTTTCGACAAACAGTATCGAAAACTCTGCTCTCAGCCTCCTCGTCTCATGCCCGAAAAGTTTGTGACCTTTGAACTTTATTAAGAAAAACTTTATTGCTATGATTAATAGAAATGAGGAGTCCATATGTCAAAGTTCGATCATTTGAAAGAAATGACCACGATTGTCGCCGATACTGGTGAAATTGATGAGATCAAAAAATACAAGCCTACCGATGCCACAACTAACCCTTCACTGATTCTTAAGGCTGCAGAAATTGAAGAGTATAAACCTTTGATTGAAGAAGCTATCAAATATGGTAAGGCCAATGGAGGAAATAACCCTCTCGAACTAATCATCACGAAGGTCTTTGTCAACTTTGGCGTCGAAATCCTCAAAATCGTTCCTGGACGTGTTTCAACAGAAGTCGATGCTCGCCTCTCTTTCGATGTTGAAGGGAGTGTCAAGAAAGCACACCAGTATATCCAACTCTACAAAGAAGCCGGCATTGAAAAAGAACGAGTCCTGATCAAACTTGCTTCCACTTGGGAAGGTGTCCAAGCCGCACGTCAGCTTGAACAAGAAGGCATCCACTGTAATATGACTCTCATGTTTAGCTTGGCTCAAGCCATTGCCTGCGCAGAAGCCAATGCAACTCTCATCTCCCCTTTTGTAGGCCGTATTCTCGACTGGTACAAAAAAGCTGAAGGAAAAGATGGCTACCCACCAGATGAAGATCCTGGTGTCCTCTCCGTCACAAAAATCTTCAACTACTACAAGAAGTTTGGCCACAAAACCCAGATCATGGGCGCCAGCTTCCGCAATATGGATGAGATCATTGAACTAGCTGGGTGCGACCTACTCACGATTGCCCCCAAACTCCTCAAAGAGCTCTCCGAAGCCGAAGGTACCGTTCCCCGTAAGCTATGCCCAGACAAAGCCCAAGAAATGGATCTTGAAAAGCTCAACGTTGATGAGAAAGCCTTCCGATGGATGGTCAATGACGACGCCATGGCCACAGAAAAACTGGCAGAAGGGATCCGGAACTTTGCCAAAGACACCGTCAAGCTTGAGAAGATGATCGAATCACTTATGTGAAACTTTTTATAATCCGTTTAAGATAAAGCACTTGAGCCAAAGAAAACACCTTAAGCTGCTAGTTTTTAATGACTTGACTTTCTTTGCAATAAAATAACACTATGTTAAAATTAATTTACAGAAGAGATTCATCTCTTCAAATCACCCAATAAATTGTTTCTATTGGTTTCATAATATAGTCATAGACAGAATATGAACAATCAAATGGGCATATGATCACCTTTCTCAGGAAGGGTTTTACATGTATGCAACGTTCTATTCTGGTGACTATGGAAGAAACTCACTTTCAACTATTTCCAAGTCAATCCAGAGATTTTTTAGGTTCAATTGATTTTCACAATCTGTTGTGAAAATGAGTTGAGTTTAAGAACAAACAAAAGAGTATGGGAAAAATATGGACATTCAAAGTATTAGTGCTCAAGATGTTGGCTCCAAAATTGATGGGCAAAAAAGCCAAGCCACAGCATCTGACAGCGCCACAGCTACTCTAAATCAACAACTTAGCGAACTTATGGATACTGCTAAGAGTCACTTCTCTTCAATGAGTGATAAGCAAAAGGGGCATGCCATCGTGGATGGTTTAAAAGTGTCTAAAAAGATAGGAACAGTCGGAGTTAAACATCGAGATGATATCGAACATCCTCAGGCTGCTGCAAAAGCTGCAAATGCTCTAATTATTGCTGATGATGGGATGGCTAATTATGGAATTTTTCTCGCAGAGAAAAATGGAAAAATTTCTCCTCACGAAGGGGAAGAGCTTCAGTCGAAATGTGAGTACACAGCTACACTACTCGAAAACTCAGTCGATAACTGGGCTAACAGCCAATAAAAAGCTTATGTCCCCTACTCTGGTGAGCCCTTTGGGTAGGGGAAAATTTTTAGGTTCAATTGAGTTTCACAGCCTATTGTGAAAATGAGTTGAGTTTAAAAAGAACAAAGAGAGTATGAGGAAAAAATATGGATATTAAAAGTATTAGTGCTCAAGATGTTGGCTCCAAAATTGATGGGCAAAAAAGCCAAGCCACAGCATCTGACAGCGCCACAGCTACTCTAAATCAACAACTTAGCCAATTACTAGATACTGCTAAGGATCAATTTACATCTCTGGATAATGGTGGGGATTTCACTAGGCAAAATGCTCAAACTAGAATCTCCCAATTCTTAGACTCCTTTCATATACCCACAAAGCTAGGCTAACAGCTATTAAAGAACGCTTATTCATGATCCACTCTATTGAAAAACAATGGGGTGATTAGTAACTCGCAACGACTCCAAATTCAAAGCGCCAACGCGTGTGGTTATCTGAAAAGACGGGCTGCCAAACTTTGTAACCTAAGTCTCCTCGGAAAGTGATGTTAGGCCCTATAAAATATCTCACACCAGGGCCTACGCCCATTAAATTATCATGATTGGTTTCTCCAGGAAATGTTTCATGGTTCCAGCCATAGGCATAATCCCAGAAGACGAGGAAAATAAGTTTATCCTCAAGGGACTTTCTCTTGAGTTTTCGAATGACATGAATAGGAGGAGAACGGAATTCAATGTTGAGAATCACAACATTGTCATCATTAACTTCTCTCACTTGATAGCCTCTTACCGTATCCCAGCCCCCTAGACCGTATTGCTCACTTGCAAGCAGGTTGGTGCTTGAAAGTTGCATGCGAAAACGACTTTCAATTGAAAAATCATAAGGAAGGCAAAAGGTCGGAGCAACGGCAATCCGCGTGTAGATGTAGGTGTTATCTGCACCTTCTCTTAGTGATTCATAACGTGAGCGACTTTGATCAGGAAGCCAATCTCCTGGCGACACGTACGCTTCAATGGTTCCTGAGACTTTATACCAGCTTGTTTCATAGCCCCCATTGTATCCCAACACAAATTGAGTGACATTGACCGAACGATCGAAAAAGAGGTCACCATCTTGATCAATGCTTGTATTGGTACGTTTGTAATCAAACCCGAAGAGAAAGTCATGCAAGTAATCTCTCCAAGTCGGGAGAGGAATTTCATAGCGCATGCTCGCTTGTGCACTATAACCCTTTGTTCGCTGATTTGGAGTGTCAAGATCGGCTTTAACATGAGAATACCCCCCATACAACACAAGGGTGTGGCGCCATGAAAGGGGCGCAGTGTAGTTAACGGAGTGGGAATAGTAATTGTTGTAGTTGCTTCCAGAGGTAAATTGGTAGGATAAGATATGATCTAAACCAAACGCATTCCCCCAATTAAAACCTGCAAAGTAACGGGTTCTTCCTGTATCTCTTATCCCTGTGTTATCTGCTCCAGCATAGACTCGCAGAGGAAAACGGTCTTCTGTGACGAGTTCAATATCTGTTAAACCATTTTGCGCAGAAGGAGTGAAAATGGAGTTGGTTTGACGGAAAGGATTTCGGTTCATCCATTCTAAGTCTTTAATCAAGCATTCGATGTCAACAGGTTGATTGGGCTTTGCTTGAATGTATCCGATTAATCGTTCATTTTTGAAATGTTTGTTACCAGTTGAGCGAATCTCTCCGAGTTTTCCCTGATGGACTCTAAGTGTCAAAAATCCATCTGAAACTTTTTGGGATGGGACTTCAATAAAGACAATGGGATAATCGTAACGGCGATAGAATTGAATGATCGCTTCTTTAATTCGATAAATACTTTCCTCTGTGACAGGAGATCCCAAGAAAGGCTCTAAAAGACGCTGTAAGGTATCTTCCGGAGCTGGGAGATTGAGCTGACGAATCGTAATACCATATTCATGTGTATCGCGAACCCACCCTTTTTCTCCAATGACAGACACTCCCTTTAAGTCGGTCGCTAAGATCTCATGTTGCCCTTTCATTTCCTGTGAAGGAAGATTGAGAGGTTGTCGATCTTCCAACGCAATTAAAGCGCTTGAGAAGCAGATAGCAGTGGTAAAAAGCTTACAAACCAAATTCATCGTAAAACACGGATTAAAAATATCTTGTTACGATATTTTTGCCAAAAATTCAAGTCAAAAATCTACCAAGTTAGGTAAGTGCGAGGATTGTTATTCGCTCGTGTGTCATCTTGTCGACGAATGTAATAGTACTCAGTCGGTAAAACTCCAAAACTACTGACAGCTGCTTTCCAATCAAGATGAGAAGAATGTTTTCCGTTTTTGTAGAAAATGCGGAACTGCTCTGGCCATCCTAAGTAGTAGTTAAAAGAGGATTCCTCATATAAAAACTCCGTGACAATGATCATTGCTTCTTCTGTGATCTCTTCAAGACATGGCTTATAAAATATCTTAAAGGGAACTCCTTGATCTCCATCAGGATAATAGGTACACCATTTCTCTTGATCTGTATCGACAAATAAATCTCCTGGCACAAAACTGAACGTAGAGCCAGCACTGAGAAATTCTGCTGCAGGATCGATCACGTTTTGTGCTTGCCTCGCTGTATAAACGTGTAACCTGTATTGGAAGAGATTTGACTTGTATCATCCATAAAAAAGCCTCCAGGACCAATCTGAGGAGGGCTAGGGGCTTGATTATCACAAACAAGATCCACGTTGACTTCAGCAGAGACTCTTGCATTATCCTGCAGTGTCATATCGTTGTTTGTAATGACAAGAATGTTTCCTGCTGGAGCATTGATGGCTGGAGCAAGTCCCGGGTCACCTGAGATGACAGTATCTCGAAAAGCAATGATCGTGATATCTCTTCCAGGGTTTGTAAATTGAGGTGACACAGAGTTGTCAAAAACGATGCTTGGACCGGTTGTTCCGATATTCAAAATATCAGCTGGTCCTCCTCCTCCTGTCTGAAACTGATCTGTAGTCAGCATCAATATATCACTCCCTTCCTGGGCTTGGTAAGTCATTGTATTGCCCACTGAGACGAGCGTCGGGTTGATTAAGTTAGCGCCACCTATAGCCATTGCTTCAGTACCTGGCATGCTTTGAGTATCATACTCATTCGTGTCAAATGCGATACCGCCTACTCCATTAGACGCAATGGCAGGAGAATTAAATCCTAGAGGGGTTCCTGCAAAGACATTGGACCCACCAACTAATGCTGTTTGAGGTCCCCATAACTCCCCTGCTGCAAAACTCGTATCAGCTTCATAGCTAAAGCCTCCTGAAGCACGGTACTCAGTGGCAGTGATACCTAAACGTCCTAACATACCACCTGCAACACGAACATCACCCGTGGCTCGGGCATTGATAGTTCCTAAATTAATACTTCCGTTGGCGGCGAGTGTACTTGGAAAATGAAGGTGAGCTCCACTAGCAGTTCCATTGACACAATAAATGTTTCCTCCAGCCCAAAAGTGTGAACTGCTATCTGGGGTATCAACATAATCAAAAACGCTTGAAACAACCGCTCCTGTGATGAGTGGTCCCCCAAACATCATCAAGTCCCCTCCAACGTGAATAAACATTTCAGCAGGCACTGAGCCTTGATTGTCATTTGTTAAACTTCCCGAAGCAGATCCAAAGCGGCCATCCATGAGAAGGTTATTTCCCACATTGACATAAAGGGAATTACGGAACCCAGTAGAAACCGTTGGAAAAAATGGAATCCTAAACCCTCCAATAAATGCCCCTGATCGTCCTGCAAATCCAGGTCCATGGCCTATAATGAAGTTACGTCCAACATTGAGACGAATATTCGTCTCCATTGAACTCCCAAGGCTGCTGTTACCACGGACCCCAATCCCAGAAAAAGTATCTCCTCCATAAATCCGACAGTCCCTTCCGACGTTTACAGTGATGTCTCCTTGATGTACAACCGGGCCTGCTGTGATCTGCTCTGGTCTGCCAATCCCTGCGCCTGGACCATCAATGCCATCTCCAGATCGAACGAGTAAATCATTTCCCACCGTGACAACGATGTCATTATTCGTGACATTTCGCGCCACATTTCCCACTCGAGTAATCATCGCTAAGGATTGATTGTCTGTTCCCCCTCGAAGAGTCATATCGGTTCCTGCTCGCACTGTAATTGGTCCACTGGAAGATGTCGTTCCCACGGTATCCCAAAATCCAATAACTGCTGGTGCATTTGAAACATTTCCCCCAAAAAGAGAGACGGATCCTCGAGTTGCCTCAACTATAACAGTTCCAATGTTGTTTCCAACAACTGCTCGAGCACCATTTGCTTGATCGCCAACCTGGATATCACCTAAAGCAGAGATAACAGTGACATCTGCCCCAGTTGTGGTGTCGAGATTTAAGACACTGCTTCCTAAGGTAATGTTGCCATTTGCAGTCACACTAATGTCAGCACCAGCACCACGCGTCTGAATCGTTATACCAGATATCGCTTGATTAATCGCACCTGCAGGTGCGCTAAGTGTGACACCAGATCCCGCTGTCGTTCCATTCGTTTCCATATCTGCGTTGATATTGATATTTCCATTCATCGCCGAAATGAAAATTCCGCCACCCGTCGCTGCTGCAGAACTTGATGTGACTGCCGCATTGACATTGACGTTTAAATATCCATTGAGTGTGAGAGAACTATCGGCACTCCAAGTGACAGTGTCCTCGACTGTAATGTTCCCCACTCCAGGAGGAAGAGTGGCAGGGTCATTCGACACAGTCACACTTGTTCCACCACCAAGTGTCGTTTGCAATTGACCTCGATCGAGAACCGCTGATGCTGTTCCAGCTCCTGTATATGTTGGCGCAGGAGGTGTATAAGCAGGGGTAGATGTGCCCCCATTGTCTCTAATTGTAATATCATTCGGATCAAGCAAGAGTTGCTTTGCCCCAATCACCGGTCCTTGATAGACAAGGTTTCCAGGGCTTGAAACTTCAACAAAACCCCCACTTCCTTGCTCAGTACCCGCTTCAATCTTTCCATAAAAGCTCGTTTCATGGTCGCCCCAAATTAAAACATTTCCCCCAACTCCAGCTTCAATGGCATTCGCTTGGATAAGTCCCTCACTTCCAATCCAAGCTTGAATGGTATGTGTGTCAAACCGTTCTTGCCCAGGCTTTCCACAGCCAATCACAATCTCTCCCCCTCCAAGAAGTTGAGATGTTTCAATTGAGTAATCCTCATCCAAACGGATCAGGTCTCCCATGATCAACACAGAGCCACCTTCCTGATTAGAAAAGCCACTCTTCACAACTCCCGTTACGTATGCTTTTGTCGGCCCACTTCCGATGTACACGTCATGGCCTTCTTTACTGATCTCAAGTGCCTCATTTGTTTCTCGATCAAGATGAAATGCCTGTGAATACGGATCTTGTGAGGCGTTAAAATCCCCCTCTGCTTTAATAAAAATGGGTTGATCTTTTTTGGGTTGATAGACCACTCCATGATGAGGGATAATCGCTGCGATTCCCCCACATGCTTCCAACGTCCCATGATTTTCAATCTCTCGCCCAATTAAAATCGCATCTCCATTTGAAGTTCGAATCGTTCCTAAATTAACGATTTTCCCATCAAAGTCTCCAAAAAAACGAAAGTTTTCACCATTGAGGAAATCGCTATTCAAAACATCAAATGTGGAACCAATAAAGCTTAGAGTGTCAATCGATCCTTCTTTCCCCACCAAAAGACCATTGGGATTTAACAGATAAACAGACCCATTTGAAATTAGCTTCCCATCGATCTTTGAAATATGCTGACCCACAACTCGATTGAGCGCAGCCGAGCTTGCACTTGGGAGTTGAAAGTTTACCTGTTCATCTTTAGCGATAGAAAAGTCTTTCCAATGAAGAACCGTCTTATCTGACTTTGCAACAATTTCAGTGTTTTGCCCTCCTTTTGAAATTGTCGCCTGGCCAACGATGACTTCTCCCCCATGAGGCTTAGCAAAAACAAGACTTTCATAAGTCAAAAATGAAGCCGATAAAATTGCAACTTGTAAAAATCTACTACCTAAAAACATCCTGGAAACACCGTAAAAACTTTTTAAATTTCTTCTATCAGAAAAAAAAAATTTTCTCAACCCGTTAGCTCCAAGATATTGATTCAATCTCTATGAACGAGTATATTCTCTCATCATGCCAGAGTATTACGAAGTCAAACGCATTTGCTCTTACCTGCGCGAAGCGGGAATTGAAGGAAGCACGATTCAAGATTTAGAGCTTCTTCCTGGTTCGGAAATCCTGCTCAAGCAGCTCCCCTTACCTCAATGGAAAAAACGATTAAAAAATGAAAGAATTCTCTCGATTCAAACCAAAGCCAAATACACTTTCATTCAGCTAAGTCGTGGCGCAATGGTTTGGCACTACCGGTTTACAGGGATTCCTCATATGGAGGGGCAAAACTATGGAAATAAACTCTACACAATCTATAACTTGCCCGTTGACGGTAGTATGCAGTATTGCCGGTTCAAACTTCACTTAGATGGAGACAAAATACTTTCCTATCTCGACACACGCTGTCTCTCCGATATCAAGTACTATCCCAATACGCGCATCGATGAATTAGAGACTTATCAAAAACTAGCTCCCGATATCGGTCATTTTCAAGTGCAACCTTTTTCGATATGGAAAAAACAACAAAATAAACGCAAACGCGACCTGAAACTCGAGCTTCAAGATCAATTCACAGCTCCGTCAGGAATCGGGAATTACCTTGCTTGCGAAATTTTAGCTTATGCTCAATTAAATCCCTGGCTTTCTGTTGCTCAAATGACAGAAACCCAATACAACCGGCTTTGTCAAGCAATTGCTACTGTGAAACAACTTTGTGAAAAGAAAGCAACCTATCGCTGGTTCCGCGTATTCAACCAGCAAAAGTGCGCCTTTTGCAAGCAACCAGTTCTCAGGCAAAAACATCGCTTAAACCGTTCTAGTCAAACCACTCACTATTGTCCCAACTGCCAACAGGAGGCCCCTAGATGAAAAAAATCTTTGCCCTGCTCCTCTTTTATTTTGTAGGATGCACCTGTCTACATGCAGAGGTCCATACGATGGAATTTGTCGATTTAAACCGCTACCTGGGCAAATGGTATGAAATTGCCCTTTTACCCAACTGGTTTGAGAAAAAATGCATTGAAGGTGCCATTGCAGAGTACTCTCTCCTTGATAAAGGCCTGATCAAAGTTGTCAACACTTGCAAAACTCGCAAAGGTGAGTCTAAAGCAACTGGGGTCGCATGGGTCGTCGATCATGAGACAAATGCCAAATTGAAAGTGAGCTTCGCCCCTCTAGCACGCTACTTTCGGTGGTTTAGTGGCAACTATTGGATCCTGTATGTCGATCCCGACTATCAATTTGCAGTTGTTGGTGATCCTTCTCAGAAATATCTCTGGCTTTTAGCAAGGGAGCCCTCGGTCTCTGAAGAAGTGTACCAAAAGTTCTTAGCAGTCGCCTCTGAAAATGGATTCGATACGAGTAAAATTGTCCGAGTTCGCCCTTAACGATTTTTTGCTGAAGAAAAAAACCTAAATGAGTAGGTTGAAGATAAAGACGGATAACTTCACAGGCTCAATGAACCTCCACTTAAAAAAAGACCGCTTTCTCATCTACTTTTTTGTATTTCTAGGAATACTCATTCTTTCCTTATTTTCTAGCTTAATCGTCCTTCAACATCTCTCTAAGCTACAAATCCAAAGCGCTAATAACCGTTATCAGTCCTACCTTCTTGCAGATGAACTTCGTGAGAGTTCGGATAATTTGACTAAAATGGTTCGGCTCTATGTCATGACAGGAGATCCAAAGTACCGCTATTATTTCGATATGATTCTCGCTATTCGAGATGGGGAAGAACCAATCCCAGAAAATTATTTTGGAAAGATCTATTGGGATTTAATTATTCCTGATGAGCATCAAGTAATCAGTTCCGGCTCTGAAACAAAATCTCTCAAGCATCTCATGATTGAACAAGGGTTCACTCTCGAAGAGTTCTCCCTTTTACGGCAAGCTGAAGACGAAAGCAATGCCCTAGCCAAGCTAGAAATCGAAGCGATGAATGCCATAGAAGGAAAATTTGATGACGGAACGGGAAATTATTCTGTACATGGCACTCCCAATTCAGAACTGGCAAAAAAAATCGTCTTTGGACAGGCTTACCTCGAGCAAAAGAGAAAAATTATGAAGCCTTTACAAGAGTTCTTCAACAAAGTTGATCTGCGAACAGATCAAAGAAACAAAACTCTCAACTACGAAGTCTTTCTTGTCATCACTATCGCGATTATTCTCTCGATCTTTTCCACCATTGTTATGGTCATTTCGATCTACCGAGCTCTTAGCTCACTTGCTAAAACCACAAGTGACAACGAACTGCTGCTTCTCAATGTTCTTCCCTCCCCGATCGCTGACCGCCTCAAGCAGGGAGAAGAGCCGATTGCCGATGAAATCCCCCAAGCTAGTGTCTTATTTGCCGACATTGTTGGGTTCACGAATACAACGCTTAAATATGGCGCTTCAAGAATGGTCATGCTGCTCAACCAACTCTTCGATGAGTTCGACCTTCTCTCCGATAAATACGGAGTCGAAAAGGTCAAAACCATTGGGGACAATTACATGGCTGTTTCAGGAGTGCCCGATCAAGTCCCTGACCATGCCATCCGTCTGGCTCATTTTGCCCTTGCTATCTTAGAAAAAGTCAAAGAGTTCAATCAAATCCACAAGCTCAACTTCGAGCTCCGTATTGGCATGACCTATGGCTCCGTCATTGCAGGTGTCATCGGCCATAAAAAGTTCATCTACGACATTTGGGGGGATGTCGTGAACATTGCCAGCCGTATGGAATCCACTGGTGAGACAGGTAAGATCCAAATCACCGACAAAATGGCCATGATGCTCTCTGAGAAGTTCGAAGTTCAAGAGCGGAAAGAAGTCGATGTGAAAGGGATTGGTAAAATTAAAACCTTCTTTCTCCTTGGCAAAAAAAGCCTCCCCTCACCCTAATCCTAGAATCAAATTGACCCAAAGTTCCCTTGGGTATAAAATTTTTTCACAGCTTTGCAGCTATTATGGCAAGAAGTCCAAAAAACCACTTGTATTCAAAAAAAACGTGAGGGAATGATGCAAAACAAAAAGCTATGTATTGCAACAGATTTAGATGGAACCTTTCTGGAAGGAACGACCGCAGAAAAGGAACAATTTTACCAATTTCTCTCTCAGGAAAAAGAGCGAATCGCTGTCATTTTTGTAACAGGTCGCACTCTAGGACTTGTCAAAAATTTGTACCAAGGGGGACTTAACTTCATTCCTGATTATATTATTGCTGATCACGGCTCAGTGATCGTAAGAGGAGAAAACTTCGAATATGTAGATGAGATTCAGTCGGAAATCATGGAGAAATGGGAGAACGCAAGACATGATGAACTTCGGTCTTTATTAGACATTCAGACAGTCCAAAAACAACCGTTTAATCCCCCCTTCTGTCACGCTTATTACTATCAAAAAGACACCTTTGATATGTCCATTGTCCCTGAGATACAGTCATTAGGATTTGAGTGCATTTTATCTCATGATGTCTACCTAGACATTTTGCCATCAAATGTCGGTAAAGGGTCGACACTGAAAAAGTTAATTAGAAGTGAAGGGTGCGATGAAAAAAAAGTGATTACTTGTGGCGATTCTCTGAATGATTTACCACTGTTTCAATCCGGATACAAAAGTATTGCCGTAGCAAATCTTGAGCCGGCGTTATTAGCTCCTATTGAAAACATGGATAACGTGTATCTCAGTCAACACCCAGGGATAAGTGGAATTATTGATGGCTTGATGCACTACAAAATCCAAGATCTTTTTTGAAAGTATCACCAAATGATTTCTTCTCTATTGGGAATAAAGTCCTCATCGCCTAGCGTGAAGGACCTTTTTTTATTTCGTAATTTCATAGCCAACGTAGCGCGCAGGATCATACCCTTCATGCATGTAGTTACAGCGTTTGAATCCGAGAGACTCAAAAAAGGCCATGCTGGTAGTGTTGAAGACGCGAGTGATTGCAACGATGCGCTTGGCTTCTGGCAAGTTATCATGGGCAACTTGCGCCATCTCTGTTCCAACAGAGTGGCGGAAGTAATCGGGGTGGATTGCCATTTGACGTCCATAGACTTCTTCTGGGTAATGAGCCAAATCAATGATGAGAAGTCCAATAACTTTGCCCTCATCTTTTGCAATCAGCCAATGAACGGGCTCTCCTTCAAAGAAGAGTGCCATTTCGTCATCAATCGCTTCCTTGAGAAAGGCTTCTTTATTTTCCACGTCTAATTGCTTTAGAGAAACAGGATCGTAAGCAGCTAAAAAGCTCTGAAGAAAGAGCTCGCGTGCGGCTTCAAAATCGGCGAGTTGATCCCACTCATAAGAGATCTTTCCTTCATGATGGTCTTGGAGATTGACTCCCCAACCCACTTGAAAGACGAGTAGCAGTAGCAGTGCAATTTTTTTCATAGTCAGTCCCTGTTAACGATTGGCAAAACACTGAAAGACTCGAGCTGGATTGTTGTTCATCGTTTTGAAATCTAGCTGCTCGAACCACTGAACATCAAAAGCCTCAAGCAACTTGAGGATTGTTGCCGTTTGAAAGTGACGTACAGTCAGTCCTTCAGTTGTGGTGTAAACACCCCACTCTCCGTGATCCGTAAGTCCTTGCTCATATTTCTTGAGGCTGGAGGAATGATTGGAGAGAAGAAAATCAAAGAGGTAGAGGGTTCCTCCCTCTTTGAGTACTCTGTGAAACTCTTGGAATAGGCTTGAGAGCTCATCCTTGCCCGGCAGGCAGCATAAAATGGTTGAAGCAATGAGGAAGTCGGCTTTTTGGTCAGGAAGCGGAATATGGCCGCTTTTTGGAATATGTCGCAGATCGAGATTGGGGGAAAATTTTTTGCCACGCTCAATCATTTTTGAGGAGTAGTCGAAACCAAGAAGGTTCGTAAAGCCTGCGTCTTCCATTTGCTTCAAGATGCGACCGTAACCGCAGCCGTATTCAACGACCAGCGCATCTTTGGGCAAAAGTACTTTGAGCTTTTCGAGGGGAAAGGGATCTTCAAACTCTTTTTGAAAGCCGATTGTTTCCCAATAAGTTTGTCCGTCCATGTGTTGCTCCCAAAAAAAAAGCGGGCTAAAAGCCCGCTTTTGCTTAATAACTCGAGAAAGCGAAGTCGAGAATATCGCCTTCTTCTGGCTCGACGAGTTTTTTGACCCGTTTTTGGTAGTCGTGGAAACCAGTTCCTCCAGGAATCATGTGCCCCATAATGAGGTTTGCCTTGAAGTCGAGGAGGTAATCGTTCTTTCCTTCGCATGCTGCATCTGTGAGGACACGCGTAGTCTCCTGGAAAGAGGCGGCAGAAACAAACGATTCGGTTCCAAGTGAAGCCTTGGTAATTCCGAGAAGGACGGGAGCTGCTTGAGCAGGCTTTCCGCCTTCGTCAATCACTTTTGAGTTTTGCTCGTGGAACATCTTCTTGTCGACGTTTTCGCCGTACAAGAATGTTGTATCACCTGGATCGGTCACGCGCACTTTTTGGAGCATTTGACGGACGATAATCTCAATATGCTTATCGTTGATGTCAACCCCTTGGAGGCGGTAAACCTCTTGGACTTGGTTCACGAGATACTTTTGAAGTTCGCGCACACCGCAAATCTCCAAGATCTCTTGTGGAACGACGAGTCCATCAGTGAGCTGCTGTCCCTTGACAACACTGTCACCACGTTGAATCACTAAGTGCTTAGTCAATGGGATGAGGTGCTCTTCTTCCATGCCAGTGTCTTCATCACGGACAACAACGATCCGCTTGCTCTTCTGAACGCCTTTGAAGTCGACAATCCCGTCGATCTTGGCAATTTCAGCAGCTTCACGCGGACGGCGTGCTTCAAAGAGCTCAGCAACACGTGGAAGACCACCGGTAATATCCTTGGTTTTGATCGCACCGCGAGGGAGACGAGCTAGGATTTCCCCGGCTTCGACGCTTTGCCCATCATCAACTGAGATAAGCGCTCCAGATGGAATCGCATAGGTACCGATGAGGTTTTCGTAGTTTTCATCGCCGTAGATAACGATTTGTGGGTGTAACTCTCCACGATGTTGACGAACGACAAGTTCAGTTTGTCCTGTCTGTTTGTTGACATCGCGCACAGTTGAGATCCCTTCAACGAGGTCTTCATACTTCACGAAACCAGGCTTTTCACAAATAATTGGGATGTTGTGCTGTTCCCAGTAACCAATGCGATCACCTTTCTTGACTTTTGAGCCGTCGTCAAGAACGAGCTGCGTTCCCAATTCGGCGCTGTAAGTTTGAAGGGGCTCGATCGATTTTGTGCTGAGAAGTTTTTTGTATTCATCAAGAGTTCTTCCTTCGTCACGTACCACGTGGACAAAACCGTTTTTGTTAAGAACGAGGTGCACACCCTCTTTGTTCTTAACAGTACGCAAGTCTTGATAGACGAGGATTCCGTCTTTTTCAGCCACGAGATCTGGTGTTGCATGCGCTGCTGCAATCCCCCCTAAGTGGAAGGTACGCATCGTGAGCTGTGTTCCAGGTTCCCCGATCGACTGAGCGGCGATAATTCCGACAGCTTCACCGTGAGCAACAGAACGTCCGTTAGCAAGGTTGAGTCCATAACAACGAGCGCAGACTCCACGACGTGTTTCACAAGTCAGTGTCGAGCGGATCTTCACGGTTTCGATTCCGGCATCGTCGATTTCAGCTGCTTGCTTAACATTGAGAACATCGCCAGCACGGGCAAGGAGTTTGGTTTGGTCACCAGGCATGTAAACATCGTCACAAACCGCGCGTCCAAAAATACGATCTTTAATTGGAAGAAGTTCTTCTTGACCTTGCTTGATCGCTGCAACTTCGATTCCATTCAAGGTTCCGCAATCATCTTCGGTCACAAGAACATCTTGAGCAACGTCAACGAGACGTCGTGTGAGGTAACCCGAGTCAGCTGTTTTTAGGGCTGTATCGGCAAGACCTTTTCGCGCTCCGTGTGACGAGATAAAGAATTCGAGTACGCTCAGTCCTTCTCGGAAGTTTGAGGTAATCGGAGATTCAATAATCTCACCAGAAGGTTTCGCCATAAGTCCGCGAAGAGCTCCGAGCTGCTTAACCTGAGATTTGTTACCCCGCGCTCCAGAATCCATCATGAGGTAAAGCGGGTTCAGGACAGTTCCTTCAGGTTCACTGATCACTTTGAAGAGATGATCAGCGAGAACTTCTGTGATATCGGTCCAAATGCTAATGATCTTCGAGTGTCTCTCACCTTCGGTGATAATCCCGTCTTCGTATTGCTTAATGACAACCGCGACTTTTTTCTGAGTTTCTTCCAAGATCTTCTGTTTGTCATCTGGAATACAAACGTCTTTAATTCCCATTGAAAGGGCTGCTTTTGTCGCTTGAGAAAACCCGAGGTTTTTCAAGTTATCTAAGAAGCGGACACTTGCTTCAAGCCCTACTTTCTTGTAAGTCGACAAGACAAGCTCACTCATCTTCTTCTTACGAAGAGCGTAGTTTTGGAAACCTAGTTCTTTTGGAACGATTGTGTTGAAAATGACGCGACCTGGAGTCGTTTCAATGATTCCTGAGTCGAGTCGAAGTTTAATCTTTTCATGGATGTGCAATCCACACCCTAAATCATCGCGACGTCCTTCTGTTGGCATGTCTTTTTCATGCCAGTTGAAGCTTCCTCCTGCATCTAAAGCAAGGAGAACTTCTTCAGAAGAGCCAAAGACACGCATCTCTTTGCCATGATCTTCTGCGATGTAAATCGGATCGTGCATCAAGTAGTACAGACCGAGAATCATATCCTGAGAAGGAACGGCAGCAGGTTTACCCGATGATGGCAAGAAGATGTTATCAGGTGCCATCATGAGTAGCTTTGCTTCAAGCTGCGATTCGACAGAAAGAGGAACGTGTACCGCCATTTGGTCCCCGTCGAAGTCGGCGTTAAAGGCCGTACAAACGAGTGGGTGAATGCGGATCGCTTTACCTTCGATGAGGACAGGTTCAAACGCTTGAATCCCCAATCTATGAAGGGTTGGTGCACGGTTTAGGAGGACCGGGTGCCCTTTAATGATTTCTTCCAAAACATCCCAAACTTCTGGGTCACCGCGTTGAATCATCTTTTTCGCTGAGCGAATCGTATAAACGAGACCGCGAGCTTTGAGGCGTTTCACAATGAAAGGTTCAAAGAGCTCAAGCGCCATTTTCTTTGGAAGACCACACTGATTGAAGTTGAGCTCAGGACCGACGATAATGACCGAACGTCCAGAGTAATCAACACGCTTACCGAGAAGGTTTTGACGGAAACGTCCTTGTTTACCCTTGAGCATTTCTGAAAGGGCTTTAAGAGGTCTGTTTCCAGCTCCCATCACAGGGTGTCCATGACGGCCGTTATCAAATAGGGCGTCAACAGCTTCTTGAAGCATCCGTTTTTCGTTGCGGATGATAACATCGGGGGTTTTGAGTTTTAGGATCGACTTCAAACGGTTGTTTCGGTTGATCACGCGTCGGTATAAGTCGTTAAGGTCAGATGTCGCAAACCGTCCTCCATCAAGAGGTACAAGTGGCCTCAAGTCAGGGGGGATGACAGGAATGCAAGAAATGACCATCCAGTCAGGCTTATTTGGAGAAGAAGTGAAGCTCTCAATGATCTTTAATCGCTTTGCGATTTTCATTCGAGCTTGCATTGAACGTGTTTTGCGAAGCTTTTCTTTTAGTTCCGCAATCATTGCCAGAAGATCTTCTTTTTCGAGCAGCTCACGAATAGCATCTCCACCCATATTTGCCTTAAACGAGTCTGGGCCCCATTTTTCTTGGGCTTCGCGGTATTCAGCATCATTAAGAAGCTGCTTCCGCTCAAGAGTGGTTGCTCCTGGATCAGTGACAACATACTCTTCATAATAAATGACCCGCTCTAAGTCAGAAACAGACATTCCTAGAATGTTTCCAATTCGGGAGGGTTGGGTTTTGAAGAACCAGATGTGAACAACAGGAACAGCAAGTTCGATGTGTGCCATTCTCTCACGGCGGACTTTTGACAAAGTCACTTCAACACCGCAGCGATCACAGATGATTCCTTTGTGTTTGATCTTTTTGTACTTTCCACAAGCACATTCCCAGTCACGTGTAGGACCAAAGATCTTTTCACAAAAGAGACCACCCTTCTCAGGTTTGAACGTCCGGTAGTTGATCGTCTCGGGCTTTTTAATTTCACCGCGCGACCACTCATTACGCATCACGTCATCTGAAGCGATCTTAATGCTTAATTTATCAAATTCCGATTCTTGAAAATCTTCTTCTTGCATGAACTTCTCCAAGGAGTTCCTAATTTTTTCTCATTTACCCTTCGGCAGCGCTTTCTGCACGTACATCAAGACATAGGCCTTGCATTTCTTTGACGAGGACGTTGAACGACTCGGGAGTTCCGGCCTTCAAGGTATTATCGCCTTTAACAATCGATTCGTAGATGCGAGTCCGTCCTGAAACGTCATCCGACTTAACGGTCAGCATCTCTTGCAATAGATGGGCGGCACCATAGGCTTCAAGTGCCCAGACCTCCATCTCTCCGAATCGCTGTCCACCCATTTGAGCCTTACCACCAAGTGGTTGTTGTGTCACAAGAGAGTAAGGGCCGATCGCACGGGCGTGGATTTTGTCGGCAACTAAGTGCGAAAGCTTGAGCATGTAAATGTAGCCCACAACCACAGAGTTGTCGAAACGTTCGCCTGAGCGCCCATCATAAAGCGGCATTTTTCCACTTGATGGCAAGCCATATTCACTCATCATTTCCCAAATGCGATCTTCTGGGAACCCTTCGAATACGGGGCTCTTCACCCAAATTCCAGCTTTGCGGGCTGCAATTCCAAGGTGCGTCTCAAGCAGCTGTCCCATGTTCATACGAGAAGGGACACCGAGAGGGTTTAGAATGATTTCGATTGTTTGTCCGTCAGAAAGATAAGGCATATCAGCTTCTGGAACGATGTTAGAGACAACACCTTTGTTTCCGTGGCGCCCTGCCATTTTATCCCCGACTTGCAACTTACGTTTTGTTGCGACGTAAACTTTGACTTGGCGGATCACGCCTGGATCAAGTTCAGTGTCTCCCTTACGCATGTACTCAACTTCGGACTTGTGTTCCATTTGAAGCGATTGCATCGCTTTTTCATGGTCGCGCAAGATTTGCTTCAGTGTTTCATACGTGTCGTTTGGTGGGAAAATCAGGTGATCGGCGTCTTCTGACTCGATCATTTCAAGTAAGTCTTGGGTGATCTTTTCACCCTTTTTCACAAGAACATCCCCTGTGATGCGGTGCATGATGGAGTCGGGGGCATCATCTCCTAAGAGAAGAGCTCCGAGTTTTTCATGGAATTGCATCAAAAGGTCTGCTTCTTTTTCCTTGTACTCTTTGTGGACATCTTTGATACGAGTGGCTTCTTCAACCATTTCATCATCAGTTTTCGAGAGACGGTCACGTCGACTGAAAACTTTGACATCCATGACAACCCCTTCCGTTCCTGGAGGCGCTGTCAAAGAGGCATCTTTAACATCTGCGGCTTTTTCACCGAAGATAGCTCGAAGTAAGCGTTCTTCAGGAGAAAGTTCTGTTTCAGATTTTGGTGTGATTTTACCAACGAGAATATCGCCAGGCTTAACTTCAGCACCGATACGGATAATTCCGTCTTCGCCAAGATCAGCTAAAGCTTCTTCTGAAACGTTGGGGATATCACGAGTGATTTCTTCTTTTCCGAGTTTGGTGTCTCGGGCTGTTAATTCAAATTCTTCAAGGTAAACGGAGGTGTACGCATCGTCCTTAATGAGTTTTTCGGACATGATGATGGCATCCTCGTAGTTGTATCCACACCAGGGCATGAATGCAACGAGAACGTTTTTCCCTAAAGCAACTTCACCTTTATCAGTCGCAGGACCATCGGCAAGAGTCTCCCCTGCCTTCACTTCATCTCCAACGGAGCAAAGAGGTGTCTGATTGATACAGGTTCCCGCGTTCGATCGCAGGAACTTTTTCAAAGTATAAGTCTTCTTGTTCATCCGGTTAGCTTTAGAAGCAACCACAATCTGGAAACCATCGACATACTCGACAATTCCATCTTCTTCAGCAACGATGACCGCGCCAGAGTCGCGTGCAGTACGCCACTCGAGTCCAGTTCCGACAATCGGAGCTTCTGCTTTGAGGAGTGGAACAGCTTGGCGTTGCATGTTTGATCCCATAAGCGCACGGTTCGCATCATCATGCTCCAAGAAAGGAATCAAACCAGTCACAACAGAAACGAGCTGCTTTGACGAGACGTCCATGTGAGTCACTTTCTCAGCTTCAATTCTGAGAGGTTCCCCGCGATAACGGGCCCAGACAATCGGCTCAATGAACATATTGTGATCATCGAGATCCGCAGATGCCTGTGCAATCACACACTTCTCTTCTTGGTCAGCTGTCATGTATTCGATTTCTTCGGTAACAATTCCATCACGAACAATACGGTAAGGAGTCTCAATGAATCCAAACTCATTGATCTTCGCATATGAAGAAAGTGAAGTGATCAGACCGATGTTCGGTCCTTCAGGTGTTTCAATCGGACAAACGCGTCCATAGTGACTTGAATGAACGTCACGCACTTCAAATCCGGCTCTCTCTCGGTTAAGACCTCCAGGTCCTAATGATGAAAGTCGGCGCTTGTGAGTCAATTCAGCAACTGGATTCGTCTGATCCATAAACTGTGAAAGCTGAGAACGGCCAAAGAAGTCTTTAAGCACTCCAGCAAGGCCTTTTGCAGAAACAAGCTTTCCAGGTGTCAGTGTATCTGAAGAGAAGTCAAAGAGGTTCATTCTCTCTTTGATAATTTTCTCCATGCGAGCAAGGCCAATGCGGCATTGGTTCTGCACGAGTTCTCCTACAGAGCGAACACGGCGATTAGCTAAGTGGTCGATGTCATCAATCTGTGCTTCTTCGTCACCTGCTTTCAAGCGAATAAGGTATTTAAGGGCATCTACGATGTCTTCTTTTTTCAAAGTGACAATTTCTAGATCTTCATCTGTCGTCTCTCGCCCTAGCTTGCGATTGAGCTTATAGCGCCCGACTTTACCCAAGTTATACCGCTTAGGATCGAAGAAGAGGCGCATAATGGTCGATCGTGCGTTTGAGAGTGTCGCAGGTTCACCTGGTCGAATTTTACGGTAAAAGTCTTTAAGAGCTGACTCGTAAGAATCAGTTGGGTCTTTAGCAAGCATCTTGATGATAGGACTTGTTTCGTCGGCATCTTCTGCAATACGAATTGCACTGATTCCAGCATCAAGCATGCGCTTTAGCATCGCTGTAGTGAGTTTTTCTGAAGCTTTTCCAAAAACAACGCCGGTGTCCTCTTCTAAGACATCTTCTGCCAAAATCTTACCAACAAGCTTGGGGAAATCCTTGTCAGATTTGATTTTAACACGGTAAGTATTAAAGAATTCCTCAATGATGTCAGAGTCGGATGAATAACCAAGTGTTCGGATAAATGAGGTTGCGAGAACTTTACGACGTCGTTTTTTGCGATCAACATAAACGTAAATCAGGTCATTAATGTCGAACGAAGATTCGAGCCAGCTTCCTCTGTATGGGATGATTCGGAAAGAATAAAGCACATTTCCTTTAGCATGCTTTTCCTGCTCAAAAGAAATACCAGGTGAGCGGTGCAATTGAGAAACGATGACCCTTTCTGCTCCATTGATAATAAACGTTCCTTGATCGGTCATGATCGGAACGGTTCCCATGTACACTTCTTCTTCTTTAATCCCAGTCTCATCAGTCAAACGGAATTTTACTTTCAATGTTACATTGTAAGTGATTCCACGTCTGATACATTCTTCGGGAGAGTACTTAGGCACTCCTAAGTTATAGGAGAGGTACTCTAGAGAGGTTTTTTCATCGTAAGATTTAATAGGGAATATTTCCTGAAAGACTTCTTCTAAGCCGATATTTTCACGTTCATGCGGCAACCTATCAGCCTGCAGAAACTGTTGAAAAGATTTAATCTGTATTTCAATGAGGTTTGGAAGATCGATAATTTCTTCTCGGCTAATAAAGCTCACCCGCTCCGGGGGTCTTTTAAGCATATAAATGCCTCCGTCTAGTTCTTCTGAAAGAGCAATAAATTAATATACGCGCAAGCAGAAACCCTAAAAATGGGTTTCTGCTTACGTTCTAAGTCTGCGTAAGTTCTGCTTAAACTTAGACACCTTTTAAGGCGACCTTTCCGCCTGCATCTGTGATCTTTTTCTGGATCTCTTCAGCTTCAGCTTTTGGAGCTGAATCTTTTACAGGTTTAGGTGCTCCTTCAACCAACTCTTTTGCTTCTTTTAGTCCAAGTCCTGTGATTTCGCGAACGACTTTAATGATCGCGATTTTCTTATCTGCAGGAACTTCTTCAAGAACAACTTGGAAGTCTGTTGCCTCTTCTGCAGCAGCGCCTTCGCCAGCGCCTGCAGCAGGTGCAGCCATCATCATCGGCGCGCCAGCAGCGGCTTGGACATCCCATTTGTCTTCAAGAGCTTTCTTCAGCTTAGAAAGGTCTAGTACTGAAAGTTCACTCAATGTTTCTACGAGTTGATCAATATTTGCTTCTTGTTGTTGTGCCACGGTTTATTCCCCTGATATGGTTCATATAATTCTTGTTTCAGTTACCCTTCTTCTTTCTGAATTTTATTCTCTACACAGTAAATCACACTGGTAAGAATTGCTTGAATGGTTCCCACAGTTTCCGACATCGGTGCGGCAAGCACTCCGAGGAACTGGGCTCGCATTTCATCTTTGCTAGGCAACTTCGAAATTTCCTCAACCTCTTGAGGTGAGCAGATTTTTCCCTCGAAGCTCGCTCCGAGGACATCTATCATTTCAGAGTAGTCTTTTTTGTACTTGTATACGGTTTTTGTTGTCGTCACCGTATCTTCTCCTGAGTAGACGACACCTAGATGACC
Source organism: Simkania sp. (assembly GCF_965215465.1). Lineage (GTDB taxonomy): Bacteria > Chlamydiota > Chlamydiia > Chlamydiales > Simkaniaceae > Simkania. Next base: position 1,009,496 of record NZ_OZ244056.1, on the reverse strand, counting down.
AGAGATCATCGATTCGTCTATACTCAGTCCTGCCTCTTCGGCAGCTTTGAGAAAGATACGTTTTTTGACCACGTATAAAAACCCACCACCTTCTGAAATCGCTGTACGAAATTCAGATGTAAGATTAGGGTCCATTTTCTGATAGCTCATCAAAACAAATCCAGGTGCATTTTGGATTTGTTCCTTGACTTCATCTAATAATAACTGCTTTTCAGGTCTCATAGCTCTTTAGTATCCTAACTAACTGATACAGAGTTTAGGTCAATTTTTAGACCAGGTCCCATTGTCGTTGAAATGAACAGTGAGCGCAAATACTGTCCTTTTGCAGTCGAAGGTTTCACTTTTGAAACTGCCTGGATGAATGCTTCAATGTTTTCAACGATATGCTCTTTGGTAAATGAAATTTTTGCAACGAAGTTGTTGATAATTCCATTCTTATCGACTTTAAACTCGATTTTTCCTTTCTTAATATCTTCAACCGCTTTGGCTACATCAGTAGTCACGGTTCCAGCTTTAGGTGTTGGCATCAGACCTCTTGGCCCAAGAACCTTACCCAGCTTTCCGACTTCTCGCATCATGTCTGGCGTTGCAATCAGCGCATCAAAATCGGTCCACCCACCCTTGATTTTGTCGATGATGTCTTGGTCACCTAGGAAGTCAGCTCCAGCTTTTTCAGCTTCTTTTGCTTTGTCCCCTTTTGCTAGGACAACGACAGTGATTTTTTTTCCAGTTCCGTTTGGAAGTAGAACAGTGCTGCGTGCTTGCTGGTCTGATTTTTTAGGGTCGACACCAATACTCAGTGCGACTTCAACTGACTCATCAAATTTTGGAGAAGGTGATTTTTGGAGAATGTCTACTGCTTCAGTTAGAGAGTAGTTTTTCCCTTTTTCAAATAGCTTGTTAATCTCTTTAAATCTTTTTGTGGTCTTTGCCATGAGTGCTTTTATCCTTCTACAACATCTACACCCATTGAACGGGCAGTTCCTGCAACGACATTTGCAGCCGCTTCCTTTGAACTGACGCGCAAATCTGGGCCTTTAATTTCTGCGATTTTATCCACCTGCGATTTTGTGAGTTTTCCCACTTTATCTCGGTTTGGGACACCTGATCCCTTATCGATACCCAGCTCCTTTAAAATGAGCTTTGCCATCGGAGGTTTTTTCGTGATAAAGGTGAAACTCTTATCGGAATAGACTGTAATTTCAACTGGGAGGACATCTCCAGCCTTATCTTGAGTTTTAGCATTGAAATCCTTGCAGAATACCATGATATTCAATCCAGCCGCACCAAGTGCCGGTCCAATTGGTGGCGCAGGACTTGCTTTTCCTGCTGGAATCTGGAGCTTGATTTTCTTTTCGAATTTTTTCGCCATTTTCTACTATCCTGCCTACTTAATTTATTCCACTTCTACATCTGTAGGAACTTCTTCCACTTGCCAGAATTCGAGGTCATCCACTCGGGTTTCCCGTCCAAAGATCGAAACCATGGCGCTAAGGCGTCCTTTTTCATGGTTCACTTCAAGAACGGTTCCAATAAAGTTCACAAAGACACCATCCGTGATCTTGACATGATCTCCAACAGAGATCTTATGTTTGTGAACGACTTCTCCTTTCCGGTCTTGCAATTCTTTTAGAATCTCCTCGACTTCACCATCAGAAAGAGGAACAGGCTTTCCTCCTCCCATGAAGTCGATGACTCCGTTTGTATCTTTGACGTACATCCAGGCTTCGTCAGTCATCTTCATCTTGACTAGCGCATAACCTGGCCAGAGCCGTTTTTCTGTAATCTTCTGTTCACCCCTTTTAACCTCAGCAACATTCTCTGAGGGAACTAGAACCTCATCGATCAGGTCAACCATGCCTTTTGCTACACGGTTTTCTTCCAGGTTTTTCTTCACCTTTTTCTCCTGACCAGACATCACTTGAATTACGTACCAATGACTATCCATCTATTCCCTTTTATGCTCTTAACCGATGAGGCGAATGAGGCCGCCCATGCCTTGTAGTACATACCGAATCAAAAGGTCGACAACATAGATGCTCAGTCCTAAAGCAAAAATTGCTCCAATCACAATCTTCGTACATGTCGTTAGTTCTTCTTTTGTTGTCCAAGAGACTTTTTTCATCTCTTCTTTCATGTCCTGAAAGAAGTTAGTCTTCTTGGCCTTTGCCTTTTTCTTTTTGGCCGCACTCAGCTCTGCAATCTTTTGAGAGACCGACATATCTGGCTTTCTCTTATTCTTCATGTAGTTCATTTATTGCGAGTGCGGAGGGATTCGAACCCCCGACCGACGACTTTGGAGATCGTTGCTCTACCAACTGAGCTACACACCCATATTTCCCTTTTTAAAGGGAAGAAGTCACTCCTCTCAGAGCGACCTCTCGCTAACCTATTACTCGATAATCTTTGTAACAGTTCCAGCACCGATCGTACGCCCACCTTCGCGGATCGCAAATCTCATTCCTTCTTCCATCGCTACAGGAGCAATGAGCTCGCCGCCGATTTCAACGTTATCACCTGGCATTACCATTTCTGATCCTTCAGGAAGAGTAACGGTTCCAGTCACGTCTGTAGTACGGAAGAAGAACTGTGGACGGTACCCAGTGAAGAAAGGCTTGTGACGTCCGCCTTCTTCTTTCTTAAGTACGTATACAGTTCCTTTAAACTTTGTATGTGGTGTACAAGTCCCAGGAGCTGATAGAACCATTCCACGCTCAATATCTTTCTTATCGATTCCACGAAGAAGAACACCAACGTTTTCACCAGCTCTTGCTTCGTCGAGGAGCTTGTTGAACATCTCAAGTCCAGTCGCAACTGTTTCGCGAGTTTCACGGAGACCAACAATCTCGATTTTATCGTTAATTTTAATAACACCTTTCTCAACACGTCCTGTTGCAACAGTTCCGCGTCCAGAAATTGAGAACACGTCCTCAACTGGCATAAGGAATGGTTTGTCAACTTCACGCTGAGGTGTTGGGATTTTTTCATCAACTGCTGCCATGAGCTCGTCGATCTTAGTCATCCACTCATCTTCGCCTTCAAGAGCTTTAAGAGCTGAACCGCGAATGATTGGGCAGTCTTTGTATCCTTGAGCTTCGAGCATTTCGCTGATTTCCATTTCAACCAGCTCAACGAGTTCTTCGTCGCCTTTTCCGATTTGGTCCATTTTGTTGAGGAAAACAACAATTGAAGGAACTCCAACCTGGCGAGCAAGAAGTACGTGCTCTTTAGTTTGAGGCATAGGTCCATCTGTTGCACCTACAACAAGAATAGCTCCGTCCATCTGAGCGGCGCCTGTTACCATGTTCTTAACGTAGTCGGCGTGTCCTGGGCAGTCTACGTGAGCATAGTGTCTGTTGTCAGTTTCGTACTCAACGTGGCTTGAGTTGATCGTAATACCACGCGCCTTTTCTTCAGGACTGTTATCAATAGAGGCATAATCACGGAATTGGGCTCCACCTCTTTTAGCAAGAGTTTGAGTGATCGCTGCTGTGAGTGTTGTCTTACCGTGGTCGACGTGACCAATGGTCCCAATATTAACGTGGGGTTTGGTCCTTTGAAAAGCTTCCTTTGCCATTGTAGTATTCCTCCGCTTGGGGCTCCTTATGTAGCTTTTGAAATGTTATTCGTGCGCTTCTTGCCCAGAATAGGAATTGAACCTACGACCGCTTGCTTACCATGCAAGTGCTCTACCTCTGAGCTATCTGGGCACTTAAATGTTAATACCTTTAAGTGTTTTCACTTCGTCTCTAAGCAATCCTTGCATCTAAATCACACACAACATAAGGTGTGCGTCGAGAAGAACGACTGCGCCTAGATAGGCGAATGGAATAAAGCTTAACTATCAACTAAAAAAAAAGCAACATCTAATCTTCAAGTTTTGAACTTGATGGAAAAATTTTCCTACCCTCCCCTCGAAATTTTTGAAAACCAGAACTGCAAAAGAACTTAAGACAGGGCAAAATTGACCCATAAAATGAATATCAATTTGTGTTTTGAGGGTGATCAACCAAAGAAATGATTACCTTTGGCGATAGACGATGCGAGCTTTGGTAAGATCATATGGAGACATTTCAACTTTGACCACATCCCCCACAAAGACACGGATGTTACGCATCCGCATTTTTCCACAAAGATGTGCTAGAACAGTCATTCCATTTTCCAAAGTCACGCGAAAGGTCATATTGGGAAGTAATTCTTCAACTTTTCCTTCAAGTTTGATCGTATCTTCTTTCGGCATAATTTCCTTGTTTCTAGTAGAACTTAAAATTGAGTCTTATCAACTGAGTCTCAAAAAAGTCAACACCTCTTCAGGATAGAGTGACTTTTAAATCCAATGAGCTTACAACTATACCCTTCGATGCTATTTAACCCAAGAAAAAAGTTTATTGCATATTTAATTTTTAATATTGTATAATTTCGCCATTTAATTATTTTTTATTATTTTATATTAAATAAACCTAAGTTATAATGTTTCTAGGAAAGAATTCTTTATTACACAATAATTAAGAAAAGGCATTTCATGAGTGTCACATCGGCTACACATTCAGACTATAATATCTGCCTGCTATCAGACCCTTCGGAAGCGGCTGAAAAATACAAATCAGAAGCTTTCAAATCTGACCTTAAAGCAAAAATTTCACTTATCGCACTCGCCATCCTTACAATAGTAGGTGTCACTCTAACGGCCATTTATGCCCCTGCTCTTGTTCCTGTGATTTTAATTGTCGCAGGAGCCTCAGTCAAAACCATTCACAGTAAATTTTATTTAAAATACAAAGAAGAGGCCGCCAAATATGCCGACTTCGCCGAGCACATGCTTGGAGTAGCGGGAAAAATCGACACCTATCAAAAGAAAAATTTAACACCTACCGATTTCTACAACAAGCTATATGAGCATGGGGTTGATCCAAAACAGGTCAAACATCTGCAAGAATTGGCAGATATGGATCCACAAAGGTCCGCCTACCCCTCTCTAAAGAACTTAATTGGGCGCGTTGAGTACTGGTCAGACACAGCTAACAAATACAAGCAAGAGATCCGAGACCTTGACGCTAAAATTCAAGAAAAAGCTAAGCTTCTCAAAGAGCCTGGCACTACCGTAGAAAAGCAACGCCGCATAAAATCTGCATGGCTACTCCTCAACATAGACAAGCAAAAAGTTGAAGAAGAAAAGCTCCTTCCGGCAAAAATAGCTGCCGCTTTCAATCTCCACGTGATCGCAGACATCAAGGATAAGCGAGAAACTTCTGATTTCGGCACTCCAGAACCCTCGAGTTACCTCGATTCGGTCACTTTTGAGTCTCTAGAAGATCAACCATACTATATCTTTGATCCAGAAGCAAAGCGCTCTCCCTTATCCAAGCAATGGATGCTAGATGCTTCTATCTCCAAAATAGCTAAAACAATTTTTAGGGACGAAGCAATCTTTGTTGCCTAATTCCCCTTTTCCATGTAAGATGCGCACATGGAATTCAAAAGCTGTTTAGATAATCAACAGAACCTTAAAGAGATCTTTTCCTCCCGTCATACGGCTGAAGAAAAGTACACCAAAGTGATCGAGTTAGGGCGCTCTCTCAAGACCTTACCAAAAGATGATCAAACTCCTGATCGCTTGGTAAAAGGATGCCAAAGCCAGCTCTTCCTTAAAAGCACGTTCAGTGAAGGGCGCATGCAGTTTTTAGCTGCATCAGATGCACTCATTTCTGCAGGACTTGCTGCACTCTTACTCATGATATATGACGGGCAACCTCCCGAAGCGCTTTTGAAATGCCCTCCGACCGTCCTAAAGGATCTTGAAATCACAAGCTATCTCTCTCCTAGCAGAGCCAACGGCTTAAGAAGCCTTTACCTCAAGATGCAACAAGATGCTATCAAAGCTTTGAAGGAGCATAATACGGATGGCCATACTTCAAACACCAGGAACTGATTTCACCGTCTTTATAAAAGAGCGCTTCTCCAACTTTTTGATGAAAAAACGGATCGCTGCGCTGGATTTTCTGAAAGGCATGCTGCAAAAACTGAGTTCCCTTGCGTCCAATCACCCACTTCTCATGAACTGTTAGGGGGACATAAGATTTATCCCAATAAATCGTCTCCATCCCTTCATCTAAATCGTATTCAACTCTAGACAAAACAGTCACATCGACAAAACGCTGTAAAAACTCTTTCATTCCTTCTGGAAATTGAGAGCTTCCAATCCAGGCAATAGGCCTGGTTCCATTTAAAACTGTTAGCACGCCTTCGACGGATCCATGGGCTTCTGATGGATTAATTTTACGATAACGATTCTTCGGGCTAAATGAGCTTTCAAGGTACTCAAAAAGCTCGTGATCATTTTGTGGATAATTAATAGATAATAAACTCATAACTTCCCTTCCTTTCTTTTTCATATATTATAACAAATTTTTGAATAAATTTAAATATTTTTTAGTTTACTTCAAATAAGAGACTTACAATCGATTTCAAGGCATGCTACTGGATAAAAAGGAGTTAGAGCAGATATTCGTTTAAAGAAATTTGTTGATGGAGTAAGCTACTCCGGTTATGAGCGAACAGAGCATAAATCGATCTCTCTTACTCCATAAGGACAATCTCAACTCATTTGCCTTATGGGATGACGTTTTTTTAGACAGAGAAGTCAAAAACCAAGATCATTTGGCAACTTTCTACGCAACTTCAGCTAAAATTGCGTGGTTTGGGTTCATGGTTTTTTCTGCTCTTTTCACTATGGTTTTTGGATTGCTCAATGCTTATGCACTTCCGCCCGCACTCTATGCTTTAATCCACTTTTATCAGCCTTATATGGAGTTCACTTATCATGCTTGGAAGGCAAAAGCAGAAGAAGAGACAGGCCGAAAACTGCTCTATCAAGGGTTAACATCAACTTATCAAAACCTTTCAAAGCTTCCAGAAAATGCCTTAAAGGAAAAGGTTTCGCAATTGCAAACTGTCAAATCTCCAGAAAAAGGAGAACTCTTTATTCCCCTACTTGCCCAATATGAGTACTTCACCGCTGCAAAGGAAGAAAAAGTGAGAGAACTGAGACGTTTGAAGCAGGAGATTTTAGAAGATGAGGCTGAGAAAAAACCTGAAAAGGAGCAGCACAAAAAAAGACAAGAATACTTCGAGCTTGAAGAGCAGCTATGTATTCAAAAGATTGAACTCGCTTATGTGATGCATCTGCTCAATCATCCGTTTGATAAGGCTAAACTCAGCACTTTTGGAACATACGAAACAAAGGAGCTTTCCCAATTTTGTTCATGGCAAGCACTTTATCGCAATCGCTCGGCTCCATTCTTTACGCCGAAAGATAAAGCAAGTTTGACTCGAGAAGACATCCAAAAAATGGAAATTCTCGAGCTCTATAAGAAAATTTATCTAGAAAGTTAAATACTCATCTTGTGGAGGGACTGTTACTTCGATCTCCCCTCCCTCGTGCATGAATACATCATATTCCAGGCGAACTCCAAACTCATCCGGGAGATAGATGCCAGGTTCGATGGAAAAGCAAGTATTGGGGATGAGAGGACGGTCGTCTTCTGTTTCAAGACCATCGATGTTAGCTCCAGGCCCGTGGTTTTCCTTATCGATATTGTGTCCAGTTCGATGGGTAAAGTAGGGGCCGTACCCACTTTCTTCGATCACTTTTCTAACGCGATGATCGACTTCAGCACCTGGAACGAGCTTTCCTTGCCGGTGCTCCGATGCAATCCAGTCCGTTCCGGCTTGTTGGGCCTGACGTACGATGGAAAAGACTTCTTGATGTTTTGCAGTGGGTTTAGGAGCGGCAACGCCCATCCGCGTGATGTCAGCAAAGACGGCTTCAGGTAGGTCTTTTTTGCACCAAAGGTCGATGAGTACAAGGTCTCCTTTTTGAATAGGAGCATGGTTCTTTTCTGTAGGGATATAGTGAGGATCGGCGGCGTGAGCATTGACGCCACAAATGGGCTCTCCTTCTGTGACACAACCGTTCTCACTAAACTTTTCGAGAATCATTTGTTGGATGTCGTATTCGGTCACAGTCTTTCCCTGTTCAAGAGATGTTTTGAGGTGGCTCCAAACAAAGTGGACGGTGTTATCTAGAATCTCAGCGGCTTCTTTGTGCAATTTGTATTGGTGGGGAGTCCAAACGCAAGTGAATTCTTGGAGGAAAGAGGCAGAGCTGACAACTTGAACACCAAAACTGCGGATAAGATCGACAAGCCCTGCATCAACTTTTGAGACTGTTGGAATGGCTTGCATAGGAGAATATTCCATGGCGACTTTCTCCTTACCTGTGAGCAATGTTTTAAGATGCAGGTGAAGGTCACGCCAATTGCTGTAAGTTTTTTTTTCTCCTGGGAGGTGATCGAGATTATGGGCTTCAATTTGGTGAACGATCTTTAGCGGATCTCCTTGGGTGGGAATCCAGTAGAAGCAGCGCCTCGTCATGAGAAGTTCAGAAGGAATTTCCAGAAACTGAATGGCTAGAGAATTCACTCCATGGAACTCATAGAGAAGCCAGCCGTCAACTTTTAGTTCTTGGAGTTTTTTTTGAGCTGTTTGAATTTTGGTCATAACACTAGTGATAAAGACATTGGATGAGAGCTGAGGCTGTCACCACTTTTAAAATTTGATGGGATTCATCGAGGAGGTCAAGCAAAAAGGGAATCGACTTTTGATCTCCGATGTGCCCGATAGCTCCCAAGATGTTAATCTTCATTTCACGATCCATGGCAAAGTAAGCTTCTTGCAATGCGTCAATTGCCTCAGGCTCACTTCCAGAGAGTGCGAGAACCAATGCGGCTTGCACTCGAATCTTTTCATCTTCTTCTTGCAAGAGATGGCGCAGTATATTTAAAGCTTCTTCTCCACCTTCTTCTAAAAGGGTATTGGAGGCTGCATAGGTCACGCCAAAAAGTTCGTTTGTAAGCAGACTTTTGACAGCTTCTTCTGCTTTGGGATGTTGAAGGATGGCGAGAAAGTTTAAGATTTCAAGGCGTGTGAGTTGATCCATGAGAGCGGGATATTGCGGAACTTGGGGGACATGGTGATGGCGTGAAGGAGCTAGGATCTGGAAAAGAGTGCTTTCCTCCCACATGATATTCTCTTTATGTGTGACTAGAAATTGATACAGAGTCGAACAAGCAAGCTCAAGATCGCACTCTTGCCTGATGAGGCCTAAAGCAGCATTTGCGCGCACAAAGGGGTCAGGTGAAACCTTGATGACTTCTCTAGCAAGTTTCCTCCCAGCTTCTCCACTATGACCAAGTCCGAAAGCGGCATAGCGTCGACTTTCACTTTTCGAGTCATAGACCCATTTACGTAGGGTTTTTAAGGCTTTTTCTTCAGAAAACCTGAGGGCAATCCAAGCAGCAGTAATTGACAAATCTGGATGGGCGTTATCCATGAGCTTTTCGATTTTGACCAAGGAACTGTCTGAAAGACTACGCAATCCTAGAAGGTAAAGGGTGTTTAAGGCTGCAAGACGTACATCGGGCATGGGGTCGTTTAAGAGGATCATCAATGTGGGAATTTCTTCAGTGAGATCGAGGTGGGCGATCAAGTGGCAGGCAAAAAGGCGCAAACCTCCCCTTTTGCTTTTGACCAGTTTTGAAAGCTCGATAGGATCAATCGAGTCATACAAGTTCACAAGCGAAGCTGCGGCTAAGGCTTTTTCTTCTGCACTTGTGCGGGAGTTCGCGACAATTTGCTTAAGTGGTTCTCTGACGTCTGGTGTGCCAAAAGCACCTAAAGCTTTGATCACCTCAAGTCTGACATACCACACTTTTTCCTCATCAAAAAGCCGTTTCACTTCTTGGATCAGGACTTCATCGCGGTACTGTGGAGCAAACTGTACGGCGATCGCGCGTAAGTATGCATTGGAGGAGTGCATTTGATTTTTGAGCATTTGGACGGCACGGACATCATGGGTGTAAAAGGCTCCCATCAGAGAAGCGACATTCACAACGATTTGTCTAGAATTTTCAGAGCGATGGAGAACTCCCCATGCCAACGCTTCTAAAATGTCGTGGTTGAGCGTTTCTTTTTTCCATTTTTTCCAGCGGAGAATGGCTTCATCATCTTTCCCATTTTCAGCGAGTATCCGAATATAGGCTTCACGAAGGGGGGTGGATTCAGGAAACAGTTGCAACCCCTCTTCACATTCTTCTAATGCAGAACGATAATCACGAATGACAAGATGGGAGTAGATGCGTTTGACACGGTCTTCTTCTTTCAGATCGATCAATGAAGAGAAGAGAGATGTTGTGAAACAAATGCATGCAACAAAGAAATAAATCATACCGAACTTATGCCATCGGGCCAAGTTCCTTTCCACCAATTAAATGAAAGTGAAGATGGAAAACTGATTGCCCCGCCTTGGTTCCATTATTTGTCAGAAAGCGGTAATTATCTTCAACTCCCAATTCTCGGGCAAGCTTCTGAGCAACTTCAACAATTTCACTTATGATATGTAAATCTGTTGCAGGAACATCTTGCAAGCTCTTGTATTCTTTTTTCGGCATGATGAGAATATGAACAGGAGCTTTAGGACTCACATCTTTGATTGCTAAAATGTTGTCGCTTTCGTACAGCTTGGTTGAGGGAAGATCTCCACTGATAATTTTACCAAATATGGTCTTGCTCATTTGCCTGCCTTTTGTAGAGTGATTTCAAGTGCTTTGAGGGCATCCTCTTTTGTTTCCCAAATGGAGATGAATCGGCCCTTATGGCAGAAAACTGCTCCGGGAATCCCTGTTTTTTCTTTGAGTTCATCATCGATCAATCCCGCCCATTCTTTTGGAAGAGGAATACGCACTTGCATTCTTTTTTCATAGGAAGGAGGAATTCCTCTAAGCTTCCACTGCTTTCCCGTTGGCATGATCAAAAATGCCGCTGGGTGTTTTTCTCCTCCCAGATCAAAAAACGATTCCATCCAGGGCATCGACTCTTCAAAAATCATCACCGTTTCATTTTTATCCATTTCTCGTTTGATCACTTCTTTGCATTCCTGAATGTAGTGAAATTTATCAACGAGTCGACCTAGATGGCCTAAAGTGAAATCCACAGCTTGAAAAAAAGCTGCGTCCATATTCTTTTCATCAACATTATGACGAATGGGGACGAAGTTTGCGATGACCGCTGAAAAGCTACAATGCCCCACCATAGTCGTAGTCTTTCCATTGTCAATGGCATCGACTCCCATCACTAGAGATCGATTGAGATAAAGAAATAATTTGTCTTTGATCACTTTTTCATCTTTTAAATATTTGAGGATCATTCCTGCACTGCTAAGGGGACCGTGATAGTCCATTTGATGATGATCAAAACGACGAATGGTCGGCTCATACATGCCGCCTACATCACAAACATAGTCGCAAGTTCTAAGCGCATGCAAATCTCTAGTTCTGAAGACTTTATCTAGATCGATTTGATCGAAGAGTATGAGAAGTGCACATGCAGTGACCTCATCGGCATGAAAACTTCCATTGTGTGTCCCGAAGCTTCGCTCTTGAATCTCGTTTGTCATCGATCGCCTCCTCGAAATCGTACAATTGTAGATGTCAAAAAAATAATATTCAAGCTTTTGATGAAATGTTGTACAATTTGAGGCATGGGTGTAAATTTCTCGTTCACAGATACAGACTTGGTTTCACCAGATGGAAAAATCGTGCAGATCGAGCAGATCGACAAGCGAACCGTCATGGCTGATGTTTTGATCGAAAAAATCTCGTCGATCTTTTTAGGTTTCTCTTTGCCTCCAGAAAAGGTTTTGTTCAACATTAAGAGTACTCTTGCTCAGTTAGGCGTACATGCTTACAAAGAAGAGATGCAGCTCTCAAGTACCCTGCGCACAGCTGAAGTTCGAGTAAAACTTGAGGCAATCAATGACATTGGAATGGAGCTTTTACGCTATCTCACCGTTGATGCCTACATCGGAAAGCTTTTTGCTGCAGATGATTCAAGACGGGTGCGGGACCCAGAGTACCTCTCCCGTATGTTTGGACGGACAGACCGGCGCGGGCGACCTCTCCTCTCTTTGGGAGAAAAAGCAGACCGCTCTGATTTAAAACTCGAGAAAATGGATGGTCGCACTGTCGCTTTTCTTTCGCTAAAACCAGGAACCTATTCGTATGATGATTCGATCAAAGGAATCCTCCCAACCCTTGCGAAAGGCCTCACTGAACCCCATATCAAAATTCGTGAATTTCTCCACCTGACACAAAAATATAATCCCGAAGGAAAACGGTGCGTACGCTCTGGTGAGCTTCTCCTTGTGAAAACGATTCCTCTTCATATTCGTACGGTTTTTGCTCGGGTTGTGAATGAGCTTTTACCTGAAGGGATGACTCACACTGCAGCTTCAATTTTGCAACCCGATACGTTTGCATCTGGTGATATCTATGAATTCTATGGCAAATGTGAGACTGAAGTGGAGACGATTCCTCTCGAGTTTTATACTCTTTCTCCATACCGTGAACACGTCTTTTTCTCCGATAGAGACCAATTGCAAGCTTCCATTGAAGATCCCGAAACCCTCTTCCAGGCTATGGAAACTGCACCTGGTCCACCTCATCATAAATGCTCTGTCTTTGTAGTGAAAGGAGATCAGCTACTGAACCTCAAAAGTTCTGATTGGATTCAAAAAGAATCAGGATTCCAATCCTTTCCGGGATATTTCTTTCCTTCAGAGCAAGCAGCTAAGGTCGAAGCCTACTTGCATGCTCAACCCTCCTATCCCTTTTTAGAAGCCATAGAGAATGGGGGCATCACAAGCCAAGGGATCTTGCTTTGCCGCTATTTCCCTTCACCTATTATGAAACGAATGCTCATCAGTGAGCAAGTTCACCGTTGTTTGAAAGGAATCTATTTTCAGTACCCTTCTCGTTCTCATGGCGAGTTTTTTTCTCACGAAGACCGTTCGATGCTCATCGACTTGGCGAAGTTTGGTATCCGTGTCTTTTGGCTGGATGAACGTACGCATCAAATCCTCCAGTATGTCCCCCGTGCAGATAAAGATTCAGGGATGTTTGTCCCAACGCCAAAAGTCGAAACATTTATCAATGCGACGATGGTTGGAATTTACGGTTCAAATCTGATCGAGGGGCCATATGACACCTTGCTCAAGGAATTGATGGCTGGACTTCTCGCAATGAAAGAAGAAATGAATCACCCCTTACTCAACCCCAAAACGCCTCTTGCTCTAGTAACAGGAGGAGGACCCGGAGTCATGAGTTTAGGCAATCAGATTTCAAAAGATCTGGGATTGCTTTCTTGCGCGAATATCATCGATTTTCGATCGAATAAAGAAACTGTGGTCAATGAGCAAAAGCAAAACCCCTACATCGAAGCAAAGATGACCTACCGCTTGGATCGTCTTGTCGAGCGTCAAGCAGAGTTCCATTTGGATCTCCCCATCTTCTTAACTGGTGGGATCGGGACGGATTTTGAGTACACTCTTGAAGAGGTGCGCCGGAAAACAGGCGCTGGTGAAGTCACACCGGTTCTCTTAGTTGGAGACCCTACCTATTGGAAGCAAAAGGTCGGAACCCGCTTTCTCACTAATCTTGAAACAGGCACGATCAAGGGCTCAGAATGGGTGAGCAATAGTTTCTACTGCATCCAAACGGCTAAGCAAGGGCTCAAGGTCTATGAAGACTTTTTTTGTGGGAAGCTTCCCATTGGGCCGAAGGGGCCGATCTTCCGTGACGGGTTTGTTGTGGTTTGAAATTCTCGATAAAAACGAAATAAAGTACACCACAATAGCAAAAACTATAATTGAAATAATAATTATTACCATTTTTTTAAGATTCTTTTTTATTTCGTTCATCATTGACCTCTATTAGAATTTAACTTATACTACCTTGAAAAAATTCTCTATTCAAGAGTTTAATCGAGGTTTATTTTGTCTCATTCCTGGGATCAGGTTCGTTCTCACGTTGGCGGAATTGCTGGCTTTCTTGCGCTTCATCGGAAGATTAAGCAAGCGGGTCAAGATCAGGGCTCAGCCTTGAAAACGCTCGATCCCTTCCAATCGACCATCAACGAAAGGGTTAAAGAGAAAGTAGAAGAGATTTTTGACGAAAGTCTTAAGCCTCAATCATGGTATGCAGCAGCTAAAAAACGACTGACAAACACTCTTTGCCCAACATCCCAGGCTGTCATCGATCGAGCAGCATTTGTCGAAGAAAAGGCTTCTCAAGCTGAGCACACCATTCATAAACTCACATCTTTGCCTCGGGCAATCCCTTACATTGGGATTGGGACCATGGTTCTCGCTGGAGGGTTCACGCTTTCGTTTGTCACACTCAACCCTGTGAAGCTCTTTTTAGTAGCTGGTATCTTTTTTTCAATTATTAACAATCACTCTGCAATGACAACTCTGCTTCAAGACTTTCAAAGAGTTGCCAAGCTAGGACAAAACCTCTTACGTCAACCGCTTGAAGCTCGTATTGCGATTAAGCGATGGGGGAAAAATGTCGTAGATGCAGCCTACCAAGATCCCTCTTCCTTAAAAGATCCACATGCATTCCACTTAACGAGTGTCACCCAGATGGGAATCGAAAAAGCTTTTGGAACGCGAGAAGAGTTTGAAACAACGGTCGATGAGTTCATTCAAAATAAAGCCTGCCGGCCTATTCGAAACTTTGAAAAAAAGCAACGCTTTGAGCTGATTTCTCGTATCTCAGACGCGATCATTAAAAAAGTTTGCGTCATTGCCTCCACTCAGCTTGTTCGCATTACAATCACAAATCTCACAGGTTTGGGATTCGTTGCTCTGCTTTATTGGGGTACTCATTACCACCTTGACACAGCGTTAGATCATTGCGAATGGTGGACTCCCCTCACGTATACCTGGAACAGAGTCTTTCCGGTAAGTTACATTCATCAGTTTCCAGAAATGTGTCATCGGTATTTGTATCTGACATATATCAGTGATATCACAAAATGGGCGCTGCGCTTCTACATTTGGAATCGTATGATTAAAGCCTGGGAAGCAAGTCGTGAAACAGCAGTAGACGACTTAATCCGCCCCGTTAAAGATTGGAGTGTGAATACCTGGAGCAAACTTTCAAAAGCATTTCAAAACAAAACTCAAGATATTTCAAAAGCTGTTTTTGGAATCTTCCAATCGATTGAAGCAAGGCTTTCAGGAACTTCCCAAAAAGAACCTGAAGTAGCTTTGGCTAAAAAACATATCCAATGTTGCTGGAAAACTGCGAGAAATGAACTTAGCTAGCCCAGCAGCCTAACTGAGAGCCGGTAACCATCCTCTTGTTGCCGCAATCTGAAAAAAGATCACAAACAGCGATCCAACAAGCATGAGCAGCATGAGCAGCATGAGGAATTTTCCACCAAAGACCTTAAACCGCTCTTGTTTCTTTTCAATATAACGCCCTTTCCACACCATGAGTACAGGCAAAATCCCATATAAAATTGCCACGAAGACTCCGGCATAACCGATCGCAAGTAGAAACCCTCTTGGGTAGAAAAAGGCAAAGAGAAGAGGTGGCGTAAACATCATGACGAGTAGGATAAAGCGACCTCGAACCGTCTTCTTGATGTGAAAGCCATCGGCTAAAAAGTCGTACAGACTTAAAGCCACTCCAAAAAAGGAGGTAACAAGAGCAAAGAAAGAGAAAAGTCCAACGAGTGTTGCAATCCACGAAACTCGTAAGAAATGATTGAGGGCCTCTGTCAAACCCGAAACTGGGTGCGCTGCAGCCCCAATTGACTCAAGACCGTACTCCCCTGTTAATGGAAGCATTCCGATGATGAGCGATTCCCAGACCAAATAAAAGAATAAAGGGATCAGGCTTCCCCAAAATAGCGACACCCTGAGTTTATGCACATCTCCACTAAGATAAGTGCGAAGACTTGGCACAATGATATGAGAGGTAAAAGAAAGGATCACAACGGGAACAGCTGCCCAAATGTATTTGGGATTTCCACCACTAAAATGATCCCAATGCACATGAGGAGTCACAAATATGAGTAAAAGAAGGAAAGATCCAGCAAGACCAAACATGCAAAGCCGGTTAATGACATCGACGGCACGCGTCCCAAAGACCACAATCAAGCCAAAGACACAAAGAAAGAGTAGCACTCCAACATTCGCCGAAACGTCCATTTTCCAGCCGGCGCTTAAAACTTCTGCAATCAAAGACCCTCCACCAGAAAGATAGGCTGCTGCAACGGCATAGAGCAAGAGTAGAAAGGAAAGCCAGGCGATAAGCTGGCCAAAGGGTCCTAACCGCTCTTTTACCATTGAAATCAGGTTTGCATTGACTTTGGTTGTCATCAGATTGGCCTCTAACAGATAAAAGAGGCTCGTTAACATAAACAAAAAGCAGACAATGAACAGAATTGTCGAGTAAAAAAAGCCTGTCACTCCAGTCGTTAATGGAAGTGCGAGCATCCCCGCACCGATTTGCGTTCCTGCAACTAGGAGGGTACTTCCTAGCGTCTTATTGCGATAAATTTTCATAGAAATTCAACCTAAGCCGTTACCTTATCCCTCTTTGGGGATAAAATCGTCTAAATCAGAGGTAAAGCTTGGTTTTGGGTTTTTAAAAACCCCAAGATAATCCAAAGCCACCATATGACGTACGTTCTTTAAAAAATTGGCCTTCAGAATACCCGTTATGGTAATTAATGAAAATACGCATTTTTCGGCCAACCCCTTGGAGTTTACTCCATTCGTACCCAAGCATCGGGTTGACATCGAACTGCCAGTGGTTCACTTGCCAGTTACGAATGTAGCCAGCAAAGAAAAAGGTACCATAAAGTTTATGGTAGAAATTCTTAGTCCCCCAAAAGCGGAACTCCCCTCCATACTCGATATAAAAAGGGTCGATATGGAAAGTGCTATCACTATGGAAAACCCAACCAGGACCAATGTAGAGCCTCAAGTTTTTCGTCACTTGGTAGGCCGTAAAGAAGTCAATAGCTTCCATACTGGGGTTCAGCCGCTTAACTTCTGGGTGGTTCACCATGTACTCGTCTCCTAAGTGGCACGAAACATGGTATACCCGAAGGCGAAAGGCCCACTTATTGACAGCATATGAAAGTGGAATCCCCACGAGATAGTCGGTATTGACAAGCTCGGCGAATTCTCCATCACGTCCTCCTGCGCCCATGTTAAAAACCGACCAGATTCCTGCCTGAATGTCGATTTGAAGGTCTCCTTTCCAACGGAAGACATTGCGCCATCGATAAATCGGGAAATTATCGCCTAATGAAACTGCAATTGTGTGTTTCCCCATGATATGGTCTCCAATCCGATAGGCGGCAGAATAGATCGTCGCCATAGGGTTGGCGATCATTGGAGGATAGAGAACAGTCGTCTGGGGAAACCAAACTCCTGAAATTTGAGGCTTTACTTCTCTCTTTTCCAGTTTTTCGAGCTTTGCTTCAGGAAATTTATCGACTTCTGTCACTGACTTCACACCAGGCATATCAGCAACAAAGCGGATAATACTGCTTTTGATGAGGTCGTTTTTGGGAAGGTTATAGAGGTAAACGTCCCCATTTTCTACATAGACCAGGACGTCAAACTCGTAGTAATGAGAGTTGACCATCGCTTGGATGTACCCTTCTAAATAAGCATCTTCCTCATTTTCAATATGTTCCTTTGGAATGCTATCTATGCGATTCGGAGGAGCTTCAGCAAGTAACTCGTCCATAGGGATCGACAGGGCAGCCTGGAGCCTTAAGGAACCGGTTAATAGCAAACAAAAGAATATCCCTATTCGTTTTTTTTTCATTATCAGTAGCTTAAAGGATGAAAATTCGCCGCCCCCTTTCTCAGAGCCGCTCTTAAACTCTATATACAAAAGTAGGGCGATTATGGGCAGTAAAAATTATTCAACAAAGAATTCGCTATTTGCTAGAATATAGTTAGGGATAACTTAGGTAAAGTAGGGGTACATCTATGGAAGAGCCTATTACTCCAGAAGAGGATCTTGCAAAAGAGCTTCATAGGCAAGAACGAGAAATTCACGGCAATCTTTTTCACATCAATCAACTCTATGTCCACTGCTGCGACGAATCGCTATCAATGGATGATGTTGAGCAAAACTGCATGCCAATTTTAAGCAAACTGCGTAAAAGCAATCCGTTAGTCGCTAATGAAATCCAAGAGCTTCTCTCAAAGAAAGACCGCCAAAAGCTCTTAGACTACTTTGAAACAGAAAAGCAAAACCTCATCCAAGTCCTTCAAGATGAAACGAAAGGGCAACACATGATTGAAAAACAGATTAACGAGATGCGAAACGAAAGACATCCTACGGATTCCTAGAAAATATAGGTAAATTAAATAATTCGCCTACCCTCTCTTAACTGCTACTAAGACCCTCGTAGGAGGAAACATCTTCCATTGGAGTGGGCTAAGGCTCACCTTATATCCCATTTGGAAAAATTGGGCAAATTCGTCAAGTTTTTGAAAATCAAGAATGGCAACTTTGCCTCCTGGTTTCAAAACTCGATCGATTTCTTGAAGGGCCTTTTCGCGCCCTTTCTTCGTTTCAATATTGTGCATCGCTAAGGAAGCAACTACACAATCAAAAAAACCTTCTTTAAAGGGTAGCTCCCTCATATCAGCACTTTGAACTTCTGCTGTTTTTTCAACTCCCTCGATTTGAATATTTTCCAGAGTTCTCTCTATTCTGTTTTGGGAGAGATCTTGTTTTCTCCAAATATCTACTCCATAAGCTTTCCCCTCACAAAGCTTTTTAGCCACTCGAATCAGTAGGCTCCCCTTGCCACAACCCACATCGAGAACTTTTTCAGACCCTTCAAGTTTCAATTGCGACACCATCCGATCAATTTGGGAAAATTTCCCCCAAAAGCTACTGTAAAGCATCCAAAGAGCTTCGAGAAAAAAGACGCTGCTAGCAAGAAGAATAGGTAGAGAAACAAAAAGAGAGACATTCCACAGAAACAGCGCAAAGGCGATTCCTATTCCTCCACCAACACCAAAATAGAAAATGATATTTGGGGCATCGATGCCGTATTTTGCTCTATCCATGCTGATAAAATAGCAAAACATCACTTTTGAAAGTAGGTTGAAAAATAAAGATGATAAATATTTTTTTTTCTTGTAAACCTAAAAATTGACGTGTTTCTGATTTGGTTTAGGATGAACTCAAGGCGAAAATCAAGACCTGAAAAGCTCTCTTCTCTTACTTGGACGGCTTATCTCGTATGGGCTTTATCACTGATTTTTATCTTCTATGTCTATCTCATTCAATCAAGTGTCTTTGCCGTCGCATCTAGTGAAATGATTGGCATGGGCCGAGAGCTAATCCCATTTAATCTTGCGATTGTTTTGTTCCAACTTCCCGTAGCATTACTCCTGGATAAAATCGGACCTAGGCGCGTCACATCTATCTTCATTTTTGTGATAGGTCTCGCCTCTCTTCTGCTCAGTCAGTCCAGATCAGTTGCAGCTATTTGGTGGAGTGTTTTTTTGGTAGGTGCTGGAGGAGCCGCTACAATTGTGAACATCTTTAAACTCGTGTCTAACTGGTTTTCGCCAAAGCGGTTCACCATCATGCTTGCATGGACTTTTTTCGCATTAGTCGTAGGAGTTCCAATCTGTCAAATTGTCTTCCATGAACTCTTAAACTTGTTCGAATGGCCAGAAATCACATTTACCTACGGTTTGTTTGGAATCCTTTTTGCGATCCTTTTCTTTGCTCTTGTTCGTGATTCGCATGCACCTCTTCGCCCCCCCAAAAAATTCAATTTCAAACGCTCAGTAAAAAAAGCATTGTCTAGAAAAGAAAACTATCTTTTAGCTCTCTTTTGTGGACTTGTCTTTACCCAATGGTTTGCCTTTTACGGAATCTGGCATACTCAGTTTTACCAAGATATGTACTTATTGAAAGCCTCAGACGCTCGTCTGCTCAACTTCGCGCCCATCTGCTCTTTTGCCATTGGCGTAGTCTTTTTTCTCTACGTGGCATTCTATTTGAAAAAACGGAAAGTTTTCATGATGTCTGGGCTCATTGTCGCCATTATTTTGAGCCTCTGCACTTTTTATATCAAAGAGATGTCTTTAGGGGTTCACGTTGTATTGGATTGTATCATTGCTTTTTCCATCAGTACATCAACACTCGTTTATACACTCATCTACGAGAAAAATTTACCAACAATTGCTGCAACAGTCATCGGAATGCTTCAAATCTTTCTCGCCTTCTTCAAATTGATCGGTGAAAGGCTTATTTTATTCATTATCGAGATGACAACGAGGCACAAGCCTTCTTTTACTTCGATCTCAGGAGAGAGTTTCCAATCTGCTCTGATCGTCGTTCCCTTTTCTCTAATCGCAGCTTTTATCGTGCTCATCTTTATTAAAGAAACCTACGGAAAACAAGTTTATGAAGAGTAAGATTGAAAAAGAACTACTCCCACACCCTCGTCAAGGTTTTGCCTATTTCATCTGGGCGATTTGTCTTATCTTTAACTTCTATCTCTACCTCGTGCAATTCAGTGCGTGGGGTGCGACCTCTGAAAGATTAGTTGGCAGCAGCTTTCCCTCACTTGGAGTGGGACGTCTTCTTCTCTCGTACAATGTAGCCGTCATCATTTTTCAATTCCCAATCGCCTTGCTCATTGATAAGTTTGGCCCGAGAAGAATGACCAGCTTAGTGATTCTTGTATGCGCGATTGGAGTTTTAATTCTTAGTTTTAGTGGATCTGCAGGAGAGTTTTGGTGGGGAGCTTTTTTGATGGGGCTTGGTGGAACTGTGACGACTGTCAACATTCTTAAAATCGTTTCCAATTGGTTTCACCCCAGGAAGTTTACTCTTCTTCTTGCCTGGACATTTTTTGCCCTGATTATCGGAGCCATGGTAGGACAATGGCTGACTCATCAACTTACTCACAATTTTGATTGGTCAAAGGTCATGTTCAATTACGGTCTGATCGGGATTCTCTACGCCATTATTTTCTTTGTTTGCGTGCGTGACTCAGCCGTGGGAATTAGTTACAAAATTGTGCCTCCTCCAAGACATTTCAATCTTTCAAAATCAGTAAAGAAAGCCCTCAAAAAAGGAGAAAACTATGCTCTTGCAATTGGTTGTGCTCTAGCTTTTTCACAATGGTTTTCATTTTATGGAGTTTGGCATCTTCGTTATTTCAAGGCATCCTATATTCATGAATCACCTGATACAATTTGGATGAACCTTTACCCCATGATTGGGTTTGCAATCGGAATGGTTGGCTTTTTATACCTCGGATACTACACGAAAAGACGCAAAGTCTACATGCTCTTCGGAACTGCCGTTGCCCTTATTCTATCTATTTGTACTCTCTACATCCCAAACCTCCCTTTTGGTCTCCACGTGACTCTAGACTTCGTTGCAGCGATAAGCGTAGGAAGTATGGCTTTAGCTTATGCAATGATCCATGAAAAAAACATTCCTGCAATCACGGCAACAGTGGTCGGCATGATCGTCTTTTTTCTAGCTGTTTTCCGCTTGCTTGGAGAAGTCTTCATTTTAACAATCCTTGGGTCATTTGGAGACAATCCTGCAACCTTTTCCGTTGCTGACTATCAGTCGGCTTTAATTGTCCTTCCTTTCTCCCTGCTTTTTGCTTTGATCGCCCTTGTTTTTGTGAAGGAAAATCACGGGGAACAAGTTTATGAAGAATAAGCCCTCGATGATTGTGCATCCACGCCCTGTTTATCCCTATTTGGTTTGGATGATCTGCAACCTGATTAACCTTTACGCTTTCCTCCTTCAATTTAGCTCTTGGGATGTCAGAAGCCATTTTCATGAAAAAGGACTTCTTTTCACTGCTGATAAAGGAGTCCTATTCACCCCTTTCGTTTTAGCTGTTATCATCTTTCAAATTCCCGTTGCTCTTTTCATCGACAAATTCGGCCCGAGAAAAGTTTCGAGTCTTACGCTCGTCATTGCGTCTGCGGGCGTGATGCTTTTTGGGTATACCCATTCTCATACGCTACTTTGGATTGGAGTCTTCTTAATGGGGCTAGGAGCTACCATCACCTACGTCAATACCTTTAAACTGATTGCAAATTGGTTTTCTCACTCCCGCTTTCCATTTCTGGTAAGTTGGACCATCATTGCAATCATCATCAGCTCGATTATCGGGCAACCCTTAATCATCCTACTGGCAAAGCAGTTTGGTTGGACCAACTTACTGATGAATTTGGGAATGTTAGGCATCGTCCTGGCCCTTATTTTTTTCTTTTTTGTTCGAGACCAACATGAATCAGCTCTATCTCAGTTCGACTTTGGTCCTTCACTTAAAAAGGTCTTCAGCTCACCCAATACCTATTTGATAGCCCTTGCAGGGGCTGGAATCACTCCTTGGATTGCTTCTGTAGGATTTTGGCATCATGCTTACTATACAGTGGCCTATGAAATGAGCGGCGGTGATGCAGCCTTTATCAATTTGATCGACATGCTTGGGTTTGGAATCGGGGCTCTCTTCTTCTCGATTTATGGGAAGAGGGTTGGTAAACGAAAAGTTCTGATAGGTGGAGGAGTCTTAGCTTCCCTCCTTGTCACCTGCCTTCTCTTCTTTGCTCCTCGCTTTTCCCTCCCTTCCGTTGTCCTTCTAACTGGTCTTGGAAGTTTTTTCATCGGAAGTGTGACGTTAACTTTTACCCTTATTTGCGAAAATAACCATTTCAAAAGCGTTGGCTTATCTGTAGGAATCCTCTGTTTTACTGTTGCCCTCTTGCGTTTTATCGAAAATCTACTTATTAGCTTGATAATAACAGGAAAGAGCAAAGTACCAGTTGAAACGCTTTTAGAAAGTTCTACAAAAGAATTTCAGCAAGGGTTAATCCTGATGCCAGTGTTTCTCTTGCTCTCTTTCATATGTGTGATTTTTATCAAGGAAAATTATGAACAGTAATACTCCTGAAGAAAGTGGACCCGTTGTCTTTCACCGCCACCCGAGACCTTATTATCCGTGGGTGATGTGGTTACTCTGTATTTTATTGCATTTTTACAACTTTATGCTTCGGGCAAGTACCTATGCGGTGCGCCCTTCAATCATCGAAGAGTCTACTTTCACCCTCGGTTCAATTGCAGCATTTCTTGATTTCTACTCCTATGGACTCATTTTGCTTCAAATTCCGGTCGCGATCATGATCGATCGATTTGGCCCAAGAAGAATCTCTAGTATTGGCCTTCTTATTGCCGCTATTGGCGCTATCCTGTTTGGCTATGCAGCAAACATCGACCTGCAGCGCATCTTCCTATTTATCATGGGAGCTGGATCAACGGTTGCCCTTTTAACAGCCCTCAAAATCATCTCAAACTGGTTCCCTCACCGGTACTTTGCAGCCATGGCAGGTCTAACCTCATGTATTAGTGTCATCGGAGGTGGGTTAGGACTCTACCTCACCCAATATCTGACAAAAACATTTGAGTGGCGTCAAACAATCATTGATTATGGTATTATTGGTGTTCTCTACGCCTTGCTTTTCTTCTTGATTGTTCGCGACTCAGAACCTGGAAGACGATTCAATATCAACCCCACGCCTTCGAACGTCAACTTCAAAGCAGCTTTAAAAAAAGCTTTTGGCAAAAAAGACTCTTGGTTCATCGCGCTCTTTTCGGGCTGTATTATTGCTCCATGGACAACTTTTCTTGCTGTTTGGCAAATCCCCTTTCTCCAAGTCTCCTATAAAGTCTCCCCTGATACTGCATCTCTCATCAATCTGACAAGCATCTTAGGGTTTGCAATTGGAGCCCCTGTCTTAGGGTGGATTTCGACGCAGGCAAAAAGGCGAAAAATCTTTATGATCGTCTGCCCACTTTTGAACGTCCTGTTCTTTTGTTTAAAAGTCTATGTACCCAATATTCCTGCGCCACTCGTCGGCATGCTCTCTTTCCTCGGAACATTTTTCGTCGCATCAGCCATCTTATCTTATACAATGACCCATGAAAAGAACCTCCCCCTTATCACAGCAACTGTCGTCAGCCTTGTTCTCATTTTTAACAACATCATCCGCATCCTTCACGACTACTTTTTTGATCACATTTTTGGAAGCAAACCCGCAGAACTCTCTTTACTCCCCATCGAAACCATACGCCTAGCTCTGATGATTGTCCCCATCTCTTCCCTCATTGGAGTGATCTTTATCCTATTTGTCAAAGATACAAAGGCTGAGCAGCTGACCGAGGAAGCTTAAAAAATGTCGCGAGAAGAGCCCATTCAATTGCACCCTCATCCGCGGCCCTTCTTTCCCTGGGCAATTTGGTTTTTGAGTGCTCTCTTTCTCGTCTATCGTGAAATCTTGATCGTCAGCCCAAGTATCATGATTCCCGAGCTAGAATCCTCCCTAAAAGCTTCCACTGCTGACATTAGCCTCATTGCTTCCATGGCGATCATCCCCTTTATCCTTTTCCAAATCCCCTTTGGAATTCTCATTGACCGATTTGGCCCAAGACGAATTACAAGTTTTGGAATCCTGACAGCCGCAATTGGATGTTTAATCTTTGCGATGAGTTACAACACTTTTTCTGCCTGTTTCGGACGAGCCCTCATTGGAATCGGTGGCGCCGTGAGTTTTGTTAACGTGGTTAAAATTCTCTCAAATTGGTTTAAACCCCAGCTATTTGCCTCAATCTTAGGAGCTACAATTTCCCTCGCAGTCTTAGGGATTCTTTTTGGAGACCTCGTCCTCGTTAAACACATCCAAACTTTCGGTTGGAGAGGTGCAATGATCCACTACACCATTATTGGTGTCGTTCTCGCCATTCTCCATTTCATTTTTGTTAGCGATAAAAACCCGGCTTTGCGATACGACATCAATCCAAGAGATCGCTCGTTCAACTTTGGTTTCTCGTTTAAAAAGCTCCTGAAGCAAAAGCAAACTTGGATTTTAACTGCTTACGCAACATTTTCAGAAGCCCCTCTCTTCATTTTCGTAGGAGTTTGGGCTCTTCCTTTCTTAACAGCTTTTCATCAATTGAGCTTAAGCGAAGCAACCTTCATCAATAACTTTTATCTGATCGCCACAGCCCTCTTTGCTCCACTATTTGGCTATCTCTCCACTAAAATGAAAAATCGTAAGATCTTCTTAATGATTGGGACGCTTATTGCAACACTTTCTGTTCTTGCTATTCTTCATCCTCCTACAGATACAAAAGCCATGACCATCGTGAGTTTCTTTTGTATGGGGATCGGAGTGGGAGTCATTCCCCTTTGTTACGTTGTGATGCATGAACGCACAGTCCCTCAACTTACAGCTACAAGCGCAGCAATTTTAAATACTTTCTTTGCTCTTCTCGGAGCTGCAGGAGACCAATTTATCGGACTTGTCTTAGACAAAAGATGGGTCGGAAGTTATTCCAAAGCCATACACTCTTACTCTGCTGAATCTCTTCAACGCGCCCTACTACACATTCCCATTTGGTTTGGGGTCGCCTTTGTGATTTCCTTATTTATCAAAGACACAAAAGCCAAACAAAAGTATTTCGAGGACTAAATGAAACCATCTAAAATTCAAAAAGCCGTGACACCTCATCCTAAGCCTGTTTATGGCTGGGTTGTCTTCGCCATCAGTGTCCTCTTCGTTTTCTACAAATACGTGCTCGAAGTCTCCCCAAGCATCATGACCAAACAACTCATGACCGAGTTCAAAATCGATGCTGCAGTCGTAGGACATGTTGCCGCCTCATACTACTACGCTTATACCATCATGCAAATTCCTGGAGGGCTGCTGATTGATGCGTTTGGCCCCAGGAAAACCACGACTGTTGGTCTCCTTTGTTGTGCTCTTGGCGCCTTACTCTTTGGGTACAGTGAAAACGTGATTCTGATGGCTTCTTCCCGCTTCTTAATAGGCGTCGGAGCTACATTTGCGATTTTGAACACGTTTAAAATCAACTCAAACTGGTTTCCGGCTCACAAGTTCGCCCTCCTTGCAGGTCTCACCCTCACTTTGGGAACACTTGGAGCTGTCTTCGGCCAAGCGCCTCTTTCTCACCTCATCAACTACGTCGGTTGGCGCCAATCTTTTATCGACCTTGCAACTTTTGGTTTCATTTTCTCCGCCATTTTCTTCATCTTTGTCCGCGACAAGCCGCGCCATCCGGCTTACGATGTGACTCCATCCACAAAAGGAAAAGTGAAGCTTTCAGATGCTTTGCGCCACACGATCAGGCGTGGGCAAACATGGATTCTATCCATCTATTCAGGTCTCTCATTTGCTCCCGTTCTTTCCTTTGCTGGACTTTGGGGTGTTTCCTTTATTGAAGCAAAATACCATGTCGATCGGACAACTGCCTCCTTCCTGACATCGCTCGTCTTCATTGGATTTGCCGTAGGAGCCCCACTTTTTGGTTGGTACTCTTCTTTCATTGGAAAGCGCAAGCCTGTCATGTTTTGGGGAACTTTTATCGCCTTGATCCTTTTAACGCTCGCTATCTACCTTCCCCCGATTCCCTTTTTCCTTTATGCGACCTTACAGTTCGCAATCGGGTTTAGTATTTCGGCCTTCCTCCTTTCCTTTTCTGTCATTCACGAAATCAATGTTCCTCTTATGACTGCAACAGCCATTGCGATCATGAACACCCTAAACGCCCTTTTTGGAGCCATCACCGATCCTCTCATTGGGTGGTTCCTCGACCTCACAAAACACTCTCCTTTTCATGATGGGTCTCCCACCTTTTCTCTTACCGACTACCACCTCTCTTTTGCGATCATGCCCATCTACTTGATCGTTTGCCTCTTTTTGCTCAAGTTCATTAAAGAGACAAATTGTATCCAAACAGTTGAGGACAAACCGTAATCCAAAACAACAAAGTCCTTGTGCTCTCACCTAAAAATCCTTTATGATATTCCTCTTACCCACTATGGGGCAGTAGCTCAGTGGTTAGAGCAGCGGACTCATAATCCGTTGGTCGTTGGTTCAAGTCCATCCTGCCCCATTTATCATAAATTTTTTGGAGGTTTATAAACTAACCCTATGGGGTTTTAAGAATTATTCTCTATTGATTCAATCTCTTTCACTGCATTTAAAAAATGCTTCTCAATGAGAGAGATATTGTCTCCCTTCAATTGTTTTTGATACTTTTGATATTACTCACGGGCATTATCAATAGCTATCTGATGACTGACTTTGCCTGCATGTAAAAGAGTATCTCTAGGCGTCGCTACTTTCAAAAAATCATCGAGTTTAGCAATCCAGCCTTTCATATACATGGGGCTTCTGTTTAAGGCTTGAAGTTCAGCAAAGTCTAAGTACATAGAAACAAGACGATTTAAAATACCGAGCTCTTCTTCGTTTAAGTAGTTTTTGGCAATCTCCGTATCTGATCGGTTGATATTTTTCCCAGACCAAGAAGTGAGCCCCATATGTTCTTTACTGCAATCAGCCCTTTTATAGATAATTTCAGCAGCCGTGTGACCATGAGCTGCCCAATGCATCTTGCTTTGCACAATTCGAAAAAAGTCCTTAGAAGTTTCAGTATTAGGGTCGTAGTCAATGCTTGTCGCATAGATATCTAAGACTTTTCTCCAAAAAACTTTTTCAGAGGATCTAATATCTCTAACACGAGCAAGAAGCTCATCAAAATAGTTCCCCCCCACCAAGACTCTTGAGTCTTTCATCATCTAAAGCAAACCCTTTGATTAGAAACTCTTTTAGCCTTGCTGTTGCCCAAATGCGAAATTGGGTGCCCCTATGAGACTTAACGCGATAACCTACTGAGATAATGACATCGAGGTTGTAGTGCAGTGTTTCATAGTTTTTTCCGTCCGCTGCAGTTGTCCGGAATTTCCGGATAACTGCTTTTTCTGATAACTCTCCATCTTTAAAGATATTTTGGATATGCTCAGAAACCGTTCTTTTGTCCTTACTAAATAGTTCGGCCATCTGTGCTTGCGTAAGCCATACCGTCTCATCAATAAGTTGAACCTCAACTTGGGTCTTTCCGTCTTCGGTTTGATAAAGAATAAGTGAACTGTTAGCAGAAGAATTGTCCATAGGCTTATCTCTCATAAAGATGAACCTTAAATTCTATAGACACTTCTTTTTTCTTTCACGATTTTCCGTAATTGTTGGGGAAAAAGGAGGATATTTTGAATTGTCTAATGAGAGGAACGTCTTTCTACTTTATTCAGAGAAAAGTTGTGGTTTCCAAAATCCAATCTGACAGTGTTTCTAAAACTACAGGTGCAATCGTTTGTTCAATTTTTCCATACTCCAAAATAGATCCAGATTCACATGATTGAAAAAAATGGTTCAGTTTTGGAAATTCAATAACTCTATAATTTTGGTTCCCAGCCTCTTCTAGAATTTTGCCAATGAGAGTAAGGTTTTGTTTTGGAGTAACTTGACAATCGAGCTGCCCATTGATCGCCAAAACAGGAATCTTAAGATGTTTTAATGAAGTTTTCGGATCGTAAGTCAAAAAATAACGGAACCATTGTGAATTGCAACGTCTAATTTGGGATTCCATGTCATGATAAATTGCTTGTTGCTCCTCATCTGGTAGATCGGCTAGCTGTTTTGAGACAATTTCTCGTATGAGTTTCTCAGCATTTTCAAGATCAGGTTCATTGATGATGACAGACAACACCTGCTTTTGAAAATCAAGTTGATGACTTATCTGCTCTTCAGTCACTCCCATACTACGAGAAATCAGAGCTTCTTGCGTATAAACAAGAGTTTCACCAGTTACAGCTTGTGCTGCCATTAACACAATAAAAGCTACATCATCCGACTTAACCGCTACCATTGGAGCAATCAGCCCCCCTTCACTATGACCAATCAAACCTATCTGCTTTGCATCAATTTCCTTCCGAGTCTTCAAATACTCAACGCCGGCCAGTACGTCAGCAGCAAAATCTTCGCTAGTCGAATCATCGTAATTTCCCGTAGATTCCCTAATCCCACGCTTATCTACGCGTAATACAGCAATCCCATGTTTTGTAAGATGGTCGGCTAGAACCAAAAAAGGCTTATGCCCAAATACTGTTTCATCACGATCAACTCGACCAGAGCCAGCGATGAGTAAAACTGCAGTAGATGGTTTTTCTGATCTGGGAAGAGTTAAAGTACCTGCCAAGGTGACGTCTGCAGCCGAGTTACGGTATTTAACTTCTTCTTCTGCATATATAGGAACGCCTTTTGGCTCCTGAGGACGGCAATTCACAGAAATCGCTTCATGTGATTCATTGGCAGCAGCTAACAAGCCGAATGCAGTAAGTAATTGCTTAATCATGTGACCCTCGCTTGATTTTCTAACCTATCCTGAATGATAAAAGATAGCGCGAGCTATATTACAGATTAAACATAATTGTTCAACGAAAACTCCCTACTCCTCTCTGCTGGTCGTTGCTCTTCTGCTTATTTTTCACTTTTAGGCAATCTCCTTTCAGCTTATTCTTAGTATATGGATCTTATGGCAATTCGAAAGCAGTTTCCCATCTTGAAAAAGGGGGTCTTTCTCAACCATGCAGCTACTTGCCCCATCTCCTACGCTACCATTGAGAAAATGAAAGCCTACTGCCAAGAAATGGCAGAACCTTTTGCTAAGCACTCCTTGAGCTTGGTCAAGCTCATTCAAGAAACGCGACAACTTTTAGCAGAGCTTTTAGGCTGTCAAGCAGAGACACTTGCACTGACTCCCAACACTTCAACTGCATTAAGCCTCGTCGCAAATAGCCTCAATTTTAAACCAGGAGAGCGGGTCCTGATTCCTCGCGATGAGTTTCCTTCCAACCGCTACGTTTGGGAAAACCTTGAAAGCAAAGGAATCGGCTGCAGCTTCTTTGACTTGCCGCATGACCGCCCACTGACCGAAGTCTTGGCAGAGCAAGACCTGTCGAATGTACGCTTGATTTCGGTCAGTCTTGTCAGCTATCTCACAGGAAAAAAAATCGATCTTGAAGCTTTCGGAGACTTTTGTAAAAAAAGGCAGATCTTCAGCTGCATCGATGGGATTCAAGGAGTTGGCACATTCTCCCTTAAGTTGGAATCGAGCAATATCGACTTTTTTGCAGGCGGTGGACAAAAATGGCTGCTTGGCCCTCTTGGCTGCGGTTATCTCTACATCCGGAAAGAACTCATTAAGCAACTGCACGTTCCTCTTGTTGGCTGGACAAGTGTGAAAGACCCAGGAAACTTTGAAACGAAAAAGCTCGATTTTGCAGAAGGGGCAGCTCGTTTTGAACCAGGCCTGCCCAACATTATCTCAATTGCAGGACTCAATGCCTCCCTAAATGAGCTGAAACAAATCGGCTGGGACTTCATCTTCGATCGCATCCAATCGCATACCTCTTATCTCCTCGAGCACCTTCCTACTCTCATTTCAACCCAAAGAGATTTGGGCGCCCTTGTTACAGTCAAACAGCCCCATGATTCGAACTTGCAACACGCTTTGGAAGAAAGCCAAATCACCGTCACGATCAGAGGAGGATTGATTCGAATTGCGCCTCACTTCTATAATTCTCAGGAAGAAATCAAACAGCTTGTAGATATATTAACCTGAGTTCTGGTTTTATTTTGCTTATTTCCAGAGGAGAGTTCTCTTAAATTCTCAGCATTTTTGGCGAAGGGAAGGGCCAAATGGTCCTTTTCGAGGCAAAAAGGCTGGGAAGAAAGAGAAAAATCCCTGAGAATAAGTGAAAGAAACCCAGAACTCAGGTTATAAAGGAGGTAATGCATGCACTATTGGCTTGGAGTCGTCTCAAAAGAACATGTGCAAAAAGGAGTGCAAGGGAGTTTTGCACAAGTTTGCCATGGAAAAAAGGGACCTTTGATGAAAATGGGCGCCGGTGATGGATTCGTCTATTACTCCCCACGCATTTCCCTCTTTGGGAAAGATCCCTGCAAATGCTTCACCGCAATTGGAACGATCAAGTCAGGTCATGTTTATCAAGTCGAAATGACTCCAGATTTTCATCCTTATCGCATCGACATCGACTACCTTCCCTCTCAAGACGTGCCCATCAGTGATTTGATGAATGACTTAGAGCTGACGCAGCATAAAAGCTGGGGCATGCAACTGCGCCGCGGTCTTGTGGAAATCAGTCCGGAAGATTTTTCTACGATTTCCAAGGCGATGCAAAAATGTTTAAATTAATCGTTGCTGGAAGTCGCACCTTCAATCAATACCCTATCTTAAAAAAGAAACTCGACTTCTTTCTAATGCACCGATTGCCAAAAGTCGAAATTGTTTCAGGAAAAGCTCGTGGAGCTGACCGACTTGGTGAAGAGTACGCAAAAGAAAGAAACTTAATTCTCAAAGAATTCCCAGCCGATTGGAATATGTACGGAAAGCAAGCAGGCCTGATAAGAAATGCTCAAATGGCAAATTACGCTCACGGTCTTGTAGCCTTTTGGGATGGAACATCTTCCGGAACCCAAGATATGATCTGCAAAATGAAGGCACAAAAAAAGCCGATTCGTATCGTGCGGTTTACCTTACCGGGTTTAAGTAGCGAAGCTTGACCTCTTCCTCGTATTCGACCTCTTCAACAGGTCCTGTAACGACATAAGGCTTATTGTCCCAAAAGCTATCTGTATAAGAAATGGTGTTTCCGTTGATGTTGAATATTTTAAGTAGTACAGATCAAGCTCTCCCATTTTCTTCATCAAAGTCCGCTTTTTGTTGCGTTTAAACGTCTTATTCTTCCAGTCCGCTACGATTTCGTAATCTTTTTCAAAAACAAACATGAAGTGGTAGCCTTTCACGGGACGACATTGATAATAATATGAAGGAACAATGTGCACCCCATTCTTGGTTCTCCCCAAGTAACTGTACTCGCAAGTCTGCCCGTATTTGGCTGTCAATCCATTGCCCAAAAAATCGTAGGCTGGAGCTTTTTGAGCCTGCTCCAAATCACAAGCTATCATGACTGAGCCTCCCGTTCGCATACTTGAAGAAAAATCATCTATCAAACGAGGATTAATATAGGGTGCTCGATCAAAGTGGAGAGGTAATCGTCCTTTGATCAGCTCGGGTTTTGATGGAGGCGTTAAATCTAAATCGTATGTCTCATAAAGAATCTCGAGCTTATTTCCATCAAAGGCGATCTCCTTTTCATGGATATAGCCAGGAAGAGGAATGCATCCCACCTTTTTGAGAAGCACTTGGTCCGAGTAAAAGGTAAACTCCTCTCTTGTATCTCCATCTAAAGAGACCCCTTCTCCTTTCAACACCTCTAGAAAAAGAAGAACATGGTGCCAGCTGTCGCGATCCAAGGCTAACAACAGGTGAACCCCTTCCTCTGTTTTACCCAAATAGTCTGAGCTCATGGCATACCCTGCTATCCACTGATCATCACAATCCGTTAAATTGAGTGAAACATTTTCAGGCCGACAGAGTTCTTTAATGATCCACTGATAGACGATGAATGACTTTTTTTGCCCATCAACTTCGGTTTCAAAGACCCAGTCAGCATCCTCATGCCCAGAAGCGTCTAGAAGAGCAATTGGCAACGGAGATTCTTCTAAAGCGACTTTTTCCCGAAATTTAAAAAGAACCATTGCAATCAGGCAAATAGAAACGAAAACAAACAAAAGCTTTCTCATAATAAACTGATTGTTCAAATTGCTTTTTACTTGCTCAATAGTTACATAATCTTTAAAATTTCACCATAAAAAAGGAGTGATCATGTCTGTTCAATTACATACAACAGCGCTTATTCCTCAATGGTTTTCATCTCTCCACTCTCAATTCTCATGGCAAGTTCCAATTGGTATTTCTTCACTAGCTGAAGGTGCCTTCTATAGCTACATTCAAGGAGTTGAGCAAGATAGTCCAGATAAAAAAATCGCCGCTTTCTGTATCGCTCATTTTCACGAAATTCAATTTGCTTTTAATGTCATTAACGCTGGAGCCGTTGCTGTTTTCGCTCACGAATTTTTTGAGGCTTCGTTTATTTCCTGTATAGGAACGGTTGGTTTAGCAGAGCTCGCTCTTTTTGATATCCTTAAGAAACGTCAATCTAACCCCATTGATGGCACTGAAAATAGCCAAGTTTCCATGCAAGAAGTTATAACGGATCAACAGACACATGCCAAAGTATTTCACCTGACAAAGATAGCTCTTAGTATTCTCGCAATAGTTTATGGAAAAGTCACAACTTCCACGTACTTTTGCTTAGCAGGAACTGCTTATAGCTTCACGAAAAATCACCACTTAAAATGGGCAGAGTTTTCTTGTCGTTTCCCTCGAGAGTTTAGTGATGTAAAATACACTTTTTTAAAACTCTCTCCTTCCCTTAAACTTAGAGACCAATCTTGCACAATCTGCAGCAAAAATTCTCCTGAATTAGATCTTGCTTTTTGTCCCAACCATGCCTTCCACTCTGATTGTATCACCAAGCATCTCGCTTCAAATCTTCCGGAAATACGAGTAAAAGAAACTTTCTTAGTTCCTAGAATCAACCCCAACCACTGGCTTGGAGGCGGCAACATCACAGTGACGCGCAATGCAAACAGAATTCCTCTTTGCAATTACCCGACTTGCCCTGCTTGCGATGAAATCCCCAACCATAGCACTCTTGAAAGTCACACCATTGAGATCGAAAAACCTCTCGTTGAGTCAATAGAAATTTACAAGCGATTCCTCTTTCCCTCCTACCAAGTTATTAAAATAGGATTAGCCCTATTGCAAACCTATCCTGAACTCGCTCCTACCATTTTCAAAATACAACAAGTCCTGCTCATTCCAGACGTCTTAAGTTTTCTATCGACTTGCTATCCCTTAATGGAAGGGTCAAGAAAAAAGTTCGCTATACAACAAAATGACGCATTAGTTTTAACAGCCTTGGTTATTGGAGTTTGCTTTTTAGCCTCCTATTTCTACATAAGGATGGTAAATGAAGGTTTGACTCCCTCAACCGACCTAAAATCTCTTGTTTCCCAATTACCAGATGCAGCAGGAAAACTAGAACTTAGTTGGAGCTCTTTTGGAATCCATACCTTCATGAGTTGCCTCACATTAACCCATTTGATTGCTATCATTGCCCAGATCTTTTTCTCTGAAAAACAACAGCTTTCTGTAGGTAGTACTTCAGCGCAGATATTAAACTTAGCCCTGAGTCTCATCGCTCTTTTAAATATCCGATGGATCGCATTTTCTTACTTTCTTGATAAACCCTTACAATATGCACTTGATAACGGCGGCTCAATTGGAAGCTCTATATCTCCAAACGACCTGACCTCTTTGACTTATAAAGGAGTCATGATGATTCCATCCTCATGTAGCAATCAGCTTCCTCATTTAGAATCCGTCGTCCGCTCTATTCAAGAGTTTTGCCAAAATTACTTTAAGCAGGCCTTTTGGAAAAATGCCTATTGGATGGTCACTTACCAAAATGGAGTTGAAATTGGGAGAACTCTCTACTACGACGTCCTTGTCAAAAATCTCTCTGCACTTCAATGTGATTGCTCTTTACCAATAAATATTGCATCTCAAACAATGACAGCAATGGACAATATTCTGGGATTTGCAAAGGTTAAAGTCCTTTCGCCATCAATTGAAACTCTATCGAATTTTCCAATCTTCGATTGGCTTTAGTAAAGGAGTTATATGTTTCAGCGTGATTATGTGATGCGAATCATTCAGCAGTTTGTCCAAGCCCTTCTAACTGTAACCAACTTAAGAAGAGACAAAAAGTACAACGACGCTGAGGTTAAACTTGCAACTGCCAGCCGCTTCTATCTAAAGCTTGAACCCGAGCTCTTGTTAATGGGAGGTGCGCAGTGGTTGCTCGATCACTTCACCGGTGTCAATGGTTTTCTTGAAGCCGAGCGTTGTCTGATGGCTGCGGATCTCTTATACGAACAAAGCTGCATTCTCCGAGCAAAAGGAGCACCTGATCTCCAAATGGAAAAGCGGTGTCTCCTCCTCTATGAAGCTTCATTGCCTCAATGCAAAGAGCTCCAAACAGAGGAAAGGCTCAAGAAAATAAGTGATTTAAAACAATTTTTATCGCTGAATTCTAATTGAGTTTTATTTCCTACCACAGATATAATTCCCCCAAAAAAATGGAGGAATCTATGACTACACCCATGGGTCAAAAAGCTATTTCAGGAATTTATATCGGAGGGCTCGTCTCTATAGCCCCGCCTGCTCTTGCTCTTCTAACGACAGGTGGCAATTTTGTAAAAGCTATTATTGTTGGGCTATTCGTAAGCAAAGTAACCAATGGCCAATGGAATTCTGCATTCAATATTCTCATCACCTCGCCTCGTCTTTGGCAGCTCTTGCTCTATACTGTTCCAATCGGAAGCGCAATCAGTGCAATTTCTGCAGTAGGATTTTATTTTGCTGAAGGAAGATGCCCGAATTATCAAGATCTTTTTGGAAGAACTTCTTATGAAACCTCTGAAGCCTAAATTCTGTTAGAGAAAAACATAGGTTTCATGCTTTAATTGCCCGAAATGACAAGTGAAGTAGAAACAGTCGAAATTTCCCCAAAAAAGGTTTGGACAGTTGGACAAATCGGAGCCATGGCCTTTTGGGGTGGCCCCTTTGCTGGTGCCTTTTTGATGAGCAAAAACTACAAGGTTTTTGAAAATCAGACTGCCGCAAAAAAAGCCCTCCTTTGGGTGCTCTTTTCACCACACTTCTCTTTCTCGTGATCGGCTTAATCCCTGAATCTTCTATCGAAAAAATTCCAAGAGTGGTGATCCCCGTCTCTTACATGGTCGTCATGATGGAAATCGCCAGAAAAACTCAAAAGCCCTTGATCGAAGACCACCGTAAAACTGGGAAAAGACAGTCTCACTGGAAAGTTTTTGGGCTCATTTTCCCTTTCATGGCTCTAGCTCTTGCTTGGGGTTATACAACGCTTTTTCTTCTCCGATTATTAACTTGGGGTTAAATATGAACCAAAAAGTTGCCATGATTACTGGTGGCACTAGAGGCATTGGCTTTGGAATTGCAAAGGCATTCCTAAAAGAGGGGTATCGAGTTGTCTTAAATTACCGCTCTGACGAGCAAACAGCTCAAGCCGCACAGGAGGAATTGGGCACAAATGCCTTTTGCGTTCAAGCCGATATCACGAAAAAAGAGCAACGCTCAGAGCTGATTGAAAAGGTAGAAGAAAAGTGGGGACGCATGGATGTCCTCGTCAATAATGCTGCCATTATCCGTATGGGACGCTCAACCGATGTCACAGAAGAAGATTTTGATGCGGTCATGCAGTGTAACCTCTATGCCCCTATTTTCTTATCGCAGCTATTTGTAAATTGGCTCATTGAAAATAAAGCTCCAGGATCTATCATCAATATCTTATCGATAGGCGCACATGGAGCTGGAAACATCAGTTACTGCACCTCAAAAGCAGCCTTACTCTTAGCCACAAAGTGTATGGCACGCGAACTTGCAAAGCATCAAATTCGAGTCAATAGCATCAGTCCTCATGGAGTCGCAACCAAGCTCAATCAAGAAAATCGAAAAAATAATCCAGAAGCTTGGGAAAAGCTCATTGAAAAAATCCCCATGAGAAGAGAAGCAACGACGGAGGAAGTCGCAGGTGCTGCAGTTTACCTGGCATCTGATACTGCTTCTTTCACAACAGGGATCGATATTCCCGTAGATGGAGGTTATTTAACGAGATGAAGACCAATCAAACATCACGCGCAACTGCTGCAGTCAGCGTTTACTTAGTCCTAAGAAAAGGAGAGGAAGTTCTTTTACTTCTCCGCCAAAACACAGGCTTCATGGATGATCATTATGGGTTAGTTTCAGGACATGTGGAAGCAAATGAGCCTGCAACAGAAGGGATGATCCGAGAAGCCTATGAAGAAGCAGGAATCCGCTTGCAACCTGAGAGTTTACGGGTTGCTCATATCATGCACCGTCAATCTGGACGGCTGAATGTCGACATCTTCTTCGAATGCTCAAGTTGGGAAGGAGAGATTCAAAATCGCGAGCCTCACAAATGCAGCGAACTCAAGTTTTTCCCGCTTCACTCCCCTCCTAAAAATCTCATTGGTTACGTGCATGATGCGCTTAAAGCTATCGAAAAAAAGTCATTTTATTCTGAATCTGGGTGGAATATATGAAAAAACTTCTTTCGATTTTTCTATCTCTATTGATGCTTCCTCTTTTTGCAGGAGGCCAAATTGCCAAAACATCAGGGATCGACATCTGGTACGAAACATTTGGTGAACCTACAGATCCTGCGATGCTTTTGATTATGGGAGGGTGTTGTCAGGGAACTTTATGGCCAGAAGAGTTCTGTGAACAACTTGCCGATGAAGGTTTCTACGTCATCCTCTACGACCACTGAGACACGGGGGCTTCAACTTGTTTCGATTTTGAAAAAGATCCCTACACTTTAGAAGATATGGCTGATGATGCTCTCGACCTCCTCGATTTTATGAAGATTGAAAAAGCGCATCTTTTTGGACTTTCACTCGGCGGTCCAGTCGCAGGGTTGGTAACAAAGAAACAGCCTGAAAAAATCTTAAGCGTTGCTCTCATCGCAACTTCTCCAGATTTCCGTCCCCTCAACTTAGCATTGGAAAAAAAGCCTATTAAAGAAGGGCTTCTTTCAAGCCCGACTCAAAAGTATTTGGACTTCATGGCTATCTTTCTAGAAAATCCCCCAGAAACAGATGAGGAAATGTTAGAAGCCCGTGTTGAAACGTGGGGTTTTTTAGCCAGCTCTCATCTTCCGTTTAATGAAAAACGGGAAAGAGAGCTTCAAGCAGAGTTTTTAAAGCGAATGCGCCATCCTGAAGGATTAGCCAACCACATCAAAGCCAATATGCTTTCTGAAGAGCTCATACGCAAAGCGTTTTGCCATCTTGAAGCTCCCGTGGTGATCTTTCATGGAACGGTTGATCCGATATTTCCAGTCGATCATGGGCAGGCTCTAGCAGATGAGATTCGAGATTCAAAGCTTCTGCTGATTCCCAATATGGGACATGGGATTCATGAAACTCTCTATCCTCTCTACATAGAGGAAATCAAGTCTTCTTCCTCAAGAGACAAATAATGGAGACCAAGCAAACAAGCGAGACAGCTGTTGCAAGCATCATACCTGCATGAAATCCATGTAGAAAAGACGATTTAAAGGCTGTGACGATTTTGTGCTGCACGATCGGAGCTTGATGACTTAAATAGGCGTAAAGCTTATCGGGCGCTGAGAGAAGCGACTTCACCTTTTCGCTAACTGCTGGAGGAATATTGAGTCGATGCTGGCTTGCAAGTGCCTGGAAATGGCTTCTTTCTGCCATGTTAAAAATCGTTCCAGCAATGGCGATCCCAATTGATCCTCCTGTTTCTTGGATGGTCGTGATCGCTCCTGAAGCCACCCCTGTTTGGCTGCGTGGTAAAGCTGAAATCCCTAGAGATGTCCCTGGAGACCAAAGAATTCCCTCACCTGCTCCAAAAATTGCCAGCAAAAGACAGACCCAAAAAAGAGAAATAGATGGCTGGATCAAAGCAAATGACAAAGCAGCTATTACAACAAGCAAGAATCCACCAGGAATAAGCCACCTTTTATCAATCCGGTCTCCTGCAGACCCAGAAAACCGAGAGATCACTGTGAAGGGAATGCCTGCAGAAAGGAGCACAAGCCCAGAAACCCATGGCGTTTCATTGCGAAAATTTTGCAGGTAGAGAGGCAGAAGAAAAAACGTTGTCCAAAACATGAAACAACCGCAAAAAATGGTCAAAGCCCCTGCAGTAAACTGGCGGTTTTTAAAAAAGGAAAACTGGATGAGGGGCAAATCGGTTTTCCTTTCGACAAAATAATAAACAACAAACAAGACTACTGCAGCCCCAAAACAGCCAAGAATTATTGGGCTACTCCACCCTCGCATTGGAGCTTCGATGATCGCAAAAATAAGCGATCCTAAAGCTAAAATGAAAATGCAAATTCCCTTGATATCGAGATGAGGAGGATGCTCTTCATTACGCGATTCGCTCACAACAGCTCGAACAATGACAAAGCTTGCTAAAGCAATCGGAATATTGATGTAAAAAATCCAATTCCAAGAAAGAAGCGAAACAATAATTCCCCCAAGAACCGGACCAAATACAAGCCCGACACCTGCAAGAGTCGCCCAAACCCCCATTGCCTTTCCATGTTCATTTTCTGGAAAAGCGTGGGTAAGTAGCGCTTGTGAAGTGGGCATTAACATGGCAAACCCGACTCCCTGAAAAGCGCGCGCGATAATGAGCGCGGAAGCAGTTGTTGATAGAGCTGCACCCAAGCAAGCAAGAGCAAAAATCAAAAGCCCGATATTGAAGATCCGCCGTCGTCCAAATACATCGCCGAGTCGCCCCATGGTCACGAGAAGAGCGGTCATGAAAAGACCAAAAGAGTTCATGATCCATTGAAGGCTACTAATCGAAGCTCCGATGTCATGTTGAATTGCGGGCAAGGCATTCTGGACTATGGACCAATCTAGTGCACCAACCAAAACCCCTAAACCGATCCCTAAACATGACCAAAACCGACTTGATGATTCTTTCATCTCTCTCCTATGGTATCTTTACTTCTCCATAGTGAGAAAAGAGATTTTGTACAAGATTAATCCGTGCAGCGCTCTTCAGCGATTTTTAGATAGGCATAAAGCGCAACATCCCACTTTTGATCTGCAAGCGATTCGATCATGAGCTTGTGATAATTGGGATTTTCGGGAAGAGAGCCCTTGAGGGCTTTTTCCATGAGAGCTGTCTTTTCTTGAAGCTCTTTTCGATGGAGTGCGTACGGCAATCTGTAATCTTCATCTGCCGAGCACTTGAGAAGACGTCCTAGTTCAGACACGGCTGTCTGGAGGTCTTCAGGAGAGGCATCCTCTTGAAAGGACGCGATAAATTTTTCCGCGAGATTTTGAATGACAGGATCTTGTGAACTCTCATAGCTTGAGATCTGCTTTTGTTCTTTCACGCTACCAAGCGCATTGAAAACATCTTGTGCAAAGAGACAGAGCTCATGCCCCTGCTTCTCTTCGGGAGTCGTATCAGCAAACATGGGAGCACTTAACAAGGCTCCAGAAAGAAATACAGCTTTAAAAAATCCTTTCATCACTACCTACTCAAAGAATATCTATAGCGAATTATACCCGATTGACCAAAAATCATAAACTGAAAAAAGAGGGCCTCGGGAGGATTCAAAAAAAAATTTTGTTGTGTTTTAAAAATTCCTTAACATAAACTTCTTATGAAATTCTTGAGCCGTTAAGGAGTTTTTAAGATGTCTAGCGAAATGAAAGTTAAAGCAGTAGATGGTGTCACTGGAAGTTCAGCCACTGAGCCCCCCAAATTTTCCATTGCGCAAGGTTTTACAGATCTAAAAAGCCTACTTCATCCAGAACAAAGCTACGATTACACTTATTTTGGGGGAGGTAAGATTCGACTAAGTTCTTCGGAATTTTCGGCCGATGTCATGGAAGGAATGCTTTATTTTTGTAATTGGCTACCTCATGATTCCTACACAGAACATCTTACGACTTTTTCCACAAGCACCGAGAACCTGCAAGCTGCTGCAACAGCTTGCGCACAGATCGCTACGAGCACGCCTGAGGTCACAGTAGCCGAATTTGCAACGGCTGTCAGAAAAACGCTTAGAGATGCCAAAAATACTCTTTATACACGACATGAGGCAATCCCCCCTAAAGTATATGGGCAACTCCTGGCATGTTTGGTTTTTGTGAAAACACTCCCAGAGCTCCCTGAAAACATGTCAAAATCTGCAGACACCCTTTTAGGTCATATGAGAAACATTGGTGTCACCAAAAATACAGACGCTATTTATTACCATGTTCGAGATGATCTCAGCACTCACTTTCAGAAAGACGGGAGTTGGACCAAAACAGGCAATGCGCTTTTCGGTTGGGCGATTGGATATCGAGTCTAACTTGCCAGAATAGAAGTAGGTTCGTAAGATGAAATTATGAAACACTATGATGTACTAGTAATTGGGTCTGGCGGTGGAACAAAGCTTGTTCGCCCTGTTGCAAAATTAGGCAAGAAAGTTGCCATCATTGAAAAAGGACCTCTTGGAGGAACATGTCTTAACCGGGGTTGTATCCCTTCAAAAATGCTCATTCATACAGCACAACTCTCTTCTCTCATCCAAGACTGTCAGCGGTTTGAAATCTACGTCCACGGTGGATATACAGTCGACTTCTCCCACTTAGTCGCTCGAGTTTGCAAGACAATTGATAACGAGTCAGCAAGTATTGCTCCCTATTACGACGACGACCCGAATATTGATTATTACCGCGAAGAAGCCTCTTTTGTCGATGAAATGACTTTGCAGGTCGGAAATGAAACAGTTTCGGCTGATAAGATTTTTATCGCTGTAGGAGCTAGGGCTGCAGTGCCTAAGATCCCCGGACTAGAGGGAACGCCTTACATGACCTACAAAGAAGCTCTGCGCCATCGCGAGCAACCTCAAAAACTGATTGTGATTGGCGGGGGCTACATCGCAACTGAGCTCGGTTACTTCTATGCAGCACTTGGAACCGAAACAGAGTTTTTGGTGCGGAGCAAATTCCTTCGCAACGAAGATGACGATGTCCGAGAAGCCTTTCAAGAAGCTTTTGCCAAGCAAGTGACCTTGCGTATCAAGTGCGATTTTCAAGAAGTCAAGTACGACAAAGGAACTTTCTCTGTACGCTACCTCGATGGCAACGGGCAAGAGCAAGTTGCCGAAGGAGACGCCCTCTTAGTTGCCACGGGCATCAGTCCTTGGACCGATTCACTCAACTTGTCGGCAACGAAAATCAAGTGTAACGAAAAGGGATTTGTTGTTGTCGATGACCACTTGCGAACAACACAAAAAAACGTGTGGGCTCTTGGCGATTGTGTTGGTAATTACCTGTTTCGTCATTCGGCAAATTTTGAGGGAGAGTATTTATTTCGCACCTTATTTGAAAGCCCATCTGATGAGCCGATTCACTACAAGGCCGTGCCACACGCTGTGTTCATCCACCCCGAAATTGCTGGAGTTGGAAAAACAGAGAAAGAATTGCAAAAAGAAAGTATCGATTACATCGTGGGGAAAAATTCCTACGAGGATAGTGCTCGAGGTATGGCGCTCATGCCTGAAACAGGATTCGCCAAGCTCCTCTTTGACAAAAACTCTCTCAAGCTCTTGGGAGCACAAATCATCGGGGAAGAAGCTTCAAATATGATTCACATGTTGATTGCCTTCATTCAAATGGATGCAACTTTGCACGACCTTCTTGACATGATTTACATCCATCCCGCCCTTCCAGAAATCGTCCGCAATGCAGCCCGCAAAGCCTTAGACATCCACAAAGGCCAAGCATAATCCATTATTGTTAAACGCGGATGCGCATGTCGAGAGGAACTCCAGCTGCCTTAAAGAAGGTCGTTTCGGCATCACTGCCCTGATAACATCCCACTCTACGCTCCTTATAAATCGTCTCTTCAAAAGCTCTTCTCATCTGGAAGGGACCTGTCGCTTCAATCCATGACTGAAGAGATTTCTGTTCTTCTTTCGTATAGGAGAGCTCGCCGCGTATTGCAAAATTGATCTGCATGATAGCTCTTTGAAAGCTCGAATTTTTCTCAATGGGATCTCCTTCAATCGATCGAGTCCCGAAATCATAAAGGGCTAACTGAATATTGGGGTGAGATTTTTTCTCAAGGCGCAACTTTTCAAGTTTATCTCTCCAGAACTTGATTTCATCTTTGTGTAAGAGTAGCACCTTCTGTTCCATCGTTCCAGATCGACTGTCTTGAATAACCAGAGCTTTGTATAGGGGCGTCTGTCTCTCACTAAACGGTTGGACAGCAGAAGCACGTCTGCCCCACATCCGATTATCTCTTTGCTGAGCAAAGTTCTCGGTAACATAAACCATTGATTCAAGTGAATCGGCCATAAAAGCAACTTCTTTTCTTAAGCTCACATAGTCTTGAAAGGAATAGATTGGAACATCACCAGAAAGGCTCCAAGCATTTGGCTTGCTGACTTTAAAGTAACTCTCAATATTGAAGGGATCTAAATCTGCTGGCCACTGGTATCCAACATGGGTTGTAGCGTTGCGGAGAGCTACCTTAGATGCAGGAGCTGCTTTTTGATTGACGTTGACGTGGGTATCAGTGTCAACTTCACTGTTTTGGTGAGCGCTACTTTCTTGCGCTTGGCTTTGAGATTGATGAGCATGTTGTCCCAAGAACCGGTCGTGGTCTAGAATGTCACTCCCTTTCTTATAAACATGTACCTTTCCTGTAGAGTGATCAAGGGGAACAGAATTTAATTCCTCTTTAAGAGTCTGTCTCTCTTCGGGAGAAAAATGCATACAGTTTGTGATCAGACCAATTAGGTCTTGACGTAACCCGCCTAATGCTACTTCAGGCTTTAACATCATATCAACATGGCCGTACATTTCAAATGGATCGACTTCTGTTTCAATGATGAATAAATCCTTGTTCTCTCGGTGAATGGCGATTGTTTTTTCGATTGTATCTGCAAAATCTCCTTTCACTCTGACTGCTCGACTCACAATATCACTCAAAATCTGGCTAGCTGCCAGTCGGTATTGGGGATCGAGTTTCTGCGTTTCATTTTTAATTGAGAGCAAAATAATATCTCGGATTGTCAGCGTTGAGTCCAAGCTCTTGCCAAGGATTTTGCAAGTTTTATGATGGGCTCTTTTTGTCATTACAATGGAGACTTGCTGCTTTCCTCGTCTAGCTTCTCGCATCCGATCGTAAGCTTGGGCTAAATCAGTGAGAGTAATATTTTCCCCAATTGTCAAAAATGCTTCGGCATCTTTAGCTTGCTTAATATCCGATCCAGTTGTTTGTGTATGAGTAAACAGAGAAATTCTCTTGCTTGGAGGAACAGTACTTTCACTTAGTAAAATTGTATGGCTACTTCCTTTTTCTGCGATGACAAGATTTTTATCTTTATCGTAAAAAACAACCCCTTGAAGCTCTGGGCGGTGTTCATTAATATATCTTTGAAATTCATCATTCACTTCTTCAGCACTCATGTTGTTACAAAGAGGATCAAGATCGATTAAAGCAAGTGCTTTCGGGTTAGTGTGGAAAAACCGATAAATTAATTCGCGTAGTGCTGGCTTCGGATCACTTTCTTCTAGAACATGAATGGATGCAGGGCCAATTTTCTTTTCCATGATGTGGACACTTTCTCCTTCTGTTCCTGCATGAGATAAGAGTTTTGTCCCCTGAGGATAACAACGCCAGTTTTTGGGCGTTCCTGTTCTAGAGTATTGCTTTTTCCCAAACATCGAGTGAAAGTTCGCAAAATTTGACGAGAGGAATCGCTGGTAAAATTTGATGGTTGGAGCAATGAATTGCTCTGCATAAAGGGTCAAGGCGCGATCACTTCGATTGAGTTTTTCCATGATTTTAGGAAGATCTTCTTCTTGCTTCGTATCAATTTGATAGCCTGGGCAGTGCAAAGCAAAGAATCGACCTGCACGTGTTTCTTGCTCATGTATCCCAAGCTGTTTTGATTCTTTCTTAGCTTGTAGATGTAAAAAATCAACAAGCTTCTCAAGTTGGGCTGAATCAAGACGTCTTTGGAATAACCGCATCAGTGTTTTGATGTAGCTAACGTCAGGACGCAAGTCTGTTGAGTCTTCAAGTGGGTCATCATTTCCATTTGCTGGTCTGCAGTATTCCCCATTTCCTTCTTTTGAGACGGTAAAGTCCACGTTCGTCAAACACTGAAGGGCATACTCTAAAAGAACTGTGACACATCCTTTTGCTTGGCCAATAGCTCTTTTATGGGGGCTATTTAAGA
Source organism: Simkania sp. (assembly GCF_965215465.1). GTDB lineage: Bacteria > Chlamydiota > Chlamydiia > Chlamydiales > Simkaniaceae > Simkania. The sequence continues at coordinate 964,793 of NZ_OZ244056.1, read as the reverse complement.
CAAAAGCAGGAATCGAAGTTGCTTCGCCTTTCAAATACCTAACAAACTCAGATCGATGCTTTTCAGGTATTTGTAACATTTCTAATAGTGCAATCCTATGAGCCAAAGCTGACTTAATTTTTTCGCGATAGACTTCAGGCGGCAATTTTTCAGGCCTTTTAGATTTAAATGTGATTAAATCTTTAAAGTCTGGAGTTGTTACAAGAAGTAGCATCACTTCGTTCATCATTTTGACTTCTTCAGACTGAAGAGTTAAAGCGCTACCAAGTGGGTAATTTAAGATGTTACTTGTCGGATCATCAAGTTTATGCTTTTCATCAGAGTTTTCGACCCCTAGCACCGCAAAAAGTCGGAAAATATCTCGATAGTGCTTGAGACGCCTTTTCCACCCAGCATCCCCATAAGCACTTCGAAATATCCCATCTTCATCGAACATCTCTTCTAAATAGCGGAGTTCGAGAGCTTTCAGATCTTTTTGGCGAGCATTCATGTGTTCACCTAAATGAACCGCTCTTTGAAGTACTTGCTGTAATCCCCAGAGTTGGCGGGTCGTCCATTCCATAGAGCGATTGAAACGCAAAATACTTCCAACCTGTCCATAAGCTCTTTTCGTATTTTCAGTAAAAAATGAAAAGTTTGAAGGAGCTACAGGATCAATCACAATATTGAAGACCAAACTCTCTCCATCTGCAAAAACGCGGTCAGAAATAGGTAATAAAAAGGTTTTTCCCGTTCCCATGATCTGTTCTAAAACGAGCTTTTGATTGGAAGTCCAATGCTCGAGTAATAATCGGTCTAGCTGCTCACTTTGCTTCGCTGTTTGGTAGAGCATGAACTCTAGAGCCACTTCATAAGAGAGTTTAGCTCTCAAAACAAGTTCTGGTACGTTTTGACCTAAGTCATAGGCCGGGCGCCTCTTGAATTCCATTGCAATCGTTTCAAGGTTTTGAGTGTCTCCATCTTTAAGTTGATCAACAAGGTTGAAGAGCAAATTAAACCTTCTGCGGACAGTCAGATAGAGATAGAGTCTTTTCTTGATTTCCGGCCATTTATCGGCTCTTAACTCCGTTCGCTTAATGAATGCTTCATCATCACAGTGTGTGAAAAGTTCGTAAATTTTTTCAAAATTTAGCTGTTCTTCACCAAGCTTTTGTCGCTGCAGCTTTTTGACAATATGATCACCTTCTTCATGATCTATTGTCGTCTTTCCTCCTGCTACCAGTTTAATGATCTCTTCTTCTTCTCTTTCCAAATGCGCGGCAAAACCTTGGGTAAATTCACGAACGGTCCCAATAAATTTTTGGGGGTTTCTTCCTGGCTTGAGTTCAACTTGAAGCCGTCTTTCAGGATCCCGACGATAAAAGTCCGCTAACCCGCGATTCACATCGTCGAATGCTGCTTTTAATGTCTCATCATCTGAGGTCGTTTTAAAAACATCTACAGCGTTCCAACCTATGGGCAGAGGTTTCATTTCAGCATTGAAATAGTCATCAAAGAGTTGATCAAATGCCCTGTTGATTTGGGCATCCATTCTCTTCATATCGCTTACTACGCCGCTTTCTAACCCTTCTTTTCTTAAAGTACTACGTACACGAGAAGTGATAGATTCACTCAAATTCGTCTCTCTTTGGTTTTCTCGCTGAACACCTCGATGAACAGTCACTCCTCGTCCAACCCAAGGAAGAAAACTAAGTCCCCATGCAAACCACTCCCATTCTGGAAAGAGGGTTCCTACAACAACATCTCCAAATTGAGCTCCGACCCGAAGTCCCCGATGTAAAATCTGCCCATCTTCTTGACCCACTTCTCGTGCAAGAGAGATAAGCTCTTTTCCAAAGCGTGCAACACGCAGAGGATAAGGCAATAAAAATCCAGGAGTGTGGTGGAGGATCGTATCAAGTGTTTTCGGAACAACGCCGACCACTTTTGAAACCGCTCCTGAGCTTAGAATGCGCTTCGAGTAACGGGCTTTGCAGCAGACAGAAATGAGCTCATTATTGATAAATCTTTCAAATACCTTCCGCTCTTCTTCTGTTGCAATTAACCCTTTGAGCTGTCTTGCCCTAACTGTTGTTTCTAGTCGACTAGCTGATGGGAAATTATAGTAAGTTGAACCCGTGCTCACCACCTGCAGAATTTCGCGCTTCAAAGAGGCGTCAGATGTATCATTTCCATGCATGAGCTCCAATGATCGGAGAAGTTCTTGTCGTTTTCTGTTAAACAGATCTCGACTCATTCCCCAGCCACGTTCGTTCCTAGCTAGACGGTAATAGAGAGGAAAGTAGCGATTGAGTGTTGTTTGATTTAATTCCCAAATAGCTGTGGGAAGAGTGTCGAGTTCTGGGAAAACATCCACTTCATTGTAAAAACTACTCATTTCAAATGGACTAATCATGGATCTCAAAAAGGCACTACTTCTGGCTTGCTCTACAAGATGAATCACATTGCCTAAAGCTCCTTTGCCTTCACCTTCAAGCTTTTGATCGGGTCCTACCTTTGCTAAAACAGATTGAATCGTTTGCAAGACGAGTCCTCGGCTAAGTGAAGTGGTTTTAGATTCTTTATCTAACTGCAGACGCAACTCATGATAACGCTCTGAGACTTCTGGAGTGAACAAAAAGGAGTTTGCCAGATTATCCATTCCAACTTTCCTCCCTAGCTCCTGAAGAGCTTCAGGAAGTGTGTCCCCAACATACTTGAGATAAAACTGATGGTTTGTTTCTCTCATCCCTGTGAGAAGAAAAAGTTCTTGGTATTCATTGAGCGTCGGAGGAAAACCAGCTTTGACTCCGCTTAAATATTCAGAGTACTTAACCTGCATCAAAATCCATTGAAGCAATCGGGTCACTTCTGATGAGCTTTTGGGTAGGGTTGCCTTGCCCGTTTCTTCACTGTGCTGAATCAAGCGATTTTCAACCTGGATCGCTCCGAGACGGAGTGCCATTTCTCGTGAGACCCGATCCGTTGAACAAAGGAGCGGAAGATACATCAACTCAAAGATTTTGTAGATTGCCTTTGGGAAAGGATGTTTCCTTCCATAGTTTTCAAGTTCAGAAAAGTAACGCAAACTCGCTTCTCTATCCCCTTTAATGAAATTGAATAAAGCAAGATAGGCAAACCCCATTGGATCCGAAGTCGTCAAGTTTCCTTTGTCGTCTAAGTCAAAAGAGAGCAGTTCCCTTTGATTATCTATGATGTCTGGAGTGAAACTATTAATATATTGCTCTATTATAGGAGAAGTCTGGATCTTTCCGATGTTGCCGAGAATGAATTCAGACATGAGGGATTTCAGAGGTTTTGCAGTCATATAGACCTTTTTCTTCCCACGTGTATTTTCCATGAGAAGATATTGACCATATTTCAGTAAATGCTCATGCCTTTGAGTCTTCGAGATAAAATAACCCGTTGCATCCCCTAATGCCATCGCTCGCATTTGTCCCCCGTGCTCTCTGACTTCGAACCGGAGGCCTTTTTTGGGAAATTCGATAAACGCGAGTTGGTCAGGATTTGAAGCATGAGCATAAGCTTTAATCTCTTTTTCATCTTCAAACCAACTCAGAAGAGCTAAACCATGTGAATCTTGCGCAAGGTTGACTTCTCGAACTAAAACACCATCGATTAATTTTCGATTCCAACGGACCTCAAAAAAAGGATTCCCATCTGCATCCTTAGACTCCTTAACCGGACGTCTCCAAAGCGTCTTATCGTTCCTCATACATAGTAAGTGGCGTTTCCGCCCAAAGCGCGGACGTTCAAGCCAAAGTTCTTCTCCAAGAGGGAGGTCGAAGGCTTTGTCAGATTGGAGCAGTTCTTGGCGATCTCGAGGAAGAAATTCATAATCAACTCCAGAAAACTGTCGATAAATAGTGCAAGGAGTTTTCCCGTGATAGGTCCCTTTGGGAAACTCGATGATGACTTTTTTGCTCGGGAAACTAAAACTCCTTTCAGATAACCGAATTCCATTTCCTAGGTCTGGAACCACTTCTTCGGCCCTTTGCTTTGCAATTTCAAGGGAAATTGCATGAGCCGTTTGTGTTTTTTGTGTGAGATCAAGTGTGATTCTCCCATTTGAAAAAACGGGATAGGTTCCCTCCCAACTATCTTCTAACTCCACCATCGTGCTCATTCCCACGTCACGCAAAATGCTTTCAATCACATTTTTTCGTAGAGCAGGGTTTCCTTTGATTGCCTCTTTAATGTAAGGCTCCCATAGGAACAGGACTTCGTCAGCTTTGATCATGACATCAGGTTTTTGTGAAGAGCCAAAGCTTTTTGTCGGCACTGAGGTGTAGACAAGACGCGCGATATCCTCAATGGCTTGATTTCTCTCTTCTTCAAAAGCCTTCTGAGGATCTATCGATTCGTAAGTGAGGATAAGATGCTGATAGCTTAAAACGATCAAGTCGATTTCTTTATCGCGATGTTTCCAGATCCGTTTCTCAGGGGATAGATTTCTCAAATAGGGAATCAATCGATACCGAATGAAAGCGCGAAAATCTGGGAAAGTATCAACCGGAATAGGCCCCATAGCAAGACGAAGTTCTTGTCCAATTTTGGTTAAATAAAGACAAGTTTCGACGTCTTCTTGCTTTTCAAAATGCTCAAGTGTCTCTTTAAAAAACTCTCCCATTTTCTCAGGCAAATTAGATTTTCGCTTCATTTGGCATTGAAGCGCACCTAACCTGTTGATTAAAAGGTCGAACATAAATCTAAAACGCGGGTCCCGCAAACGACCTTTAGATCGATTAAAGAACCCTAAAACTTGCATCACCTGATCTTCTTTGTCACTGTTGATGAGCTCTAATAAACGGATTTCTTGAAGGGAAAGATCTTCAAAATCCAAGGGATTTTGTGCCATCACCTCATTCACAGAGCGATCTTTCAGACGTTGCAATAAAGCTTGATAATCAAAATTAAAATTTCGATTCCCTTCTCCACTCAAAGAGTGTTCAACACCTCTTCTTGTGATGCGATCTGCAATGCCGACGCGGTGCCTAGACTTAAAGTCAATGTTTGGCATCTCGCGCGTAAAACTTTGATTTCTAAGCACTCCACCTGTGCACGTATGAAAACAAGTTCTCACACGATCAAAAAGCCACCACGATTCATCTTGCCGTAAAGCAGGTGCTGTCTTGGCGCAAAACTCTATTTTCCCTACGCATTGACGAGCAAGGTAATCCATCTCTCGGAGCATGGAAAAAGCTTTAGGCAATGGGCGACCATCTCTTCCAATTGGATTGGAAAAAAGAGTCTTAAACTGCTCCCATTTTTCGGCCTTTAGGTCGACATCACATCCTCGTAGACGATGCTGAACTTGAGGATCTCTGAGCAGTTTTTGGTAATAGAGCCCTTCTTTAGAGTGGTTAAAGCCAAGATAAGATGCCTTTCCATCATTAGACATAAATGCAGGCGTATAAAACCTTTCTCCACGTCCGTCATAGTTAAAAAGGCAATCTTTTCGACGTCTATCTATTTCTTCTTCTGTGTAAACTTTCTCAATGTCAAATCCAAAGTAGCGCGCAGTATAAGTAAGCTGACGATATGTTTCATGTCGAATCACACGAGTCGCAGGGCTTTGCAGCCATACCCCTAAATCACATCCATTTCCCCGAAGCTCAAGTGGCAACTGGGCTTCATCCGACCGACGTGCCAAGTAATCCATAATTGCATAGGCTGTATACACTGTTGTGATCACTTCGGAATACTCTTCTGAAGAAAGATCCCGGACTTCATAATCTGCCATCGAACCGATCACTTGCTGAAGTAATGCCATCGTTTCAGTAGGATCTACTTCGTTCCACATTTCCGTTTCATTAGGAAGTTTCAAATTGCGAAATTGTCGATTAATATAGAGAAGTCGCTGGTACTTTCTGTCATCACCAGATCGTCCTAGCCCTTGATCTTGCCCAAGAACTGTTGCTTCTAAAACCCACTTTGAAAGCTCTTCCTTGAGGTTTTCTTTTGTCATAGGCATACGATAAGGACGAGGCAATTCACTTGTCGTTCCATAAGGAGAAACTTTTCTTCCAAGTCCAGGTCTAGCCGAAGAAACCCCTAGATCTGAAACAGTCGATTCAGGTTGTTTCTGTGGCTTAAGGCGAAGATGCCCTATTTCATTTTTTCCATAGGGGATTTTGTATGAAATTTCTCCAGAACGGGTCATCTTCTGGTTCCAATTTCTCGCCTGAAGAGAAAGCTGTGTTGCTTTTTCGCCACCAAGCAAAAGACGAACGAGGATTCGAACTACCACAAAGATGAGTCGTCTTTTGACATAGGATATCGCTTCTTTAAACAAACGATAAACCGCCCGAAGACTTTGGTAGATGGGGTCAGGGAGAACAGGTTTCAAGATACTTGGCCCAAAACATGCTATAAGTTTTGAAAGGGTTCCTACGCTCATGGAAGTGTAACTGACAATCGATGGAAAATAAGCCAAGATCAAAAATTCAATGATGCGGGAAGCTAAACTCACCTCGAAAATATCGGTCATGATTTTCGAAACCCCAACATATAAACGGACAAAATGGAACAGAGAAAGCCGGAAATTTCTCAGCTGATTGACCATTTTTTGCATCCCTTTCCAAGTGTAGAGATTGTCACTTGAGCGCTTAGATCGCATCGCATTCATTTCGTCTTCTGTCAATGTGGGGAGAAGATCTCTAAAAGCTAGATCAACCACTTCTTCGATATCTGCGCCATAAACGACCATGAGGGCTTCTTTGATAAGTGAAATGTGTGCAGGAGCCACTCCTATTGCCAATGTCAGGTTTTTAAGCATCTCTTGCAAATCGGGCGGAATCGTCACAGATGAAGCCGTTTTAGGAGCTGGCGTATCGATGTTAAGTGTTTGTTCGGCTTCCCAAATCGTTGCATAAAGGGCTTTGAGTTCATTTACAGATAATACTTTCTTCTGATAAAGCTCGATCCCTAGATTCGAAAGCTCAGAAATTGCCACGCGGAAACGCTCTGCTACCTGAGAATGTTGGTGGAGATAATTCGGATCATCGATGACATTCCCCCACATACGAATGAAAGCTTGTAATCGCACCTCATAGGCATATTTTTTCTCAAACTCATCCGATGGAGTTTCAGAGTGGTGTTTAAGAAAGTGAAGAAGGTATTTCCAAGCCCCTTCACCACGCAGCTCCTCTGAAGATATGAGAGTCTTTGCAGTCGGAGCCTCGGGATCCTTTTTCAATGAGGCAAGTAGTCCCTCATGAATGTGGTTAACAGTAAAACTATGCGTATCCTCCCACTCAGGTAAAGCTCGATAGGAAAGAAGCGTATAGAAAAAAGCCTCATCAAAATTCTCAAGGTCTATATCAGAATATTCAAGTGGTAAGATGATGCCTTGTTTCCCATCAACTTTCCCATCTGGATGTGCTTGCGCTGGCGCTCCTTGCGCAAAGAGGCGTAGTTTCATCTTGCCATTGGCTTGTTTTTCAAACTCAAACCAAACGGCTTCTTCTTCTCCTTTCGGAAGACCTAACGACCCTAAAATCGGCTTGGCAGCTGGTGGAAGATTTGCAGCAACAAGCTCATTCATGGATTCCATTTGAGCATCGATAATATGACGACTACTTTGAAGCGCATCCAAGAGAGATTCTTGAATCACTTTTTCAATTCCTTTCTCTTTTAGATTTGCCCAAATCTTTTCTCCCAACCTCTCGGAACCATCTGGAGTAGGAGGTCCGAAGAGAATTTCTTCTAAATCCTGCTTCAAACTACTTTTAATACCTGACAAAAGAGCTTCTGGCAGTACCGCTTCTGTCATTTGGCCTGTTTTATGGAGATAGCTTCGGATTCTCTCTTCAATTTTTTTCCGAAACCCAGGAGTTTCTTCTTTAGGACCCCAAATCGCGTTTTTGAGCTTTAAAGAAAGGCGCTGAATCACTTCATCAGAATTTTTTCCAATTAAAAGCTGGTGAAGATCACTTGGTAAAAACTCCGAAAAAATCGTATCGACCAGAGGGCACTCTAAAGCTCTTCCATTCCGAACCCCACCAAGCGTTACGTAAGAGCGGCCCGTTTCAAGCTCTCTCACATCCTGAGCCATCTGCTGAGCTAAACCCCTAAGAGTTTTCTTTTGTTCTGCATAAGGCGCTTCTTTAGCACCGCTCACTTGCAAGCGAAATTCGGCGTCCCTTCTAACTGCATCATCTAATGCCTTTAGATATGAGCTTCTCACAAGAGTTTCAGGCAAAAAGCTTTTGATAAAAGCGATGACTTTTGGCAAAGACTCTGCATGATAGGTTCCCATGCCATGAAAAACAGCATCGAAAACTTCTGTATCAATCGGTGCTGCTGAAGCGGACCCTCTTAACAAAGAGAGAGCTTTAAGCTCACCTTTGTCCGATAGAAACGTCGAAACATCAGAGACTGAAGACTGCGTTCGCATCTCTGCCAAAAGTCGACTAACATCTTGCGAAGGTTCTCTCTCAACTTCTTGTCGAGCCGGCCGGTCGCCACGAAGTGCCTGAAATCCCACTTCCATGGCTTTTTTCAAGCGGTAAGTATAGTAATGCTTCGAAAAATAGCGGTAAGCCCGCTTTCCTTCGGCTTCTATTCCTGAGGTTACAAAGTGAATCGCTCCCTTAATCCCTCCAAGAATCGCATAAAAATTGGAAAGAGCAAGGCTTTGATCCATTTCTTTCATCTTGTCTGGCCTCAAAACCGAAACATTTTTCGAAGGAAAAAGGGAAACCCCACTCTTCGAGCCCGTATGAGGTTGACTTTTACTCCCAGAAGAAAAAGGGGTAAACGAAGCAAGATAGTTTATGAAATCACTTACAGCCATAAAAATGGATATTCTACTTAATCTCGCGGCAAATTATCATTAACCACCCAATAAAATGCAATAGTAATTACATTTTAAAATAAAAAATAAATAATTAAATTTTTAAAAATTACAAAATAAAAAAGGAGGAAGAATCCTCCTTTTTAAATTGAAGTAAAAACGTTTAAGTCAAATAATTAGTACTGCCTCACCGGCAGTCGGGCAAGCGCAGCCCCATAAGATTGACTAAACGAGCGGCGTGCCTCAGCAAAAAGCTCCCTTAATGAAGCATTGCCCGTCTTTTGAATCACCTCATAGGTAGCCTTTCTCAAACGAGCTGAGACTTGTGCCATTTTCTTGACATCTCCTGGTGTCATAGCATGCCTGCTTGCCACCTCAAAAAGTTTCATAAAAGACTTTAAGACCTCTCCAAAAACATGGGCCTCACATTTTGTTGTCTTACTTACTGAAACTGGATGTACCATCAAACCTCCTCAAACTTTCGATCAGGGCTGACTGCCCCGTCGGACTCCAATATAGCGAAATACAACTTATTAATTAAGCTTAAAATAATATTTCGTATTATTATAATTTTATGTAATTAGTAAATTATGAAGGTTAAAATTTTATCTCTTTATTTTTTATACTTCCTCGACCTCATGGGGCTAGTTTTTGTCTATGTCGTCCTTTCTCCCCTCATTGTCAATTCCTCTACAATGCTCCCCGAAAGCACTTCTCTTGCAGCTCGAAACGTGATTGTTGGTCTCCTCTTTGCGACCTACCCCCTCGCCCAGTTTTTTGCAGCACCTATCTTGGGAGATCTTTCAGACCGTTTTGGCCGCCGTATCATTCTTCTCCTCTCTTCTTTTGGAACAGCTCTTTCCCTTGCTCTTTCTGGAATCTCGATCTTGACTCTGAACCTTCCTCTCCTTTTCATTAGCCGGTTCACTTCCGGCCTCTTTGCTGGAAACCTCACAGTTGCCCAAGCAACAGTGTCCGAGACCGTCTCTAGTGACCGCCAAGAACATTACATGTCTCTTTTTTCAGCTGTTGGTGGCATGTCCTGGACACTCGGACCGTTTATTGCAGCGTTTCTCTCGGACCGCTCTCTTGTCCCCTTCTTTGACTACGCCACGCCTTTTTGGTTTCTGACAATTTGTATGTTCCTCGCTTTCTTTCTCATTTACTGGAAAGTCTCTGAAACACGGACAGGACCCTCTAGCAAAAAACTCGAACTGCATAAAGTAGCCAGTAACCTTCTCTCGGTTTTCCGGATCCAATCGATCACCGTCCCCTTTATTGCTTCTCTCATTACGATCTTTGCCTGGATGATGTATCAAGGATTCTTAGCCCCTTATCTCATCGAAAAGTTTCATTTCACGGAAGAATGGGAAGGGTATGCCTACGCTGTCTCCTCTCTCTTTTGGATGTTTGGTGGATTTTTGACGGCCCACTTGCTCAAACGGACACCTGCGACCAAGCTCATCATGATTCCCTTAGTCCTTTCAGGAATAAGCGTTTTTTGTTACCTCTTCACCTTTCACTCCTATATTGTCTGGCCCTTGCTCGCAGTCGCGAACCTGACTCAAGCCATGGTCACAGCTTGCTTTTTTGGAATTTTTGCCCGGTTTGTCCCCCCCGAAAACCACGGAAAAATCTTTGGATCATGGAATGCAGGCTTTGCACTTGCTTCGACCCTTGGCCCTTTCCTCTCAGGGATCTTTGTCCGCTTCCAAATCAACCTACCCTATCTTCTAGCCTCTATCCTTATGGTAGCTACAGCTTTCTATTACATCGCATGGTTTAAGAAGAAAGCGACGCGTTAACTTCCACACAATTTTATTGATCGACCGACGGTCGATAGTCTAATATGTCCGCCTAAACAAAGGACACCTCTTATGAAGCCCAACTTTACTTACCATCCACTTATTTTCTATCTCATCACAACTTTGTTTTCGTTAGCTTGCATACCTCTTGTTGCCTACTTCAGTAACCGGGGGCAAAATGACAAAGTCACCCTACTTCTTTGCGCCACCTTATTTTTGCCCTGTCTCACAGCAATTGCCTTGACGTATTTCTCGGGCAATAAGGAAATGATTCATGATCTTTGGTCTCGACTGATCCTATTTAAAATTCCACCCATGTATCTTATGATCATCCTTTTGTTCATGCCCTGTCTCACACTTCTTGCCACATTGATCTCCTTAGCTTTCGGCTATTCTAGTGAGCAGTTTTTACTGGCTAAAACTTTCAGTGTCATGAAGGGATGGAGTCTCCTCGGAATAGTGATTCCATTGGCATTTGCCCCTTTGATTGAAGAGCTGGGTTGGCGCGGATATGGGGTCGATAGCCTTAGGTTCCCATTACAACCTTTTTCTGACCTCAGTCCTATTCGGAACCTTGTGGGCTCTTTGGCACTTACCTCTTTTCTTTGTCAAAGGGTATTACCAAAACCAGCTTTTGCAGTTAGGCCCTATCTATGTTTTGAATTTCTTCTTAAGCACTTTTGTCATAGCTTTCATCATGAATTGGATCTTCTATCAAACCGGGCGAAGTATTCCGGCTCTTATTTTATTCCATTCAATGATTAATCTTTCCGCAATATTATTCAGAACAGAGCCGATGACAAAATGCATTGCAACTGTGTTGCTCTGCATTGTCTTGGTCTTTGTAATCGTTCAAAACAAAGCCACTTTTTTTGAGAAACATTTCATTGTGAATCCGAAGAAGACTACCCTTTAACTTCTCGCTGAACGTATTGATTGGCTTCAGTGACAATCTCTTCATAACTTTTGCTTCCTTTAGCAACCTCTTCGAGAGGTTTAGCAAATGTTTCCATTTGATAGAGAATGGAACTGAGAATCATTTCGAGATTTGCCGGTAAAAACTCTTCACTCAAACTGGGGTAAATGTACCGATAATAGAGAAGATGGTCAGTTTCACTGAGCATGAAACCGGGAAGTAAGGTCACCTTATTGACAAGTGAAACCATACGCGCCGCTCCAGCTATGGCTTTCTCATCCACTTCAAACGGGAGGACGAGAAAAAAGTCGAGAAATCGAGGATGGGAGAGCTCATTGCGATGCGCTCCTTCTGGGAGAATTTGATCATACAAACGAACCTGGAGAGTGAGGTCTCGCATCTCTTCATCTCGGCCAATTGAGACAAAAAGTTGATCAAAGGGAGTTTCTTCTGATGCCCCTTCCAAATGGGTCTCAAAACCCGAGTCACTGAAAAAGTTTTGAATCGCAGTTAAGTGTAGTTTCACTTTCGGCCCTCCAATAAAAGTTGATACCGATGTTTAAGAAATTCTTCGGGATTTAACACAAAAGCTTCTCTTTTCTCAGAAGGAATCTCGAGGAAGTTCATAATTTCCACCATAGGGAGTTTGTCTTTTCCGCACCACTGAATTTTCCTTGCTAAATCCTGTAGAAACAGATTCCATTCTTCCTTGTCTCTATCGATCTTATCATCAATCTTTTGGAGCCAATTACGCTTCAGAAAAAAATGACTCACAGACAGGACCGTGACTAAGGCTAGTATCCCAATAACAGCAAAAGTAAGCCCTCCTGAAGCCACACCAGTAGCGATTAAAGCCGCAATCCCTAAAACACCTGCAACAACTAAAAAGGCGTTTGAGGCAAAACTGATCCAATGGTTGCGTTGGCTAATTTTTAACGCCTCTGCCTCAACTAAGTTCAACTGCGTCTCTATCACTGTCACATCATGCAAAAGGGCGTGATTGGGCATTTTCACATTGAGCTCATCTAGTTTCCTGGACCTTTCGGCTAAAAGCCCGATTTTTTTCTGATCATCTTGCAACCCCTTCAAATTCATTCCCATCCCTACTGTTCCCAAAACAACCCCAAGTCCTGCACCCGCAACCCCTACCCAGCCCAAGGCAGCAGCAGCTGTCGTCGTCGAAAACGAGGTGACAAGAGATTTAAGTATCGTGCCCACTCCACTTGCACCTGTCGCCAACTGGGAAGCTGTGACTGTCCCAAAGACAAACATCTGGGCTTTCATCCGAGTTTTTTCACCTTCCAGCTCGTCAATATTTAAACTTGCCTTTTCTTGTAGATCCGACCCCATGGCAAGTAAGCGGGTTCCCTGCTCTAATGTTTTTTGGGCTAGATCGACCTCTTCTTTTGAAGAATCCGCTAAAATCACTCTCTGAGCATTACTGCGCATGGCTTGCCCCTGACTCACCATGAGCTGAGCATGTTTGAAAATCTCCTTACACTCTCGCAAGTCTCGAGAAGCTTCTCGATGACGCCACATCGAATGACCCGTCTTGTAAATTGAAAATGCTGAAACGGGCAAAGCAAATCCGACAGATAACAATCCCGCACTGGCCCCCAACGCTTGAGAAGGAGTTTGGCTCGTCACTTTGGAAGTCGCTGCAAGTGAAAGGGACAGCTTTGCAATGGCATTGGGGTTGGAAATCAACTTTTTTGTGAATAGTTTCTCCAGGACTTTTTCGATTGTCGAACGTTCAGGTCTTAAACGGGAATGCACCCGATCTAAAATTTCCTGATTTTTGAGGTCTTCATAGGAGCGCACCTCTTGCGAGGCTAAAAAAAAGAGGCTGATCTTATCGCTGAAGACATGCTTGAGCTCAGTAAATGCCAAGAGCAGGTCTTCTTTTGTTTCGAGAATCCTCCCTTTTTTTAGGGTCATTTGGATGTCACCACGAGTAGAAATCGGTTCTTGCAAAATCTTATCCAGCTCATCCATTGTTTGGCGGTAAATCTCAATGAACTCTTTAAAGCGGTTGGGGTCAAACTTTTCACGAAGTTGATCGATAAATTCGTTCTTACCTTGCTTAGCTTCAATTGATAGATCTTTTAAAAAGGCGATCTCTTCCCACAGATATTTCGTTAAAAGACGTGCGCGTGCTTTGGTGAATTTTTTTGCTGTCAGGTCTTGGACACCATCAAGAAGCCCCATCAAGTGCTCAAAGTGTTCACTCAGCTCTGATTTTTCTGTTTCTGAAAGATCCGGAGCAATTTGGCACGATTGAATGGTCTTTTCAAAATGAGCTAAAGCCTTTCTCAGAGCATCTTCTTCATGATGAAATGCTTTTGCTAAATGCGCTCCACTGTTTCGATGCCATTGATCGAGATCTGGCGCTTCTTCTAACTTTCTGTCAGCTGCGTCCAGGAGCTTCGAAACGGACTCATGAAACGAGTCCGTTTCTTTCTTTAAGTCGTGGCGACTACGAATCATGCGGGGCTGAGGCGAAACCGGAATATCCATACTTCGCCTTGTACCTGATCATTAATTATTAGACCAGTTGAGCGACCTCTAATGCAATGACTAAAAAAGCATAGAGCCCAAGTAGTGTGAGTAAGTACCGATTCCTTAAAACCTTTAAGTCGGTCTTGAGCTTCCAAACATACTTTCCAGACCACATAAGACCAATCGGCAAAAGCCCATTTAGAAAGGCTTCGCCAAAGCCACCTGCGACACCAAGCGCAGTGCCAAAAACCCCTGGATTTAAGGCAGCCAAAATAAACGGAGGAGTGAACGTTAGGACTGTGAGTCCAATCCGCTTCCACCCTTTACGATGAGGAACGCGAAACCCGTCTCCCAAAAAGTCAACCATTGAAAAGGCTACCCCAAGAACTGAGGTCACGATGGCAAAAAACGCAAAGAAACGCCCGACAGCAACAAAGTAGGCTTCGCCTGTAATCGACTGAAAAGCTGCAGTCACAGGAGTCCCTGCTTGCAGGGTTTCTGCAATCACCTCTTTTGGAACAGCTCCGATAATCAGCCATTGCCAGACAATGTAAACACAAAGAGGCAAGATCGATCCCCAAAAGATAGAAATGCGCAATGCCCTTCGATCTCGCTTTAAATAAGTACACAAGGAAGGGATCACATTGTGAAACCCAAAGGCACTAAATAAAACGGGCATGGCAAACATCATCTCTGGCCAATTTTTATAGGACAGCTGCTCGATTTTGACTTCCGAGCCACCACTTCCAATCAAAACGAGCCATGAGCCGATCATCGCTACACTCATGATGATATTGACCCGGTCGATCGACTTGGGGCCAAAGGCCACAATTGTCCCGAAAATAATCCCAAAAACGAGAAACATCTCCCATCCTGAAAATGTAAGCCCAACCATCCTCAAGGCATCCGCTAAAAGAGGCGCTCCAGCAGCAAAGTAAGCCACCATGAGACAATAATAGAGAAAGATAAACATTCCTCCAGATAGCAAACGTCCTCCTCTGCCAAAAAAACGTCCTGACATGGAGAGAACATTACTTCCATCTGGCATCCAGAGTGTCACCTCTAAAAAGAGAAGACCTGTTGCATACATAAAGAGCCACACGACCAGTGTAACGAAGATTCCGGGGATAAAACCTGACACCCCTGTCACGAGGGGGATCCCCAGCATTCCGGCCCCGACCATGGTACCGGCGATTAAAAATGTGCCGCTTAAAATGCGGGAAAAACTGACTTGACGATTCATCATTCACCTTTAAACCCAAATGACGACCTATGCACAATCATTTGGGTTTTAAATTAAAACATAATTAAAAAAAAACTGAGACAAAAAAATACGTGCGCCCTAATGGGCATGGTGGAAAGACGAATGGATGTGTAAGGAACGAAAATTTCTCAACATAAATCAAACCTTCAGTTAACCTGCATATTACCAAAAGGTTGAGTTAATGGCAACACTCCAGATAAAAGTCACCCCAAAAGCTGGGAAAATGAAATCCTCAAGGTCTATCTCACCGCAGCAACCCAAGTACAGCATTTCTAACCCCTTCAAAGCTTTCATCTTCACCATTATCGGTACATTTACCCCAGTTTGAGTGAAGGATTTTTACCGGCAAATCTCGAAATGATTCTCAGTTCCATTCTATATCAAATAGAAATGTTTGCTAAACCTCTCGAAGAATTTGCTAAAGGAAGTAAAAGTTATGAAAAGATTGTCACTGAAGCCAATCAATACGTTCAGCGAGAAGTTAACGAGTAGTTTTCTTCGGATTCACAATGAAACGTTCCCCCGTTTTTTTAAGTAAACACTCTCAATCCATGAAGAGGGCTGTCACCTAAATGATGGCAGCCCTCTTTTCTTAAAACCCGAAGCCCAACTGTAGGTTCACTTGATGATCTTGGAATTTTGAATTGAACTGGCCTGTGTAGAATAGAGAAAGCGAGCACTTATCATGGTACATCCAGGTTGTAAAGCCTGCTTGCACTCCTGCTAATGTGCGAGAGGGTTTCATTCCATAGACTGTAAAGTAAAGCGACTCGTTTGCTTTCATCTTTGCTCGATATTTACTCGCAATAAATCGCTCTTCACGAATCAACTCTAGCTGAACAGATGGAATGAATTTAACTTGTGGCCAAGTGTAGCATTTCGCAAGGGTGAATCCTAAAGATAAGCGCAAGAGATCGGCATCACTTGAATTAACTTTAAGATCTATACAGCCAGCGCCAGACTCTTTAAAACTTCCTTGATGAAGATAGTAGTATTCAATTCCTCCAAAAGGAGAGATATCAACCCCACCCCCATGGAAAAAGGCTCCGCCGTTTAGAGCAACACCCACTTCACCTCCACCAAAGCTTCCCTTGGCATGCCGTTTAATTTGAATTCCTCCCTGTCCAGTTGTGGATAAGGTGATCGTCCGTTTTTCATCATAATCATTATAAGCCCCCATCAAGGTGCCATTTGCAAAGAACCTTTCGTTGAACCAACTAGAGTATAAAAGTCCATAGACTCCTTGAATAGAACCATCACCTACAGAAGATCCCCAATCGACATCACTATAGGAGTAACCACTTCCAACACCAATCGCAACATTTTGGGGAAGGATGTATTCTGCACCAATGATTACACCACCGGTTTTGGCGTGATAACTTGGTTCACTGTTATGTGAGTCCTGATGTAAAAAATCTCCCCAACCATCACCCCAAAGATGCCACTTTCCCCGTTCTATATCACGAATACAATTGGATTGATAAAGGGATTGAGCCCGTAACGAGACAGTCTGACTTACAAGCACACTATTATTTTCTTGAACAAGCGCTAAGCCTTTGAGGTGGGAGGGTTGCAGTTGAAGTAATTCATCATTGAGCTGCTCGCAACTCGTGGCGAGTGTTAAAAGTTGCACAATTTGACAACAATCATTTGAGTCACAGGTTTGTGGGCTATTGTCTAAATATCCAGCAACAGCCTTCGCATTACTAGATAATGAGCCGCAAGAGAGAAATGGAAGAATCTGTCTACCTAAGTAGATATTGTAGGGAGGAGCAGGGGGATCAAAAGAGGGATATTGGAAAAGCTCATACCGAATCAAGGGAAAAGGAGATGTCACTTGTCCCTCAAATAAATCAACTGCAGGGTTAGCACTTTGTGCGCTCATGATGAGATAAAAACTAAACGGGTCGTAGATACCGGGTTGCTCAGTCACCGAAACAAATGCATTAGGATTAATGTTTAGGGTATTAGTGACAATTGTTAGGGAGCTATTTGTTGGGTCAATTTCAACGGCATAAGTTCCGCCGGAGTTGAATGTATAGTCTTCAATGGTAATCGTTCCAATCGAGTTACCTGCTGAACCAATGCCACCGTCTTTTATCGTAGCACTTCCACTAATCACTCCTTCACCTTTAAGGATGGCCCCACTTTCTATAGATATGTGTGCTGGGACCCCAGGGGCTGGCGTATTGATAAACAGCGTTCCATCATGGGCAACGACCTGTCCATTATATGTCACTGGAGAAACGACATTTAAAGAACCAGCACCTGTTTTGTTGAATATCACTCCCCCTCCTAATGGATCACCTATAGTAGAATTAGCTAACGTTATAAGTTGATTGGGTGCAATATCAATTGTTCCTCCACCAGCCAAAATACATACGTCACGTGTGATCGTTCTTGTATCTTGAAGGGCAATCGTTCCACCATTAAATCCGATTCCAGAGGTTCCAGCCCCAAACAGAGCTTGATTATCAATCATAACTAGGCCATCATTTACCAAAATTACTCCAGGAAAAGAACTAATATCTTTAAATGTTAGTGTACCTGTGCCATTTTTTGTGACCATCCCATTAATATTGACGCCCTCAAGAGTTTGCTTTCCAGGGCCTGTAACGGTCAGGTTTCCAGTTCCTGTCATCATGCCTGAGAAAGTAGCATCCGTATTGCTAAATGTATCGATTATTAAATCGCTGCTATTTAATTTAACAACACTTGAATTATCGCCTAGTGGTAAAGAAGTTAAAGAAGCGATCGTTAAGGACGATGTTAGATTATTTAGCAATAAAGAAGTGGTTTCTAATATAACATCACTTTGATCAACCGTAGAGTTTCCCTCAAATACAATCCCCTCAATATTAGGAACTGCTTGTTGATTAATTGCATGAAGAATAGGGCTTCCCGTAATTGAAGTATCGCGAAAGTACATTTGAGATGCCGGGAAGGAGATATTTGTTGATGTAATTGTTCCACTATTTGTAGCAGTGATCGTTGAGCCTGTTCCCATCGCAAAAGCGATGTTTCCTAGTGGCATGGAGCTGCTTCCGTCGATTACGATTTGCCCACTAATTTGTCCACTTGCCGGTAAATTCGAAATCTCTCCGGTATTTGTTGCAGCAATGTGGCTTTGCGTTCCAAAATCTAGAGAAACCGTTCCACCATTTGCATTGAATACCATTTGCCCTGAATTTTGGTAACCAGCTAAACGACCATAATTATCTAGTACTAAGTTTGTTGAATTTCCGCTGGTAAAAGGGGAATGCACAGCTCCATTGCCATCAAAGACGATTTGACCTGCATCACGGTCTCCAGTGGATTCAATCATCCCAGAAGTATCATTTGTCAGCGTAAGATCAGCTTGGTTTCCTAATCGAAAAGAATGATTTCCCCCCCCGGAAAATCCATAAAACCCGAGCTGCGCACCATTCTGAACACCAGAAATCGTTCCTTTATTGTTAAGCATTAGATTTGCATTGTTTCCGATATCAAAATCGACTAAACTTGTGCCAAAGAAACCAATAAGTGCTAGCTGGCCAGCATCAGAGCCTGCAGAAATCGTCCCATTATTGGAAAAACTTAGAAGAGCGTTATCCAACGCCCTAAAACTCAATGTTGCAGAATCTGCTAGGAAAGATAGCTGTCCTCCGTAAAAGTTACCAGAGATTGTAGAATCATTTTCAAATATGAATTGAGCGCTATTTCCGACTTGGAAGTTGACAGAGCCTTGGAAAACATCCATTTCCGCTTGACTTGCCATTAAGAAAGTGTCTGTAATTATTCCTGTATTAGAAAATGTAAAGGTCGCATGATCCAATGCTACAAAATCAACAACACCACTTGACCCACCTACTGATAGTTGTGTAGAATATATGTCTCCAGTAAGCATGCCTTCATTGGAAAAGCTAAAATTAGCAGCATTTCCAACATGGAAATCTACTACGCCAGTTGGCGACCCGACAGTTATTATCATTTGGTTAGCTGAAGAACGAGCAGACGAAATAGTCCCAGTATTGGTAAAAGTAAAAGTTACATTATCTGGCGCATTGAATTCAGTGAAGCCCCCACCCGGAGGCGCAGCTTGGACTAATTGCCCAATAATAATGCCATCAATGGAGCCCCCTTGTGTAAACGTAAAATCAGTATGCGCTCCAACATGAAAAGATCCTCGTACTTGCATTTGCCCCCTGTAAGTGCCAGAATTTAGTGACCCCATGTTGGTCAAATTAAAAGATGTGCCATCCTCACAACTCACATTAGTACCGGGGTCTATGTAGATTTGGCTATCTCCCACTCCATCGATCGTACCATTATTTAATGCCGTTATCTTAGAGCTTTCCAATGATGCAGGGGTAGCATTACCAAAACCAAAAAATAATTGACCTTGGATAGGAGATTGATTATTTACAAGATTGATCGTTGGATTTACGTTCGTTCCCGTAATTCCTGCATCTGTAATCTCTAAAGTGGAATTGAATGTAAAGGAAAAGGAAGATGCATCGTTTGGGAAATTGAGCTCACCGATGGTAAAAGGGGTTGTTGTCGTAGGAGTAGATGAAACTGCTGTTGCACTATTAAAGGGGATCGTTGCGGGCGACCAATTGCTAGCAGTCTGGAGATCAGAAGAGTCTCCTCCTACCCAATTTGCATCGACCCCCCATATTTGGGAAGCATAAAAAAAGAAAAAAAAGATATATAAATAATTCTTTCGAAAAAACATGGGGCGCCTTTTTTTTTTCACATTCAATACTTAACCATTACCCTAATACCCTCCTTAATACCAAGAAAATTGAGATGTATACCCAAAAATTCAAAATTTCACTTTACAAAGACTCTGATTGGATTAAATCGATCCCTTACTTTTGATCAAAGTTCATTTTTTGGATCCAATTCCGATACCAACCTCAAAGGTCGCCACAAACTCGTCGAGATCGAGGGAGAAACGCTCTCATCTCTCCAACAAAAGCTCAGCTGACTTTCCCTTCTTGGATCCGGGCTCGGATCATAAAAAAGCAAATCACAATTGAAATGACGGTGACAATCCACCCCATAAGCCAAAAAGCATCATTTATGGATAAGATCTTTGCCTGCACGGAAGCATACTCAGTTAGCTGATCCATGCTTCTAAATGTTGCCGCCTCAGTAAATCCTTCCTTTCCAAAAGCCCCAACTGCAGGAATGGATCCCGCATTGTCGACTAAAAAAACGCGGCTGTCTTGCAAGTGATTTTCTAAGGCAGGAGAGTTCGGCTGCATTTGCTCCCCGAATCGCAAAAGGTGGAAGGGATAGCGAAAGTAACCAATAAATTCCATGATCGTGGGCCCTAAAGAACCTCCCATTTGTCGAAAGAGTGTCACAAGCACAGCTGCTTGGCCAATATCCTCAGGTCGAATCCTCTTTAACGCAAGAGCTGTTAAAGGTCCTAAGGCAAGACCTATCCCCGTTCCATGAAAAATCTGCATCCAAATAAACCGCGTATGATCACTTTGAATGGTGATGCTATGCATTGTGAAGCAACAAACAGATGTGATCACCATCCCGAGCATCGCAAGAATACGAATGCCAACCTTTTGACTCAAAAGTCCACTCAACGCCCCAAAAATCCCGATACTCACCCCAAAAGGCACTTGCACTAATGCTGTCCGGTACTTGGAATAAAGAAGCCCCTGTTCAAAAATCGACGTTAAACTCATTGTCAGAGAAAAAAAAGTCACCGCAATCACAAAAATCGCAATGTTTCCGAGAACAAACGGGCGAATCGAAAACAATTTCAAGTTCAATAGGGGTGACTTGACGCGATTTTCCCACCAAATAAGCCCGACTAAAGAGACGAAAAATATCACCGACGTCGAAAGTGCAAGAGTCGAAGTAAACCCATCTGTATTCCATGGAGCTTTAACATTCGGAATCCATGTGACAAGAGACCCCACTAGCCCTGCATAAAAAAGGGTTCCGATAAAATCATAGCGACCAGCATTTTTCCTTTCAGTTTCAGGGACAAAAAGCCACGTCACAATAAAAATAATCGGTGTAAATGCAAAA
Source organism: Simkania sp. (assembly GCF_965215465.1). Taxonomy (GTDB): domain Bacteria; phylum Chlamydiota; class Chlamydiia; order Chlamydiales; family Simkaniaceae; genus Simkania. Next base: position 943,473 of record NZ_OZ244056.1, on the reverse strand, counting down.
AGCAGATAGAAAATCCAGCGCCAACTATAAAACTCTCCAAAATATCCACCTATAAACGTCCCTCCCCCTGTCCCCACTCCAAATGCAAGTGCAACGTAGATGGCAACAGCCACTGTCTGTTTCGACTTGGGAAATACGTGATCAATGAGCGTTAATGAAGCGGGGAAAATTGCCCCAGCCCCCACCGCTGTAAGAGAGCGAAACAGTAACATCACCCAGTAATTGCTTGTCATCCCCACAATGAGATTCGGAATAAAAAAAATCACTAAGCCGACAAAAAAGATCGTTTTGTAACCAAAGCGAATGGAACACCAATTTGCAATCGGCACCATACATGCTGTCATAAAGAAGTAGAGAATCGTGAGCCACATGTCCTTTTGATCGCCAACAACGAGCGTCCCCTGCATCGACGAACCGGCAACAATTCCAGCAAACCCGGCACCAATGGAACAAAAACTTGCAAAGACCATGACAGCCAAAACAATCCATGGAATGCATGGGTTACATGGATTGAGAACGCGCGGTTTATCCCAACTGAGTCGGTGTTTGAGTGCCATAGGAAGCCTAAATCTTAATTTTCACTTCGACATTCATCCCAGGAAACAAGTAGAGTGGATCCGTTGGCTGCGCAGGAATCAAGCTAATCTTGACTGGAATGCGTTGAGCAACTTTTGTATAGTTCCCCGTTGCATTGTTTTGAGGAATCACTGAAAACTGCGATGCTGCCGCTGATTTGATGGTGAAGACCTTCCCATAAAACTTCCGATCAGGATAAGCATCGACCGATATTTCTACTTCATCGCCGAGCTTCACTTTTTTAATCTTTTTTTCACTTAAGTTTGCTTGAACCCAAATACGCCCATGATCATACATCGTAAAGATCGACTGCCCTGAACGCATTACATCTCCAGTAAACACCCATCGTTTGGCAATTTGTCCATCAAATGGCGCGTAAATCAATGTGTGGTTGAGATACGTGTTGATCAACCCAACTTTCGTTTCTGCATGAAAGGCATCAGCCTGCGCTTTTGTATAGGCTGCCTGCGCCATTTCATAGTCTTTTTGCTTATGATCAAAGTCTTGCGATGAAATGATTTGATCCTGAATCCCCTGCTCAGCTCGCAAGTAGTCATTACGCACCTTGGCTAAATGAGCTTTTTGCAGTGCAACATTCTTGATAGCGCTTTCTAAGGCGGCTTCCGCCTCTAGCTTTTGCGATTCATAAATGTCTTGCTGAATCACAGCGACAATCTGCCCTTGTTGAACAAAGTCTCCCTCATCGACAGTGAGGTCAATAATTCTACCCAATATATCTGGGGATAAGTCAATCCGGTAAGCATCAATAAAGGCATCATTCGTCGAGACATATTCGCTCTCATAGTGGTAAAGATAGTAACCACCAATCGCAAGAGCAATGACCACAACCACTCCTACAATCCAACTCCATGAGAATTTTTTTTGTTTCACATCCGTCATCTCATATCCTCACATATTCACATCAATTCCACTTGCATGACGCAATTGGTAGTAGGAATCAATGAGCTCAAATTGAGCCTCCAAAAAAATGTTTTTTGCTTCGATGAAATTGTTAATAGAAATTTGGTAATCAAAAATCGAAATGTACCCAATCTCCATTTTTTCACCTGCCTGTGCCAAGGTTTGATCAGCAAGCCTCACATTCCCCTCTGAAGAAACCTTTCTCGCAATCGCACTCTCAATTGAGAAGATCTGATTGCGCACCTCTTCTAACGCCTCTTGCACCTGAAAACTCTGACTTGATTTTTGCGCAGAAACTTGTGCTTTTGCCGACCAAATTTTTCGCTCACGCCGCAAACTATCAAAAATGTTCCACTTTAAAACTACACCAACTCCCCATTGAAAGTTTTGGTTGAGAAAGCTCGAGTTTGGAAACTCCACATAAGGGGTGGGTTGTCCACCATACTGCGCTTGAAGTTCAAGCTGTGGCAAATATTGCCCCTGAGCCTTTTTGACGTTTGTCCGAGCCTGATCAATCATATTTTCAGCTTGCCGTAAATCGGGGCGAGACTCCATCGCAATCAGCTCCCACTGTCTCATCTCATCTTTGGAAAACAGATGATCAATCCACTCCGCTTGATTCCGAGGATTCGATGAAGGAAAAATCAGCCCTGTTGTCACGGGTGTATCGAGAAAAACTTGCTCTTGCCCTTCTAACTTTCTTCGAAGAAGATCGATTTGGGCAACTGGGATGTCCTTTTCAGAAATCTCTAAGAACACTCCACCAGGATCATAACCCAAGATCTTGGCTAACCTATTCAGGTCCAATTTCAGTTTTTTGACCATTTTGTAGTACACAGAAAGAGCATTTGAAACTGCCACTTGACTTTGGTTCACATCAAACGTCGTGGCTGTCCCAATGCGCAACCGATCTTCCATCCGAATTGCTAAAGCTTTGAGCACTTCAACATGGGTGATTGCCGTTTCGATCTGGTTCATATCCAAAATGACTTGGTAATATCCCCGACGCACTTGGTACAAGATGTCGTTGATGATGCTAAGCCGAATCAATTGCAGCTCTTGATGCGCTAATTTTGTCAGCTGCAAGTCGTACATCTTGTCTGAAGAAAAAAGCGTTTGAGTCATGAGAATCTGAGTCATAAAAGAGCTCTTATTCATCGACCCGATATTTTGGTCTTGTTGCGTTTGAAATGCTTGAGATGTGAGTTCGAGTTGCGGCATCCAATCTGACACACTAATCAAGTGCCCCAGGCGCGCTTTTTCAACTAAGCTATCGACCTCTTTGAGATGTTGATTTTGTTCGAGTGCAATTTCTTCAGCTCGCGTCAAATCCAGTGTCACGACTTCTTCACTAAATAAATTAGCAAAGCAAAACGCAAAACAAATAGCTGCAAAATTGAACACTCTCATACTAAATTTTACATATCGCGTCCCTGTTATTTCTTCAATAACCAACGTCTATATGTTGAACAAATGCTCACTTTTGCAAAACTCGAGTGTTTGCCTGAAGAATTAGGCAAACATTCTACAAGATAAGTTTTAGACAAGGCAATGCAGATCCTAAATACCACTGCTACCGCTTAGCCCTTTTAACGTGACGGGAGACTTCGCTCAATAAATTTCGCACCTCATCACTTGTGTCTAAATCTGAAGGCTTTTGCTTAGCCTCATTCGATATGCCAAGCGAAGCTCCCTGATCAATCAAATACTGCACGCCTTCCCTATCACCTTTTAGAACTAAAATATGGAGGAGAGTGTCACCATTCTCATCTTGAAAATCGACACCTTTCTCTTCAACGACAAGCTGTACTAATTGAGTAGTATTGACTCCATCTTCTGTAATCAATCGAAATACTACATCTATCTGATCTAAAATAGTTTTATGATGTCCCTCTTCTAGTAAAAATTCTATTAGGGGATTGATGCGCGGGAAATACGAGGTTCTTAAACTATCGAAAGGTGTCTCTCCTGCTTCATTTCGAACATCAAGCTTTCCACCATTTTTTAGAACACTCCTCGCATTCTGATCATCATGATATTTCATTAAAATATGAAGGAGAGTGTCACCGTGTCTATCTACAGAATTGATATTTGCTAGATTCTTAATCAGAAAGTTGACGAACAGTTCTTTTTTTTCAGTACGAAAAAGGTTTTCTAGCAACTGAAATAGTGCAGTCATGATTTGAGGACTTTCTTCTTGATTCTTAAGTAGTTCACTTAGAATTTGCTCAATTTGTGGAAATGATTTAGACCTGAGCTCGCCGAAAGGTCCTAGAACGCTAGGAGTTGGACTATCGGGTCTAGCTCCTTTTTCAATCAAAAGCTTTGCTAATTCTATGTCTGGAGTCTCTTTGGACATTAAAATGCCAAGAGGTGTTGAACCTTTTGGATCTTTATTATCAAGTGGAGCTCCTTTTTCAATCAAAAGCTCTGCTAATTCTCTGTTTGGGTTCTCTCTGTCCAATACCAGCTCAAGAGGTGTGTAACCGAAACGATTTTTAACGTTAAGTTTAGCTCCTGCTTCAATCAACAGCTCTACTAATTCTGTTTCTGGGTTCTCTCTAAGTATAGCGACGTGAAGAGGTGTGTAACCGCAACCATCTTTAACGTTAAGTTTAGCTCCTTCTTTAATGAAGCTCTTAGCTACCTCGATAACTTCATCGTTTTTACTAACATGAGAAAGGGCTTGAAGTAGTGGGCAAAAAACCAATTTTTCTTGTTCAATCTGTAACTTGGATCCCGCATTTACGTTAGCTCCTTCGTTAATCAAGAACTTCAGCATTTCAACATCTCCTGTCATTGCTGCAACATTAAGCGCAGAAATCCCTAGAAAAATTGGACGATCCACATCGAATCCTTGTTCTAGTAACTGCTTCATCTGATTTACATCACCAGATGAGACTGCGCGAAAAAGACGGACGTTTGAATATGCAGCTGAACATACTTGAAAATAGTACTTAAAATTTGGAAATTCTTTGATTGCTATATTGATAGCCGCATTAGTTGCAAAGCTCCAAGAAGCCACAGATGAGACCACCTCGACTGCCATTGAAGCCCCGGCCCAAATTGTCTCTATTGGTAAACTCGGCAGGCTCTCTAGTGTATTATAAAAGAAATTATTTAACCCAAAAGAATTCGTTGCATTAGTGCTCCCCATTTCTTTATTTCCTCCATTTTTTAAGGTGTGTTGCATAACTCATTCGAAGCATAAGTATCTGATATTGAAGAATAAACGAACTCAGATTCACCAGATTAAATGACTCAAAAATGCGTTTTTTCCTGTTTTCTATCACTTTTAGGCGGTATCAAAGAAATCCAAATCATTTATATCCAGATGCATATGAAGTGATTGAATTATGCAGCACACCTCAATTTTTAAAGAAGTCAGCCTAAATAGTAACATAATTATTTATTTATATTCAAGGTATTTAACCCCTAATTACTAGGAGGGAAAAAGTAGTGTTTTAATCGCAAAACTAAAGAGACTTTGAGTGGACGATTTCGATACCGGCCTTGCGCATCTTTTCGACAGCATGCTTTTCATCATGGGGATCTAAGTTGACAGGGCGACAGGCATCGAGAATCACCGCGACTTCATAGCCCAGCTCTAAGGCATCCATTGCTGTATAAAGCACGCAGTATTCTGTTGTCAGACCTGCTAAGAAAATCTTGGTGACATTTTTTTCTCTAAGAAATTCATCCAAGCCCGTTTCGCGTAAGCGCTCATTGTCGAAAAAGGCGCTGTAGCTATCAATCCCGGGATCATCCCCTTTATGAAAATACTTATGAATCCGATCCTTGTTGAGTTCTTTGACAAGGGCGGCACCATGTGCGTGCTGAACACAATGAACTGGCCAAAGGATTTGCTCGATTCCATCGACTTTGATTTTGTCCCCGACTTCTTTCCCATGCGTTTGGGCAAAACTGACATGGTTTTCGGGATGCCAATCTTGTGAAGCAATCACAAGTGAAAATTTTCCGATGAAGCCATTGATAATGGGAACTACTTCATCGGCTTTTTTCACGCCGAGTGCTCCATCAGGCATGAAGTCATATTGGACATCCACAAGGATCAGAGCATCCATCATGAGTGGCCTCGCAGGGAGTCGATGATTTCAAGTTTACGATTGTAGACACTTTTTTCAAGGCCAACAAAGTATGGCTCTGGATAGAGAAAGCGACGCACAGCCGGAGCAAAACGGTCGAGCTCGGCAAGAGTATGTGCCCGAATCTCTTGCAACGAAGGCGACTCATAAACACACTTACCTCCTCGATAGATCGGAACAAGAAGGTCCTTATACTGGGTCTCTTTTGCAACTTGACGCTGCCTTGTTGGATCAATCGGATCAATGGTTTCGGGATCCGAAGAAGGCGGAGTGTCGATTTCGTAAAGCATATCTGAAAGGTACTGTCCTTGCGCATCCATGTAGCGGCGCACTTGCAAAACTCCTGGATTCGTTGTCTTGACAATTTGTTCGGAAATCTTGATTTTTGGAACCCAGTTCCCCTTTTCATCTTGGATCGCGGAGAGTTTGTACACCCCATCAAGCGCCGGTTGATCTTTTGCTGTAATGAGATTGGTCCCCACTCCCCACAAGTTGATTTGACAGCCTTGCTTCTTCAGGTCGCGGATGATGAGCTCATCAAGCTCATTGCTTGCCATGATTTTTGCATCTTGAAACCCAGCATCATCGAGCAAGTTCCGGATCTCAATACTGAGGTGAGCCAAATCGCCTGAGTCTAGACGGACTCCGAGCATCTTGCTTCCCTTTTCTTTTGCAACCTCTATGGCGTTTTTCACTCCCTGTACCGAGTCATACGTGTCGACGAGATAAATGCAATTATCGGGAAGAGCTTGAGTGTAAGCTTCAAAGGCCTCTTTTTCTTGATCAAACGCCATGATCCAGCTATGGGCATGGGTCCCCTTCACTGGAATGCCAAAATACTTGCCACCAATCACATTTGAGGTGCTGTGACACCCACCAACATAAGAGGCTCGCGTTCCAGAAAGAGCGCCATCAATTCCCTGAGCTCGCCTAAGCCCAAACTCAATCACCTCATCTCCTTCTGCAGCGCAGCAAATGCGGGAGGCTTTGGTTGCAATCAGCGTCTGAAAGTTGATGATGTTTAAGAGCGAGCTTTCGAGCAATTGAGCATGCAAGATGGATCCTCGCACAATTAAAAGTGGCTCGTAAGGAAAGACCGGAGTCCCTTCCACCATGGCATCGATATCACAGTCGAAGGAAAAATCCTTCAAATAGTCTAGAAATCCCAACTCGAAGAGAGGCTTGCCATTATAGGTCTTCAAGCTCTCTAAGTAGGTGAGATCTGACTCTTCAAAGCGAAAGTTTTGAATGAATTCGATAGCGGTTTCAAGGCCTGCTGCGATCGCAAAGCTTCCTTGAAAAGGACGTCTCCTGAAAAAAAGGGAAAAGGCTGCTTTTTGATTTGTCATTCCCAGCTTCCAATAGCCATATGCCATTGTTAGCTCGTAGAGATCTGTTAACAGTGCCAGAGAGGAACGGTAGAATCCCCCCTGATCTGCCTTCATGCTTATCCTGTTTGTTCGGACGTACCTGGTGGAGTATACTCAACCCCATGTTTTTGTAACAGTTCCGCCTTGCGAACTTCCAGTTGATCGATTTCTTGCTGATAGCGAGCAGCAATTTCGCGACTGGCATCGGCATCAGCCCACGCTCTTTTAGCATCAAGGAGGTTATTAGATTGAAACTGAAGACGATCCCCATCATTTTGACGACGAGCAGCCTTAGCAAGCTCTTTGTCTCTTAAATCAGAAAGCTTCTTAATCGTATTATCGATATTTTCCACTTCTTGCTTCCACTGATCGGGAGGAAGCTCTTTGACTAAAGCCTGAATACCAAATCCTAACAAGATGAAACACAATGCGAAAAGCCCGATCTTCTTTCCCATCCTCACTCCAATTGATGCACTCTCAATTTCTATATAACGGATCACCCATTATTTGCCGAGAACTCCATCGCATTGAGCGGAACCTTGCGCTGATAAGATCGAAAATTGCTTCAGAAAAGATTCAGATTAAAGGATTAAGATGCTAGAATGCCCTCCGTAAAAGTGCCAATCATCATGATTTGGCACTTAAAATCGCAAAATGAGGGAAAAAATATGGCAGCATCCACTCCACTGACTGGATTCCAGTCACCATTTACCAATAGTACTTCATATAGACCTGCAGATTTAATACCCCTTCAGAATCTTATGAATGAGAAGGAAATAGAAAGTTTCGGGTTTTGGACTAAGGAAGGAAACTTATACAAATTAAGTTTTAACGATAGAAATGAGATTATAGCGACCTTCGAAAAATATCTTCTCTTATTACCGAGCGAGTCTGATCTTCAATCTATGTCTGAGTCTGGTCTTCGATCTGGATTAGACAGCCTCCAAGCTCAGGAGCCTTCTACAAATTCAATCCAATTAAAAGAACTACTCAGAACCAAAGAAGGGCTCTTAATAAACATCACATCTTGCACATTGTATCGTCTGTCCCTAAACTCAAACCATGAGATCATGGCACAATATGAGGATGAGTTTAATGCTTCCATTTGTCTCAGCCCCCCTCCTAACCCGAGCGATGGGCCTAGAGAGATCTTTAAGAAACTATTAAAAACAATCACAGACGAATGCAATGTTATTACTCAAGATGCAGACGTCTATACCTTGAGTTTTGACGCTAGTGGAGAAATAACAGCAACATTTAAGGAACGTGCACCAATTCCCAATCGCTTCCATTTGACACCTATTCCTTCCAACAGAGATCCGATCCCCCTTTCATACCTTGTGAGTTGTAACTCTGTGCAGTTTGCTAAAAAAACTGGTGAGTGCTACCGATTGGAACTCGACAGCGATGGAAAGATCATTGCCAGATTTACCAAAAAGATAAAAACAAATTCACCCGAAGATACTAAGCCCTCTTATTCATCTTCATGCAAATTTATGACCATAGCGTTGCTTGGAGTCATTTCTGTTGTTGCTTTAAGTGTCTTCCAAGGACTGCATTCACAACACGAACTTTAGAGTCTAGAAGGTAGAATGGAGTGGCAGAGCCACTCCTTCCCCCTGAAAGCAGCCACGGCTTCAAGATAGCTAAAAAGGGATCGTTGTGATAGAATCTTTTACATGAAAAGACAATTATTCCTTTTATTTTTTCTCCCGTTTTCCTTTTGCTTTGGCATGAGTCTAAAGGAAAAGTTTGCTGAGTCCAACCCGGGAACATACGTCGTCACAGAGCAAAACAAAACCTACACGTTGCTCCATGTTCATACGCTCACTCCTGACGAACTCCTTCTTGAAGAAATTAGCATCCCAAGCCACCTTGTCACGTCAAAAGATTGGAAAAAGTGGGTTCAAACAGGCGCAGAAGGACACACTTCATGGATCCTCTACGCTGTTGACCTTGTCGAAAACCAGGTCACCGAATGCTACTCTTTTACCAGACAAGCCCACTTGCCCACTCAAAGCATGGATGCCTTTCTCACCACGCTCCTCGGCCTAGATCTGACCTTTTTGCCTGAAGAAGAACGGTTACAAACAGGTCCGACCTCACGGCCTGGAGAAGTTGGCTCATCTAGACCATGGGGCCCTCCAATGATGCGAGAAGGAAAAAAAGTGAAAGAAGCTTCTTACGACGTTTACACCACGTCTTGGCCTCAGGATCAATCAGAACTCTCTAGGAAGAAGATCGTCCTCTATTTTGACAAAGACCATGGTGAATTCCCTTTCCCCTATTGGATGCAAGCCCGCGAAGGGGGACTCAAATTTAAAATCCGTGCAACAGATTCAGGAACAGGTCTCCGCTCTCTCCAAAAATCACTTCCAAGAAGAGTCCCCTTCTTTATTGGAGGCATGGTCAAAGAGGGCAATAAAGCCTATTTCAACTTGCAAGCCCCTCTTTATTTCCACAGCCTCAAACTTTACGCCATTGATATTTCTGTCAGCCCTCGCCTCACAATTTCTGTGCCTAGCATGATGAAGCGGGATCAAGAACACGTCACTTTAGAGGTAGACTCTGCCACTTTGAGTGAAAAACTGATTCAAGGGCATCAATACGCTTGGATCGCCGTATCTGAAGAACACGACGTCTATGCAGAAATGGAGCAGCCGACTGTGTTCAAAGAGCTTTAAGATTATTAATCTCTGAGTTGACGTAAGAAACCTGCATGAAAAAAAGCTCAGCACTTCTTGCGACAATATTGGGAGGTTCGTCCGAATCAATTTCAGCAACATGCTCTTCCCCAAGCCGCAGCACTTCTGTCACTAAATCATCGAGCTTATGATAAGCTGTATCCGAAATATCACGAATTTCTTGCATGATATAGTCGACATTGTTTTTCCAATCTTGATAATCCAAGATTGTAGGAGGCTCTTTCAACTGATCTCCTAATTGAAAGAGCAAAACATTTAACTTGGCGCGCTGTTCTTCATTTAAATCCATACTCGTGATTATGCTTCGATTCATCAATTTTGAAAACAATCTTTTTAACGCTATACCATCAGAGATTACTGCGTGCTCTGCGGTAAATAAATAAAACAAGCCATAAAAACTCTCTTTTTAGCTTGAAGAACTGAGTTATGAACAACTTTCCATTACATATAAATAAAAGGGTGCACAAGGCTTGTTTTCTACGCCAAAACGGCTGTTTTACTAACACATAAACAGTTGACTTCTAATGGATTTATGACACCCCTCAACTAGTTAACAAAAAATTAACTTTACTTCATTCGAAAAGAATTGCAAGGTTACGCACTCTTGAAACCCACAACATATGAACAAGTTTTCCACAATCCTTGCGAGAATAGCGAGAAATCAAGTACAATTTCAAAAAAATTCTCTTGGGAATCACATGAAAAACTACCGATTGAGAAAGTCTCTCCACGTCTTTAGACACGTCCTTCATCTTTACAAACGTAAGAAAAAGAAACTGCCTGAGCTGCAGAAAAAAGAAATCGTCACGACGTTAAACCATTTGCAAGAAGAAATCATCAATCGTGATCGCGAAGAAGCAGGTAGGTATGCCCATAAAGCAGAAGATTTAGCTAAAACACATCTTCTCAAAACACCCATCGAGAGGTTTCGTGATTTTGTTTTAGCACTGGTCTTTGCCCTTGTTGTGGCAACTCTTGTCCGAACAATGTGGTTTGAATTTTATGAAATCCCTACAGGATCGATGCGCCCCACTTTGCAAGAAAGTGACAGGCTTGTCGTTTCAAAAACGACTTTTGGAGTCAATATCCCTCTTTACGCTGGACACATCTTTTTTGAACCTGCCCTTGTGCAACGGGCTAGCACGATCATTTTTACAGGAAAAGGGATGGACATCCCAGATCTCGATACAATGTATTTCTATATTTTCCCCGGGAAAAAGCAATTTGTGAAACGACTCATCGGAAAACCGGGCGATATCCTCTATTTTTATGGAGGACTCATTTATGGAATCGATAAAGAAGGAAACGACATCTCTCACGAATTGCAACCTGATATCCTATCAAAAATCGATCATGTGCCGTATATCTATTTCAATGGACGAGTCGACCTCCCATCAAAACCCACTGGGAATATCTACTCGCCAGCAGTTTTACGACAAATGAATCAAAAAGTCGCTAAAGTCTCCATGGGACCTTATCACCAACTTTCGGGAACCCTTTTAGATCCTTACAAACATAGTGATGGTGATTACTACGATTTATGGGGGTTTAAAAACTACGGGATGGCGCGCATTTTAACTAAAGAAGAAGTCCATACTTTAACAGATACTCCTCCGACGCAACTCAAAGACGCCCCTCTTTACCTCGAAATTTTCCATCACCCTAGCGTCAAACATCCTTCGATCGAGCGCAACCGAGACGGCCGCCTTTATCCCGGTGTTGGCGTTAGCCAAACCGTGTTACCTTTAAGTGAAGAGCACCTTAAAGCTCTCTTCGACAACATCTACACAGCGCGCTTCATTGTCAAAGATGGCATGGCATCTCGCTATGGCAGCTCGTTCAAAGCTGGAAAAGACTGCAAAATGTGCGTGCCACTAAAAGGAGTCCCCGACGGCACCTATGAATTCTACTATGGCATCGGCTATAAAGTGCATGCGACAGGAATCACAACAAAATTGCCTTCGGATCACCCCCTCTACACTTTTACACCTGAGAGAGTTCAAACGCTCTACAATCTTGGAATTGAATGGCTGACTCCATTTAGCCCCGCAGCAAAAATTCCAGGACTGCTTCCTTCACGTTACGTCTACTATCGCGATGGAGACCTCTACGCTCTCGGAGCCCCACTTATGAAAAAAGACGATGCGACCCTTGTAGACTTCATTCAAAATGAATATTTAAAACAGCAAAACGCTCCCACATATCGCCCTTACATTCCCTTCGATGACAACCCACCTCCTTTCGATAAAGACGGGAAAATTGACCCCGCCTTTCTGAATCAATACGGGATCACAGTTCCTCCAAAGCACTACCTCGTATTAGGAGACAACTACGCCATGAGTGCCGATAGTCGTGACTTTGGGTTTGTTCCCGAATCAAACATCCGTGGAGCACCCTCATTCATCTTTTGGCCTCCAGGCTCACATATGGGACCTCTCTTGCAACCTCCCTATCCCCTTTTTAACTCACCCCGATTTGCCATTTGGTGTTTGGTTGTTGTGATTTTTATTATTTGGTGGATCCGCCATCATAAGCAAAACAAACTCCCTATCAAGATCGATGAGCACTGATGTTTCAGCTCAAGCAGCCTCACGTTCCTTCTTTACGCGATTTGCCCTGATTTGGATGAACCTGGCAAGTGAGCCGTTTGTTGCCTTGTACACATTACTACTCTTTATCTTACGCAAAGACCTTAGCGCAACCACTCTTCAAATCACGGTCTTTGCAACCCTTCAACCCGTCATCGCTGTGTTTTCATTTTACTGGAGCTCCAACCTATTGCGCCAGAGAACAAAGCTCTTATCGAACCTGATGGGTGCTTGGGTGCTTGGGCGATTACCTTTCCTCTGTCTCCCCTTCATTGAAAACGTTTGGTTTTTGATCTTCGCAGCTGGAATCTATCAACTGTTCGAACGGGCAGGGATTCCTGCAATGATGGAAATTCTCAAACTCAATGTGACAAAAGAGCGGCGGGAGAAACTCTACTCGAGAGTCTTTGTGCTTAAATTCATTGAAAGCATCATCCTAGGTGTCTTTGTGGGGAAACTGTTGGATATCCATCCAGGCACATGGAAAATCTTCTTTTTTGTTGCAGCACTCCTTTCGATTTCAAGTATCTTCATTCAAATGAGGATCCCTCTCCCCGCCAGCCTTAAGCCTGATGAAAATGTCCCGCCTATCACGACCAATCGCCTCCTTCAACCCATCAAAGATTGCATCCATCTCATGCGTTCCCGTCCAGACTTTGCTCACTTCCAATGGGGTTTCATGATTGGAGGATTTGGGCTCATGCTGATGAAGCCTGCATCGATTATCTTTTACGTCGACCACCTCGCCCTGTCGCATGATCAAGCAACGATGGCTCGCTACATTTGGATGGGAATCGGAGTCGTCGCCTCCTCCTTCCTTTGGCGGCGCGCTCTTAATGCCATCCCCACTCACCGCTTCACTGCCATTATTATCTTTGGTTTTAGCTTTTTCCCTCTCTTTCTTCTTCTAGCTCAGTGGAACCTCTTTTGGGTGAACATTGCCTTCCTCTTTTACGGAATTGCCCAAGCAGGAAGCCATCTCATATGGACACTTTCTGGCACCCTCTTTGCCAAAGATGAAGATAGCTCCAAATTCACAGGTGTGAACATCTTTATGGTTGGCCTCCGCGGCCTCATCGGCCCTGTATTAGGAGGACTTCTCTGCGGCCTGATTGGACCTGTTCCTGTTCTCCTGATTGGTTCCTTCATTTGCATCGGAGGAACAGCTTACATGATATTGAAAAAATCGATTGATGAAAAAAGAAGAAGCGCTCAAATCGAACTGAGCTGAGCGCCTAAGAAATTAAACGGCGCGGGTTCTCGTTTCAATAACTCCCCACCCTAATAGATAATATATCAGAGCGCTACTAAATTGACCTTGAACAAACTTAGAAACACTCAAGTTGCGATTAACAAGTGAAAACCCACCAAATACAGCTGAGCTCACTAGAATTGATAGCCCAATGACAAGAATACTCTTTGTGGATGCATCAAACTTCCTGCAAGCTTCGGTGTTATGAAGCATGTAATTTCCCGCAGTGATTCCAACAAGACTTCCTACTCCGTTACTCACAATCATAGGAACGCTACGGCCAAAAGCTCCACCGATTAAAGCTCCAACCCCAGCAATTTTAATTCCAGCATTTAGGCAGTCTGAAAAGGTGACTTGATTTGCCATGATTTTTCTCCGTTTAAAGTTTTTCTTTAAAAACTAGGGAAAAGCATATATCAAATCTGAAAAAAAGACTAGCAAAACTCGAGGTGGCAATCATGCCAATTTTGCGAAACCTAAATGTAGGAAGACCGGAGCTCATCTATTTTTTCAGCCACCATCGCAGCATATGGCAACAAATAAGGTAAAGCTATAGGCATCGCATAAACTCCTAGTACAAATTGTTTTCCTAGAAGAGTGACTAAATCAACAGTTGCCCAACCAATTAGTCCAAAGCCCCCAGAAATAGCAGCTCTTGTCAAGAACACAACGGCATTGAACGTAATAACCTTTGCCGTGCTACTCAAGTTTTTACAGATTTCAGAATGATGCGTCATATAGATGGCAGTCGTGTAGGCAACACTATAGCCAGTAAATTCACTTACTACCTTTGAAGTAGGGCAACCTCCCAAAAAAGACAATCCTCCACCAACAACCCCAAAGCTCATTCCAGCAACTAGAGAAATTGAAAAATTTACTTGATTAACCATTTTTCCTCCATTTGAAAAGCTGTATGGTAAAAGCTTCAGAAATGGTAGCTAAATATGTAATATAAGACTAGTAAATCTTGAGCGTCTTGCTCTCTGCATCCAGCTCTACCACAAGCCCTAAAGGGAGTGTTGCTTGGTTCTCAATATGCCCACTCGGGAATTCCAATAAGACAGGATAAGATGCATTTTGAAAGTAGTTTTTGAGCACCTGTTCCAACTCAAAATCTTGAGAATGTTGTGGATCGCAACCCGACCAGCTGCTGAGAATCAGGCCAGCGATGTCATCGAGTAGTCCTGCTTGCAGAAGTTGACACAGCATCCGATCCACTCGGTAGGAAAATTCATTCACTTCTTCAAGAAGTAAAATCTTCCCTCTCGTTTCGATTTGCCAAGGCGTCCCAACGTGCGCTGCAAGGAGCGCCAAATTCCCTCCCGTCAGTTCTCCTTTTGCTTTGCCTGAAACAAGTGTTTCTCCACCTTCAAAGATCAACGTTTCCTGAGCGCCTAAAAGCACTTTCCATGCATGCTCTTCTGCAAAAGAGCGATCTTCCTCAGTGGCAAAGATAAAATTCGCATTGGGACCAAGATAAGTGATCAACCCTGCTTTTTGATTCAGTGCGACATGCAAGGCAGTGATATCACTCATCCCGATAAAAATTTTGGGGTTTTGACGGATTACATCATAATCAAGTTGACCGAGCAAGCGGCCCGAGCCATATCCACCTCTCAAGCACCAAATGGCTTTCACACCTTCGTCTTGAAAGGCCTCCATGATCCCAGTTGCACGCTCTGTATCAGAGCCACAGAAGTTGCCCCATTGATTTCCGAGGTTAGCGGCAAGCTTGACTTTGAATCCCTTCTCTTCAAGAGTGTGCACACAAGCTTCCAGCTCACCTACTTTTCTCGAAATCGAAGCAGGCGCAACAATCGCGATCGTATCCCCCGCTTGAAGCGGTGGTGGCTCGATCATCATTTTTTAACCTTTTCAATGTGAATGATGGCTTTTTCACCATTGAGATCCCACTCAGTCCCTTCATTCTTTTCAAACAAGACTTCTGAGGCAAGCACTTCATGGGAAATGGTGTCTGAAAACTTCTCAAAGCAGCTTTTCACTTTAGATGTAGAATCGATGCGGACACGGATACGGTCAGTCACTTCTAAGCCTTCATTGCGCCTTTGCGTGTTGAGTTTGTTGACGATCTCGCGCATCAATCCTTCTTCAAGAAGTTCTTCTGTCAAACTGGTATCCAAAGCGATTGTGACATCCTCTTTTGTCGCTGCAACCATCCCCTCTTTCACTTGTCGTTCAATGAGGACATCTTCAGCAGCAATGGTCACGGATTCTCCTTGGACATCGACTGTGACTTCGCCACCATCAAGTAGTGTTTTCACCTGACTTGCATCAAAGCCATCAACAACACCTTTCATAAGTTTCATTAGGGGACCAAGTCGTTTACCAAGCGTGCGAAAGTTAGGCTTGATACTGAGCGAAACAAACTCGGTTTCTTTAGAGTGAAACTGAAGCCCTTTGACATTGAGCTCTTCCATAATAAGCTGCTGTTGCCCTTCTAAAAGACGCAAGGTTTCTTCATCAGCTGAAACGAGGTGGGCTTTACCAAGAGGTTGCCGCACTTTTAACTTGTGCTCTTTGCGCAAAGCATGTCCCATGCTGACGGCTGCTTGCACAAGTGCCATCTCTTTTTCCAGCTTCTCATCTCGAAGCGAACTATTATAAGTTGGAAAATCGGCAAGGTGCACAGATTCGGGATCTTTTTTGATGCGCAAGTTTTGGAAAATCGCATCACTGATAAACGGCACATACGAAGCTGCTATTTTGGACAGTTCCTTGAGAACTGTATAGAGCGTTTCGAACGCTTCACGTCGATCTGGGGTATCCTCATCGGCCCAAAAACGGGTCCGGCACCGACGGATGTACCAATTCGTCAATTGATCGATAAAGTCGACAAACGGATCAACGGCCCGACTTAACACATAACCATCCATTCCCTCTTCCACATCGCGTACAAGCTTTTGTAACAGTGAAAGAATCCACCGGTCAATATCAGCCTTAGGGACATTGAACGTTTGCTCCGATGGTTTCCACTTATAAATGTCGGCATAGGTTCCTAAGAAGACATACGAGTTCCACAGGGGAATGAGGAATTGCCGCAAGACGAGTTCGACCCCCTTTTCACTAAAACGTAAGTCGTCTGCTTGAACAGCTGGGCTGTGGAGCAAGTAGAGACGAACCGCATCAGCTCCATATTTGTTGAAAACGATTTCGGGATCAGGATAGTTGCGAAGCCGCTTCGACATTTTGGTGCCATCTTCTGCTAAAACAATCCCATTTACAATCACGTTCTTAAAAGCGGGCTTATCGAAAAGTGCGGTCGACAGAATATTGAGTGTGTAAAACCAGCAGCGGGTTTGATCGATTCCTTCTGCAATAAAATCAGCAGGAAAGGCGTCCATTGTCTCTTTTTCATTTTCAAATGGGTAGTGATTTTGCGCATAGGGCATCGAGCCTGATTCAAACCAGCAATCAAAGACTTCTGGAATACGCATGTACACTTTGCCGTGTTCTTCAAACGTCAATTGATCGATGTGATGTCGGTGCAGATCATCGATTTTCTTTCCTGTGCGCTTCTCAAGTTCTTTGATGCTTGTGATCACGATGCAGTCACCATCATTGCTGCGCCAAACGGGAATGGGAGTTCCCCAATACCGGTTGCGGCTAATCGCCCAATCGCGTGCATTTTCAAGCCACTTTCCAAAACGCCCTTCTTTAATATGCCCAGGAACCCAATGAATCTGCTTGTTCATTTCGACGAGACAATCTTTGATGGTTTCTACGCTCACAAACCAAGTGTGAACAGCCTTGTAAATCAAAGGAGTGTCTGAGCGCCAGCAAAAGGGGTAACGGTGACGAATTTGACCATGATGAAAGATCCGCTTTTGCTCTTTTAAACGGCGGATGATGTCTTTGTCGGCATCTTTGACAAACTGCCCTTCGTAATCGGGAATTTCACTTGTGAACTTTCCATGTTGATCGACGGGACAAACGAGTTCGATCCCCTCTTTTTTACAGACAAAAAAGTCTGCTTCACCAAACGCGGGAGCTGTATGAACAATTCCGGTTCCATCTTCTTCTTCAACAAAAGCATCTTCAATCACAGTAAATGCTTTAGGACTGACTTGATTGACAAAGTAATCAAATAGAGGCTGGTATCGTTTGCCTTTGAGTTTGCCTCCTTTAAACGTTTCGACAACTTCATAGGTCGCTTCATCTTTAAAGTAAGCCTTCAAGCGTCCCTTCGAAATCACGTAGTGGTCACCTGTTTCTTTGTCTTTCACTTTGACGTATGTGATCGCTTCATTCACGGTAACAGCCAAGTTAGACGGCAACGTCCAAGGAGTCGTCGTCCACACGAGTAAAAAGGTTCCAGGCTCATCGACAAGAGGAAATTTCACGATCAGGGATGGATCATCCACGTCGCGGTAGTTCAGGTTTGCTTCGAAGTTGGATAGAGGGGTTCCAAGCTGCGCCGAAAACGGCATGACCTTAAAGCCTTCATAAACGAGATCTTTGTCCCACAGTTGCCCAAAGACCCACCAAATGGTCTCCATAAACGTAGGATCCATTGTTCGGTACGGGTTTTTAAACTCGATCCAGCGCCCCATGCGATTTACGGTCTGTTCCCATTCTTTCGTATAGCGAAGAACAATGCTACGGCACTCTTCATTGAACTTGGCAATGCCAAACTGCTCAATCGAGGTTCCTTTAGACAGTTCATGGGTGTTTTCAATCTCATTTTCGACTGGCAAGCCGTGGCAGTCCCAACCAAAACGTCTGGGAACATGATACCCTTTCATGGTCTTGTAGCGGAGAACCACATCTTTGATGGTTCCTGCTAGCATATGGCCATAGTGAGGCAACCCTGTTGCGAATGGAGGGCCATCATAAAAGGCGAATAGGGGCCCCTTTTCTCTTTGCTTCAAGGAGGCCTGAAAGACTTTATTTTTGAGCCACCCTTCAAGAATGCGTTCTTCTCTTTTGGGAAAGCTCTCTTTTCGATTTTCAAACATACTGTAAAAATATTACGAAGAGCCCCTTTTTCCATAAAGAAAAAAGGACCCAAATTGGGTCCTTTCAAGAAAAAAATATCTTTAGCAATGATCTCGACTAAAAATTAATAGCCTGTGCTAAAAGTTTCTCCTGTGTTTAGAGTCACTGAAAAGCGACCTGCAGTTGAATCAGAGATCACACTTGAGACGCCTTGCTCTTGAAGATAGGCAAGAACTGATGAACGCAAAGTCAATGATACTCCATTTGTTGCCATTGCAGCATTGACACCCGTCAACATATGAGGCACTTGTCCATGCAATCGGTAATCTGAAATGTTTGCTGGTAGATTGTGAGAAATTGTGAGCTTTTCGATTTTTTCAGTCTCTGTGTTGTAAACCAGCAGTTTTGTTGCTCCGTTTGCTGTCATTGTCGCAACAGGATAACTTCCATTCGGAGTGACGACCTTAGCAATATTTCGATCAGCCTTAGTTAAAATTGGAGTCACAGTCACATCAGAGCCTCTTACATCAAATGTCATAGCGCCTGTGAACTGATCAAAACGGTCGGTCTTGGCTCCAATTGCTTGAGCTAGAGCTCGAGTAGCTTCAGGATCTGCTCCATTTTCGATCATCATGCGTCCCATTTGTAGAGTATGAATCGAGTGATTTTCAAATTTCAGCTGACGCGTAGTTGTATCAAACGTTGCTAACCGAGTCTGTCCATCGACTTCGATCCAAGCTACAGGGTAGCGATCTTCGTTAGCTGCTAATGCTTTTGCCTGATCTCGCGCTGTTTGTCCTAAAATCGGCTTCACAGTCACGCTTTCCCCTGTTGGGGCTTGATAATTGATCATGCCTGTCGAAGGCTCAATCAGTCCATTTTGGTGACCAATCTTCTCCAACAGAGCCATTGTTGCAGCAGGATTGACGCCCCGCTTGAGCATCACATCCCCCATTCTGGTGGTGTTACTGGTTCTTTCGCTTATTCCATAAGGAGTTACAGTGCGGCCTACTAAAGACCGGCCTGTGCCTGAGATCGTTCCTGGTTGAATACCCAGGTTCATTGTTGGTGTTTTATCAGCGTAAGTTGCTGAGGCAGAATGAGTCGTATCAACTCTTAGAGCCATATCCTTTCCTTCCTTTTATAATTCCCTTAAAATATCAAATTATAATTAGCATTATAGCGTTTTTTAAAATATATTTAAAATAAAAGTTAAATAATCATTAATATTTAACTTTTAGTATTGCCTGAAAAGCTCCTAAAATGCTAAATTTGAGCTAGATAAACAAAACCACTTCCTTAATTTGCTTTATATGAGTGATTTAGAGGAAAATCCCGCATTATGGTATAATGATCAGTGGGGGTGTACTGGTTTCGACTTGGAAACAAAGTACCAGTGGCATGCAGAGGATTCGGCTGGCCTCTTAAAAAAGCCGAGACCAAATAATTGTCGACACTCAAGAAGACCTTTATTGGGAAAACGCTGCTTAAGACCTAACCCGTCTATCTAGCAGCCGATAGCCTCGGACTGGACCAAGGGTCTGGGGGCCTATCGCAGGACACTTGGTATGAACACACATCCTCTCGATCTCAAGAGCGTGTGTTCGAGAATTTTAAGAGATGTGCCAGCCCCTAGTGGGGTGCCTTACAGCAAGGCTGGCACTATATTTGAGACACTAAGCATGTAGGCATTGCTATGGAGTTTACTAAGGACGAGAGTTCGAATCTCTCCACCTCCAAAACTAAGCAAAAAGGCTCAGATTGAATCTGAGCCTTTTTGCTTTCTAGCGGACGTTAAATACGCATAAACATCTCATTTTTAAACAATTAAAAAACCTTCTTCACCTAATTGACAATCACCAACTAATTTGGTAATATAACCAAAAAACTTGGTGGTTTATGTTAGAGTACCTTTTTGGAAACCCAGTCATTGAAAAAGTCTTATTTTTTCTCCTCAAGAATGAAAAAACATATGCTTCTGAACTCAGTAAAGTATTTGAGATTCCTTTATTTAGCATTCAAACAGCCTTGGAAAGACTTGAAAAAGGAGGGATCATAGCTAGCTATAAAGAAGGAAGAACAAGACTCTACAGATTCAATCCTCGCTTTCCCATGCTTCAAGAGCTCATTTCATTTCTTGAAAAATCTTACACATTCCTACCTCAAAATTTTCGTCGAAAATATTATGAACGTCCAATAAGAAAGCGACCACGGCGAAAAGGAAAGCCTTTATGAAGATAGATTGGAAAAACATCTCTCTCAAAGATTTAGCAGGATATTTGTCAGAAGAGCTACGGAAAGAAGGGATTGATCTCATTTTAGTCGGCGGAGCTTGTGTCACCATTTACTCTAAAAATCGCTATCAATCATACGATCTAGATTTTATTACCTATGAAGATCTTCGCAAAGTCAAGAAAGCCTTAAGTAAATTTGGTTTTGAATACAATTCCAGATATTTTATTCGCCAAGATTGTCCATGGATCATAGAATTTGTATCTCCCCCCATCGCAGTTGGAAACGAACCAATCCATCACTTTTCAAACGTTAAAACCAAAATGGGAACGATAAAAATGTTACGTCCTATCGATAGTATAAAAGATCGACTCGCAAGTTTTTATCATTGGGATGACAGGCAGGGACTCAAACAAGCTCTTGATATCTGTAGAGAGGTTCAAGATATCGACTTTGGCGAGTTAGAAAAGTGGTCAAAAGCGGAGGGTTTTACAGATAAATACCAAGAATTTCTAAACCATTATCAGCAAACCTCAGCTTTATAGTTTGTCTCAGTCTTTCAGAAAAAACTCAGATTTGGTTCGGAGAAACAGCTCTTGAGCTACAGGAATCATAGGATTTCTTCTATAAGTCAACGTTAGAGGAACTGATATGAGGGGACGTAAAAAACATGGCTTACAAAGGCTTGAAAAAGCACAGATTGTGTTTCTAGCAAATCTGATGCGTTTTATTGAGAGTAATCTTGCTTGGTCGCAAAGGTATTTTTTATGACTTGAACTTGACCATCTTCGAGAACTGCGTAATGCTGACGATGGGTATCGAGAGCAAAATTCAAGCTCTTCTTCGGGGCTTTTTCATAATCTAAGAGATATTTATCCCAAAAGCACTCAATGACACCCTCCTCTGCCTCCTCCCCTTCATCCAACAGGAATTTAACCTTCACATTAGGATGGGGAGTATGGCCAACAATTTGGTTCACACCTTCTATGGGAATAAAATCCATATCAAAGTCTTGCCACGTGATGCCTCCGCAAGGATAGTTGCCTCCTCGGCTGTATCCACACCCAAACATCGGAGTGCTCATGTCTGCATAGCATCTTAGGAAGGACTGTTCTTCGAGCCTAGTTAAATCTTCTAAATCAAAGCCTTTAATAGGATGAAGTAGATTCTGATGAATTCCAGCATGACTCAGTAAATAGTCTTGATCCCAATGAAACGATTTCGTTCTATCCCAACTTGCGCCAGAGTCAAGAATCTCGTTAATAACCTCTGCCTTTTCATGTGTAAAGCCCGGGCATAAAAGAGTCGAACTCATCGGAAATCGATAAGGCATATCGTGATTACCTAGCAGATGCACGCGCTGAGGCTGCTGAAGCGATTGATGCAACCAGTGCGCCGTACGCTTCGTGCAGTCCACCGTCTCATCGAAGCTATCAAAATAATCTCCCAAAAAGACGGTCCGGTCGGGTTTGACAGTTTCAATGCACTTTTCAACCCAATCAATCTTGTTGTGTAAATCGGCAATAATGAGAGTCTTAATAAACTCTCAATTGTCTTGTCTTCTAAGAAAATAATCAACCCTGAAGAAAGCTTTATGTACAGATTTTCAACTTAAAATACTTGCTTGAACAGTGATAGCCATGCACGCAACTGCGAGTAGAGCTGCAAATGCAAAACTTTAAGTGAGAAAAAAATTTAATATACACACTTGGAAATCGGTTTTATGCTAAACTGTCCGCATGGATGAAGAACGCGTATCAAAGCTCATGGCTCGCCGAGGACTCTGCTCCCGACGAGAAGCTGAACAATATATGGCAGAAGGTCGGGTCAAAGTGAATGGCATGCTCATTACAGAGCAGGGAACTAAAGTTCCTGTCGATGCCAAAATCACTTTAGACCAAGCGGGTTTGCAGCGGGTCACCATTGCGGTGAATAAACCCCTCGGCTATGTCTCGAACCTCCCTCAAGAAAACTATCCTGAAGCCAAGGAGCTAATTCTTCCTGAAAATCGTTTTGGTAAGGGACCTCCAGTGGATCCCAAGTCGCTCCATGTTGTTGGCCGATTGGACGTGAACTCGAAAGGGCTTCTCCTCTTTTCGTCTGATGGGCGCGTCGCCAAGAAGATCATTGGACCCGATTCAGAAGTTGAAAAAGAGTACATTATCCGCTTTCAAGATCCTGTCCCGGAAAAAGTCATCCAAAAACTTCGTTTCGGTCTCAAACTCGATGGAAAACCCCTCAAGCGTGCCCGCGTCAAACGAGCTGGGGATCGCGCATTGACCATGGTGCTTCGTGAAGGTCGAAACAGACAAATCCGACGCATGTGCGAACTTGTGGATTTGAGAGTCACCTCACTTAAACGAGTGCGTATTGGTAACATTCAACTTGGCTCCCTACCTGTTGGCCAGTGGATGGTTGTGAGATAGCATGCAAATTCTAGTTATTGGTGGTGGTCCAGCTGGTTTTTTTGCTGCCATTGCAGCCAAGAAAACTTACCCCCACGCAAGTGTCACATTGCATGAACGCACGAATAAGGTCCTAAGCAAAGTCCGCATATCTGGTGGTGGCCGCTGCAACGTGACCCATTCTTGTTTCGACCCAAAAGAGCTCGTGAAAAACTATCCTCGTGGCTCGAAAGAGCTCCTAGGACCTTTCCACCGGTTTCAACCTGCCGATACTGTGGAGTGGTTTGCAGAAAAAGGGGTCGAGCTTAAAACAGAAGCTGATGGACGCATGTTTCCAACTACCGATTCGTCCCAGACGATTATCGATTGCCTCCTTACCGAAGCAAAGCGGGTGGGAGTTGAAATAAAGCTCCAATCGAAACTCTCTTTTGAAAAGCTGAATGCTGACCGTTTAATTCTCGCAACAGGTAGCACTCGTGGAGGCTTTGAAATCGCTCAAAAGTTTGGACATACGATTCAGCCACTCGTGCCGTCGCTCTTCACATTTAATATCCACGACTTCCCCCTCGAATCGATCTCGGGAGTTTCCGTTGAAAACGTCGGTTTGAAGTTAGAAGGAACAAAACTTTGCCAACAGGGGCCACTGCTCATCACTCATTGGGGCTTTAGTGGACCTGCAGCGCTTAAGCTCTCAGCATTTGGAGCTCGTTTTCTTGCAGAAAATAACTATGAAGTGGGGCTCTACATTGACTGGCTCCCAAAATTCACAATCGATGAGCTCATGTCTCTACTTACTTCAGAGCACCCCGCCAAAAAACTTTCGGCGATCCGATCCATTCCTCTTCCCAAAAGGCTTTGGAATCTTTTATGTGAGGATGAAAACCAGCTATTAAGTCGTATGAGCAAACCTGCTCTTCGCAAGCTGTGCGAAAAGCTAAAAGCGGACCGCTATCAGGTGAAAGGAAAAACAACGAACAAAGAAGAGTTTGTAACCTGCGGAGGAGTGACGCTCTCTGAGGTGAATTTCAAAACAATGGAAAGCAAACTCCATTCGGGATTTTATTTCTGCGGAGAAATTCTCGACATTGATGGGGTCACGGGCGGATTTAATTTCCAAAATGCGTGGACAACAGGATGGCTTGCCGGCACTGCTTAAAACTTCGCTAATCTAAAGGCGACACGCGGATGATATGACCATCAGGATCTTGGACAAGAAAGGTCCGGCCAAAAATCTCATCACGGGGCTCTTGCAAAATTTTAATGTCAGTCATCTCTTTCCACTCTTCAAAGAGATTGTCAACGTCTTCATTCTTTGGAAGCATGATGCCTACTTCAGAAAATCGTGGCGCGGCAGGATCAGGCGTCGTTCCCCCAGCCCAGATGGCGAAAAGGGTGTCTCCTCCAGACGCAAATGCAACGTAACGAGGACTTGAAAAAACGGGCTCGGCTTTAAAAAGAGTCTTGTAAAAAGCCGTTGAACGATCAATGTCTGAGACATAAATGAGCTGAAGATTCGCTGTTGGTTTTGTCGTCATAAAAAACTCCTTTGTTGCCAAGCATTTTAGCATTTCTAGATAGTGTCGTCACGAGAAAATCAAACAAGAAGCGGCTCTTGGAAGAAAAGTTCAAGGCGGCTGATACAGAAAGTCCAAATCGGACTTTCGAAGGAAGGCAACGATGAAATTTTCTCCAGAAGTCGATTAAGGGTTGAGTATCTTGTAACGACACTATCTACACATTTAGTAAAAATCCGAATGCTCCCTTCGGAGCTCTTAAAAGTTGTTCGACAAGTTTCGGAAAAGCTTGAGCACGCCTTTGAAGCGTCTCCTCTGTCCAAGGATGGATGCCAAGATCAGTCAAAAACTGGATTCCAGAGAGCATCAACTCAGCACACTCTAAGGGAGCTTCTGTATGAAAAAGGCCTTCTTGGCACCCTTGCTCAATGAGCTCAGCATAGAGAGGCGCCTGTTTCATCAGTGTCGCAACGAGAAGACGGGTATGCATCGCCTCATTTCCCTTTTTATGAAGTGCATCCAAAACATAGGAATCAGCTTCGAGACGCCCTGCTTCCACAAGAGCTTCTATCTTTTCTAAGGCACTTCCTTTGACTTGCTCAATAGCAGCGCGCATCTTGTGAATCATCTTCTCCGAAATCTTTTCGATCACCACTTCTAAAAGCTCTTCTTTCGAACGAAAGTAATGGTATATCGTTCCCTTTGCAATTCCCAATTGATTCATGACATCTTGCATTGTCACTGTGTCATACCCTTTTTCCTGAAATAGATCATGAGCGGCATCAATGATCTCCATCTTTCTTTCTTGGGGTTTTTTAACAACTCGTGGCATGTGGACCTCATTTTTAATTGACCGACGGTCGGTCTTTTGTTAACATGTTACCTTTTACGACCTTAAAAGGAAATGATGAAAAATATTTTGATTTCAGGAGCCGGCATTGCTGGCCTGTCTCTCGCCTACTGGCTCAAACAATATGGCTTTCGTCCCACTGTCGTTGAAAAGCAACCCACGCTAAGGGCAGAAGGTTACAAAATTGATATTCGTGGTGTCGCAGTTGATGTGGTCAAGCGCATGAATCTTTGGCAAACGATCTGTCAACACCGGACTGCGATCAAAGAATCTCGCTTTGTGAATCGCTCAGGAAAGACCATCTCAGAAGTGCATCCCGATCTTTGTGGCGCACGTGTTGAAGGAGATCTTGAAATTGTTCGCGGGAAACTATGTGAGATTCTATATGAGCACATGGGAAACGTCGAATGCCTTTTTGGAGATTCCATCACGAAGATTTCACAAGATGAAAAGCAGACTTTTGTGGAGTTTGAAAAGGAAAGTCCAAGGACTTTTGACATGATCATCGGAGCTGATGGTTTGCACTCTCATGTTCGGAAATTAGTCTGGGGAGATGAAACGCAGTTTTTAAACAAGCTTGGGCTTAACATTTCATTCTATTCGATTCCCAACTATCTCAACCTCGACCATGTTGAAATAGAGTACCACTCCCCTCAAAAATTCGCCATTGTCTACTGCCCTCGCGATGGATTGGCTAAAGCCGGTTTTGCTTTTGTTGCCAAGCCAAACGAACTGAACTTGCGCGACAAAGCTCTTCAGCAACAAAGTCTAAGAAATGCCTTCCAAGACTGCAGTTGGGAAATTCCCAAACTCTTAGAGTTTATGGAAGACACACCTGATTTTTTTTATGATTGCATGGCTCAAGTCCATATGCCCAAGTGGTCGAAAGGACGCGTGACACTTGCTGGAGATGCTGCCTACGCCGTTTCCCCCGTCGCAGGGCAAGGAGCCAGTGTAGCACTTGTCGGTGCGTATGTCCTCGCTGGAGAACTTGCAAGGGCAAGTGGAGATTATCTCGTCGCATTTGAAAATTATGAAACTTGCTTGCGTGAATACATTAAGGAAAACCAAGACCTGGCCAAAATGAGCGTTTCAATTCTCAAGGGAGATCGCTCTTCATGGCTTGCCACAAAGATCATGTGGCTCACCCTTCGCATTGGGCAACTGCTACCCGCTAGCTGGATCCGTTTTTGGAAAAAGCAAGGTCAAAAGCGCACCGCAAAGGCTGCAAACGCTTTAACGCTCAAAGATTATTCAAGTTTGGTAGCTCATGCAGCTAGTCAAGTGGTCGTTGACAAGGCCAACAGCCTGCATAAAGGCGTAGATGATGGTCGTGCCAACGAAGCTCATCCCTCGCCGCTTTAAGTCTTTGGAGAGACGATCGCTTTGCTCGGTCCGCGTTGGAACCTCTTGCCAGGTATTCCAATGGCCTACGATCGGTGTCTCGTCGACAAATTGCCAAACATACCGGTCAAAAGAACCAAACTCCTCTTGGATTTTTAGGAAAACCTGCGCATTTTGCCGCGCACTGAAAATCTTACGCTTGTTTCGAATGATGGCTGGATCCTGAGTCAGCGACTCCAACTCCTTGTCTGTCATGTTGGCAACCTTGACAGGATCAAAGTTGTGAAAGAGTCGCCGGTATCCTTCCCTTTTTTTGAGAACAGTTTCCCAACTTAATCCCGCTTGAGCTCCCTCTAAAATGAGCATTTCAAACAGGTGTTGATCGTCATGAACGGGAACGCCCCACTCCTGATCATGGTATTTGGCATAAAACTCTTTGCTCTCACCATTTCCAAAGCAGCGGATCTTATCTTGGGTCATCATTTCTCCATAAATGAGCTGCAGTCTAGAAGAGAAGATTATATTTTTTCTAGTAGAAGTTCAGTCGGAGAGCCGTTCATGGTATCCATGAGATTGAAGATCTCGATGAAAAGTGGCACTTCATCGGAATCGATGCCTAAGGTCAGGCGGATGGTGGCGCTTTCCTCAGAAAAAAGCATCGCAAAGTTAGAATGGTAAAACCCAATGCTGCGACGGTAAAAGATGGGAAAGCCTTTTTCCATGCATTTCAAGTAGAGAAGACCACCAGCAAGGGTCGAACCTCTAATGGTGTGAAGAGGCCCTGAAATCTTAATGTCAAAAAATGAAAGGTCCGTTTCGTGATCGAAGGGTACGATGCGAAAAGGAGACCCTTCTTGGAAAAGACGAGGGGGAATTTTATCCAGTACTGCGCGGGTGTTCTCGAAGATGTGTTTGCGGTACTGCTCAAGGTAGGGAGCAGCATGTTTGTAAGCTAAGCAAAACCAATTCACGCTTAAGGAATCCGTGACAAGTGCAGGATCATCGAGTAGCGCATCAAAGGGAGCCCAATGAGCTGCCTTGTTATGAATCATGTAAAAGGGGGCGCCGCAGTAATTATCCATGCCAAAGAGATCAAACTTGAGTCCGCTACGGTAACACACGACGTTGAGCAGGCCCGTTTCAATCTCTTTTTGAAAATCCTCAAGAAGGACCCCAACTCGAGGCGAGTCGATGTAGTCAATGGTACAATCAAGGGCTAGCGTCAAAGGTTTGCCTGAGCGCGCTGCAAACGCTTTGCGCAACATGTCAGCAATGGGCTCAACTTTATACTCCGTTGGCACTAGGTAAATCCTCTTGAGCGCAGGGTTAAATTGAGCTAGCAAGAGATCAACTTCTTGCCAGTCTTTGTCTGTGGCTTCTTCCACAGGGATACAATGAGTTACATGATCGCCAATCGTCACACATTCGTAGTAAGTGTTTTCTCCAAAGAGGATGTAAGGCGCTCTCCCCTGCACCTTTTGAACTGCTTGCAGCACTCCCGCCATACTCGTCATCCCCGAGGCATGAATCGAATAGGACGTTAAAGGACGAAGCTCTTCAGGGGTAGTGGAGAGAACTTCATGATAGATCGCCGGAAAATCTGTAGCGGCGAAAGGGGAAAAAATTTCGAGCAAGACAGTGATTTCTGCGTGAACTTTCTCGAGCTCTGTAGCAATATCAAAAAAACGTGTTTTGGGGTCTTCCTGAAGAATTTCAGTGAGTTTGTTTTCAATCCGATCAAACGCTCTCTCAGCAAGAACTCCCTTAGTTGGGCAGCTCATAACTTCGCCCCAAGTTTCATCGGAGACTTTTTCCAACAGCCCTTCTAAAATACTAAGAGCCCCACAAAACATGAGAGTTTTTTGGGGATGAGTGAGTTGCCATTTGCGTTCAAGCTCTTTGAGATGAACTTCTCTTTCCAGTTTGGACAAGGTCATATTGAGAGAACCCTTCATCGCTGTCAATGGTCGCGCTGGTAGAAGGAGACGATCGAGTTCAATCCGATTGGCTGTCAGGCCAAAAAAGGAGATCCATTCCAAAAGATAGCGATATCCCTTTTCAATCTCTTGAGGAGATTGACTGGTAAAAGGGAGTAGCCTGACCCCCCCAACACCGTCTCGCTCTACTTGTTGCACGCAAAGAACATGCGAGTGGCAAGTCTTAGGGATAGCAGCTTGAAAGGTCTCCCAAGCTTGGAGCCAGGTTTCTTCAGACTCTTCCTTGAGAATTTCTGATAAATCGAGAACAACGGGCGAGTTAATCTTTCGAGGAACATTTGCTAGATCAGCTTGACTTGTCAGGGTGAAATAAAAGGGAAAGTACTCCTGGAGATTGGCTGGTCGGGTCAATACAAGGGGATAAGACCAGGGTTGAGGCAAGACTTCCTTCCATTTTTCGACACGTTCAAGATAGGTGTTCGAAGCGGTCCTGCGTGGATCACGTGCATAGGTGCTTTGGGTTTCAGGATGCGTTTGAACTGAAATCCCAAAAATTGGGGCCACATGATTGACGATAAAAGGATAGAATCCAGCGCATTTCGCTAGAAACCGCCGTTCAAGAAATCCAAGAAGATTCTGTTGATCTTCCGTCGCAGCAGGAATTAGAGCAAGGCTTTTACTGTTTTCCTCCCATGAAGCAAAAGGCTGGTAAAAGGTTTTCTTCCCTATTTGCGAAAATGCATAGTGTGCTGCCGAACCTGTAAGATGACTCAAGATCAGGCACTCATTTCCTAAAGTCGCATGCCATGGGGAGAAATACGATGCTGTCCAGGCCATGCGGGCTAAGAGGGATACGGACAGAAAAGCAGCCCCCGTGCCTAAGTAAACAGCTCCTGAGACCACTTGAGAAGCGAGTGTTTGGATTTTTTTTGACTGGAGGGGGAAGTGATTCGGCTCCAGGGAGCCAACAGAAGACACAAAGAGAAATATGAGTAAAAAAAAGATTCTCTTCATATTTCCCCTCTTAGCAGAAGGGAATTTTATTAAAAAGATAACCCTATCAATAATTGTTCAAAAAGTATAAAATGGCTCCGTTTCACAAATTAGAGAAAGAAATGACATTTAATAATTTATGCCTGCATCCGAAAATCCTTAAAGCTGTTGATAAAGTCGGATATCCCAAACCAACCCAAATCCAAGAAAAAGCCATCCCCAAGATTATTCGCGGCTTTGATATCCGCGCGTCCGCACAAACTGGAACGGGAAAAACTGCGGCTTTTTTACTCCCTGCGCTAAACCGGCTGCTCTCCCCTGCAGAAAAAACAGGAATAGGTCCTCGGGTCTTGATTTTAGCTCCCACTAGAGAACTTGCCCAACAGATTGCCACTCAGACAAGCAAATACAGTAAATCACTGCAAAAGATCAAAACGGTTTGTATTGTAGGAGGAGTGCCCTACCCACCGCAAATGCGTCAGCTCTCACGTCCTCATGAAATCTTAATTGCCACACCTGGTCGTCTCATTGATTTCATGGAGCGTGATAAGATTGATTTCTCTCGTCTCGAAATGCTTGTTTTAGATGAAGCAGACCGGATGCTTGATATGGGATTTTCAAAGCCCGTCGAGCAAATTGTCAAAGCAACTCCCTCAACTAGGCAAACCCTTCTCTTTTCTGCAACACTTCAAGGAGAGGTGATCAAGCTTTCAGACAGACTCTTAAGCAAACCCATGGAAATTATTGTCCGCCCAGAAGAGAAAAAGAAGCAA